>NZ_JAMYMR010000068.1:0-16407 GCF_040318635.1 Mesorhizobium sp. M1066
CGTCGCAAGGAAGCTCCTCGTCGTCCTAAACGCCATCATCCGTGATAAAAAAGCTTTCGCATGAACACAGTTGCCATGCCGTGACGGTGATGCTATGCTCCGGCGGTGCAAGGAACCGAGCGCCTATCAGCCGTTCCACGAAAGAGCTCGAACCACTCCGGATTGGCCCTCTCGATCAGCTCGATCTTCCATTGTCGTGACTTGTGCTCGGTACGCGGCGGCCGAGGTCGTTGGTGACGCCGATGTAGATCGTACCGCGCTTCTGACTCGCGGTCATGTAAGCATAGCCGGTCATGGTTGAAGGGTAGCCCGCGTGAGTTGGCGTGCAAAGCGACATTTCTGATCCGCCGCATTCTACGACCACCGTCACGGCATGGATCCTAGGGTCTGCGCCGCGTCGCTTCGCTCCTTGCTTCGCCCTAGGATGACGAAGCTTAAGTTAAGCCGTCTTCGTGACACAAGTCGTGCCCCGCCCCCTTCACTGCGACCAATACTGCCAGGCCCAGTAAAAACTCTCGTCGCGTGGCGGCAGGCGGTCGCGCTCGGCGTCCCAGCGGACCGGCGTTGGCGATTTCGGTTGCTGTTCTAGCGGCTGGCTTTCCCTGGTCCAGGCGAGAAGCCAGTTACCGGCTTGGGCGAACAGCACGGCGGTGGAATGGGTCATCGTCATTCTCCTGCTCCTCTGGGCTTCGATCATTCGCGTCCCGCCCACGGGACGAGCACGCGCTCGATCCTGCGGATGGTGAATTCGAGCACGAAGGCGATGGCCGCGATCACCAATATGCCCATCACCACCACGTCGGTGACGAGGAACTGGGCGGCCGACTGGATCATGAAGCCGAGCCCGCGTGTCGCCGCCACCAGTTCGGCGGCGACCAGCGTCGACCAGCCGGCGCCGAGCGCGATGCGCAGTCCGGTCAGGATCGACGGCAGCGCGCTGGGCAGAATGACGTGGCGGACCACCTGGCGCTGGGTAGCACCCAGCGAGCGCGCCGCGTTGATGCGCTCCTGCGAGACGCCGCGAACGCCGGACGCGGTCGACAGCGCCACCGGCGCCAGCATGGCAATGGCGATCACCAGGATCTTCGACGGCTCGCCGATGCCGAACCAGATGATGACCAGCGGCAGGTAGGCGAGCGGCGGGATCGGCCGCAGGAATTCCAGCAGCGGATCGAAGATGCCGCGCCCGACCGTGCTGATGCCGATGGCGAGACCAACGGGCACGCCAATGGCAAGGGCGGCGACCAGCGCGGCGAATACCCGCCACAGGCTGGCGACGGCATGCTGCAGCAGCGTCGCATCGACGAAGCCGTCACGGGCGACGGTGATGAACTTGTTCCACACGGCGGCAGGCGATGGCAGAAACACTGACGACACCAGTTGCAGGCGGGCCGACAGCGCCCACAGCGCCAGCACCACCAGGATGGTGACAGCGCTGACCGCGCGGGCCGAAACGCCTTTGCGCTTGGGGTTGGGTCGCGACCATGGCACCGACAGGCCGTCGGCCTCGTCGATCTTGTGTCCCGGTCGCTCCGTGTAGGAGGTGAAGGTCATGCCGCTTCTCCTTCGAAGATCGCGTCGGTCAATTCGCCGCGCGCCGCCGCAAAAGCCGGATCGGCCTTGATGGTGCGGATCGCCTCGCCGGTCGCGTAGCGCCTGGAGAAGCCGGGCTCGAAACTCCGCACCACACGGCCTGGGCCGGGTGCCAGCACGACGATGCGGGTGGCGAGCACCAGCGCCTCCTCGATGCCGTGCGTCACCATCAGCACGCCGACGTCGCTTGCCGTCCACAGATCGAGCAGCGTCGTCTGCATGCGCTCGCGCGTCAGCGCATCGAGAGCGCCGAGCGGTTCGTCGAGCAGCAGGAATTCGGGTTCGGCGGCGAGCGCCCGGGCCAGGCCGACGCGCTGGCGCATGCCGCCGGAAAGCTCCCAGATGCGCTTGTCGCCGGCGTCGGTGAGCTTCACCAGCGCCAGCAACTCATCGGCACGCTGGGCCCGCTCGGCTGGCCTGACACCGCGCAGCCTGAGCGCGAAGGCAACGTTTTCGCGCGCGGTCAGCCATGGGAACAAAGCATCGTTCTGGAACACCACCGCCCGGTCCGACCCCGGCGCGGTGATCGGCTTGCCGTTGATGGAAGCCGTACCTCGCGCCGGCGCGACAAGACCGGCGGCGACGTTGAGCAGCGAGGTCTTGCCGCAACCGGAACGGCCCACCAGCACGACGAAATCGCCCTTGGCAACATCGATCGACACCCGTTCGACGGCAGGCTCCGCCTGGCCGTCATAATGGATCGAGACCTTGTCCAGTACGAGATGGGGGTCCAGTACAAGATGCGGCATGGATGCCTCGCGATTCGTTGAAATCCGACTGCCCCGGCCCTCGTCAGCGGTTCCGGGGCAATCAGCACGCGGCGTCAGGGAAGAAGCGCGCGGGCCCGGGTTCAGAGCAATTCCAGGAAAAGTGTAATGCGGTTTTCCGTCCGGAATTGCGTTAAGCGGGTACTAGTTCGAGGCGAGCGCCTCTGTGACGTATTTCGCCGACACGTATTTCGAATAGTCGGGAAGCACGGCGTCGATCTTGCCTTGCTCCTTGAGGAAGGCGGATGTCGCTTCCACCGCCTTGACCGTGCCGCCGCCGAGGAATTTGTCGGAGGCCTGTTCTTCGAGCGTCGGGAAGACATAGCCCTTGAGCAACTGCGGCACTTCTTCCAGCTTGGCGCCGGTGATCTTGGCGATCGCTGCCGCCTGCGGCGACGACACCGACCAGGCGTCGGGCTTGGCCAGGAACTCGGCATAGGCCGCACCCGTCACCTTGACGAAGTCACGTACTGCCTCAGGGTTCTTTTCGGCAAAGTCGGTGCGCACGATCCAGGCGTCGAAGGTCGGCGCGCCCCAGGCGGCGACCTGCGAGGAATCCAGCACGACCTTGCCAGTCGTCTTGATCTGGCCGAGCGCCGGATCCCAGACATAGGCCGCATCGATGTCGCCGCGTGAAAAGGCCGCGGCGATTTCCGGTGGCCTGAGATTGAGGATCTCGACCGACTTCGGATCGACGCCTTCATGCTTCAGCGCGGCGAGCAGGCTGTAATGCGTCGTCGACACGAACGGCACGGCGACCTTCTTGCCGGCGAGGTCGGCGACCTTCTCTATGCCGGCGCCGTTGCGCGCCACCAGCGCCTCGGATTCGCCGATCAGGCCGACGATAAAGATGGTCTGGATCGGCAGCTCGCGGCTCGCCGCCGCCGCCAGCGGGCTCGAGCCGACATAGCCGATATCGACCGAACCGGAAGCGACCGCGGCGATGACATCGGCACCGGAATCGAATTTGCGCCAGTCGATCACTGCCTTCGTCGCTTTTTCATAGGCGCCGTCGGCCTGCGGCACTTTCGAGGGTTCAACCACTGTCTGGTAGCCGATGGTGATCTTGAGGTCGTCGGCAAGGGCAGGGCCGAGGAAGGCGGCGCCGGCTAGTGCGGCGGACGAGAGAAGAACAATGCGTCGCGAAATCGTGGACATGAAGGGCTCCTGAAAAGAGAAAAACCGGAATGCCCTATGATAGTCAGCTAATTCTATCGTTCTTGTAGAGTTAAATCCTTCCAAGGAAGGCGGGCTTGTTAGAAAAAAGCTGTCGGTGCTGGGTGGCCAAGCGGATAGGGCGGCTGCAAGCGATCTCCTGGCTTGATCCAAGCCGTGACGTTGGGGGCTCGGCTACTGTCCGAAGTCTTCCGATGTCGGCGGGACAGCACCCCCCTCTGGCCTGCCGGCCATCTCCCCCGCAAGGAGGGAGATCGCTGTCATCCCGGCTTTCGCCAATCGCCATCGTTGCAGGTGTTGAACCTACGGTGGATCTGCCAATCTCCCCCCTGCGGGGGAGATGCCCGGCAGGGCAGAGGGGGGTGCTGTTCCTGCCAGCGTCCGGCAAGGTTCTGCACGCACCAACGCTCGAATGGCATGACCTCGATCGCGAACAAGAATTCCTAGTCTTGCCCCTGTCAGGCAAATCCATACCCCAAACAGCTCTCGATTCGAAAACACCTTCCACAGTGCTCCAGCATAAGTATAGTATTCTTATCGACATGAGAGTTGGAGTCGGCAATCAGCGGCCACCACATCACCATGATCGCTCGCGGCATGGATCGGCTTTCGCCGTCGCGTCAGTCGATGCCGACCACATCCGGCCCTGGAGGACCATTTTGCCATCCCGCTGCTCTTAAAGGGCATTTTTGTGCTTTCGAGGGCACAAGGTCGGGCTAAAATGGCCAAAGCGGCTTGAAAACGAAGCAAAATCAACAGTTCTCGGCTTGTACATCATGTCACTAGAATTTATGTGTCATGCGGGCTTGGACGCGGCGGCAACGCACGCCAGGTGTTTTGCAACCGATGGTTCCACGCCGTCGCATGACAGAGAAATTTTGATCTTATGCTCACGAAAAAGGGCAAGTACGGCCTCAAGGCGCTCGTCCATCTCGCGCGATTGCCGGCCGGGCAGCTTGCCTTCGTCAACGACGTCGCCACCGGCAACAACATCCCGAAGAAATTTCTCGACGCCATCCTGGGCGAGTTGCGCAATGCTGGCTTCGTCCAGAGCCGTAAGGGCAAGGATGGCGGCTATCGCCTGGCGCGCCCCGCCGACGAGATCAAGGTCGGCCATGTCGTGCGCGTCCTCGACGGTCCGCTGGCGCCGATCCCCTGCGCCAGCCGCACCCAGTACCAGCGCTGTGAAGATTGCAACGAGGCGACATGCCAAGTCCGACATCTGATGCTCGAGGTCCGGCTGGCGATCGCCGAGGTGCTCGATCAGCGCAGCCTCGCCGAAATGCGCGATATCGTCCTCCACGACCTATCGGTCGCGAAGGGCATCGACGACCTGCCGGTTGCGAGGGACATCGGCGATCTGCCGGTCGCGGTGAAGGTCCAGGCCTGACACTGGCGCTGCGCAGAGCGAAGGCATGCCTATGACCGGGCGCGCCAACTCCATCATCATTGTCGGCGGCGGCGCCAGCGGCGTCGTGCTGGCCGCGCATCTCCTGAAGTCGCCCAATCCCGACCTGCGCGTCACGCTGATCGAAAGGCGCCCGCATTTCGGCCAGGGCATCGCCTATTCGACGCTGCTGTCGGCGCATGTCTTGAATGTTAGCGCCGCCGGCATGAGCGCCTATGCCGACGATCCCGGCAATTTCTGGCGCTGGCTGCAGGAGCGCGGCCTGGCAACGGCCGAGCAGGCGCCCTTCTATGCGCCGCGCAGCATCTATGCCCGTTACCTCGGCGAATTGCTCGACGAGCTGCAGGCGCGCGAAAAGCAGACCGGGCGGCTTCGGCTGATCCGCGAGGAAAGCCTGTCGATCACGCCCACCGCATCCGGTGTCGAAGTGGCGCTGGCCAACGGCACCAGCGTCGTTGCGCATCTCGCCGTGCTGGCCACCGGCCACGACGAGGAGCCGGCGCAAGGCCATGCCATCAGGATGGGATCGGAAGCCGACACAGCACTTCCCCCCGACGCCGGCGTCATGGTGCTGGGCACCGGCCTCAGCATGGTCGATGCCTTCCTGGCGCTCGAGCAGCGCGGCCATCGCGGCGACATCATAGCTGTGTCGCGGCGCGGCCTGCTGCCCTCGCCGCATCGTAAGGGCAATCCGATCAAGCTCGACGTCGCCGACATTCCTCTCGGCACGCAGCTCTCCTATTTCGTCGGCTGGTTCCGCGACCTGATCAAGGAAAACCAGAAGGCCGGCATCGACTGGCGCGACGTCGTCGACGGCCTGCGGCCGTTCAACCAGAAGATCTGGCAGAACTGGCCGGCTTCCGCCAAGCGACGCTTCGTCGAGCACACCAAGGCCTGGTGGGACATCCACCGCCATCGCATGGCACCCGAGGTCTATGCCCGTGTCACCGAAGCCGTGCGGTCCGGCCGCATCCGCCTGGTCGCCGGCCGCGTCGTCGACATCGCGCGCAACGGCGAATTCACCGTCCAGGTCCAGTCGCGCCACACGCAGCGCCTGGAGACCTTCGAGGTCGCCCGCATCTACGATTGCTCTGGCATCGTCAGGGACATCTCGACCTCGTCGAACAGCGTCGTGCGCTCGCTGGTCGACCGCGGCCTGGCACGGCCGGATCCGCTGCGCATCGGCCTCGATGTATCGGCCAAATGCGAGATCATCGCCGGCGACGGAACCGTCTCGGCCAAGATCCTCGCCGTCGGCCCGCTGACGCGCGGCACCTTCTTCGAGATCGACGCCATTCCGGATATTCGCGTGCAGTGTGCGAGGCTGAGCAAGCAGTTGTTGGGGTAGGCCGCCAAAGGTCTCGCTCTACGGCGCCCCCCTCTGGCCTGCCGGCCATCTCCCCCACGGGTGGGGAGATTGGCAGCTTCAGCGCTCCGCTCGCCTCCCAACGTCAAAAAATTGGCGAAGGCCGTGGTGACAGCCAATCTCCCTCCTTGTGGGGGAGATGGCCGGCAGGCCAGAGGGGGGCGCTGTCCCGCGACCTTGCGGCGACGAGCGCAGCGGCCATGCCAAGCCTGGAATTTCATTCCGCATCTGGCCGGTTGATTGGCACGATCTATCTTCTTTCCGACTGCAAAGGGCTGGAAAAGAGGATACGCTGCCGCTCTGCCTCGAGGCGGTCGCTTGGTCATGGAGCATCGATATGAGCGAGCACGAGATCGCCGCAGCCGACGAATTGTCCCGCCTGCGTCCGCCCTATGCGTCGGTTCTCGACCTGATCGGCCAGACGCCGGTGGTCGAGCTGACCAAATTCGACACCGGCAAGTGCCGGCTGTTCATCAAGCTCGAAAGCCAGAACCCCGGCGGCTCGATCAAGGACCGCATCGCGCTGTCGATGATCGCCGCGGCTGAAAAGCAGGGCAGGCTCAGGCGCGGCGGCACCATCGTCGAGGCGACCGCCGGCAACACCGGGCTTGGCCTTGCCCAGGTCGGCATCCCAAAGGGCTATCGCATCGTGCTGGTCGTGCCCGACAAGATGTCGCGCGAAAAGATCCAGCATCTGCGCGCCCTCGGCGCCGAAGTGCGCATGACGCGGTCCGATGTCGGCAAGGGCCATGCCGAATATTACCAGGACATGGCCGAGAAGATCGCAGCAGAAACGCCCGGCGCCTTTTATGCCAACCAGTTCGCCAACCCGGCCAATCCGCTGGCGCATGAGACCACCACCGGGCCGGAAATCTTTTCGCAGCTCGACGGTGACGTCGATGCCGTGGTCGTCGGAGTCGGCTCGGGCGGCACGCTGACCGGGCTTGGCCGTTACTTTGCCAAGGTATCGCCGAAGACCGAAATGGTGCTGGCCGACCCGGTCGGCTCGGTGCTGGCACCGCTGATCAAGACCGGCAAGATGGAAGAGGCCGGCAGCTGGACCGTGGAAGGCATCGGCGAGGATTTCGTGCCGCCCAATGCCGATCTGTCGCTGGTCAAGAAGGCCTATTCCATCCCCGACAAGCAGAGCATGCTGGCGGTGCGCGACCTCTTGTCCAAGGAAGGCATCCTCGCCGGCTCGTCCTCAGGCACGCTTTTGTCCGCCGCGCTGCGCTATTGCCGCGAGCAGACGGTGCCGAAACGCGTCGTCACCTTCGTCTGCGACAGCGGCAACAAATATCTGTCGAAGGTTTTCGATGATTTCTGGCTGGCCGAGCAGGGTCTGGCGGAGCACGAGCAGCATGGCGATCTGCGCGACCTGGTGATGCGCTCGCACCGCACCGGCGACACCGTCTATGTCGGCCCGGACGAAAGCCTGCTCAACGCCTATGGCCGCATGCGCCGTTCCGATGTCTCGCAGCTGCCGGTGCTCGACAATGGCAAGCTCGTCGGCATCGTCGACGAAAGCGACATCCTGGCCAAGGTCGACGGCCCCTATGACGGTCGCTGGGAGCGCTTCAACGGCCCGGTGCGCACGGCCATGACCTCCAATCTGCACACGCTGCAGGCCAGCCAGACGCTGGATGCGCTGCTGCCGGTCTTCGACCGCAACGAGGTCGCCATCATCTTCGACGGCGAAGAGTTCGTCGGCCTGATTACCCGCATCGACCTGATCAACCATCTGAGGCGCGCACGATGACCAGCAATACTCCGCCAGCCGGCCCATCATCATCGGGCAAGAACCGTCTGGCTTTCTCGACGCGCACCATCCATGGCGGCCAGAGCCACGACCCGCTGACCGGCGCGGTGATGGTGCCGATCTACGCCACCTCGACCTTTGCCCAGCAGTCTCCCGGCGTGCACAAGGGCTTTGAATATGCCCGCAGCCAGAACCCGACGCGCTTTGCCTTCGAGCGCGCCGTGGCTGATCTCGAAAGCGGCTCGGCCGCCTTTGCCTTTGCGTCCGGCCTGGCGGCGATCGCCACCGTGCTGGAACTGCTCGATTCCGGCGCCCACATCGTCGCCACCGACGACATCTATGGCGGCTCGTTCCGGCTGATGGAGCGGGTGCGCAAACGCTCGGCCAACCTGCAGGTCTCGTTCGTCGACTTCACCGACCTCGCCGCCGTCGAGGCCGCGATCCGGCCCGAAACAAAAATGCTGTGGGTCGAGACGCCGACGAACCCGCTGCTGCGCATCGTCGACCTCGAAGGCGTCGCCGCACTCGCCAAGCGCAAGGGGATTCTGACGGTCGCCGACAACACGTTTTGCAGCCCCTATATCCAGCGGCCGCTGGAGCTCGGCATCGATATCGTCGTTCACTCGACGACCAAATATCTCAACGGCCATTCCGACATGGTCGGCGGCGTGGCGATAGTCGGCGACAACAAGGACCTCGCCGCCCAGCTGAAATTCCTGCAGAACGCCATCGGCGCCATTTCGGGTCCGTTCGACAGCTTTCTGGCGCTGCGCGGGCTGAAGACGCTGGCGCTCCGGATGGAGCGACATTCCGCCAACGGCCTCAAGATCGCGCAATGGCTGGAAGCGCGCCGCGACGTGCGCCGCGTCATCTATCCCGGCCTCGCCAGCCACCCGCAGCACGCCGTCGCCGTCCAGCAGATGCACGCCTTCGGCGGCATGATCACAGCCGTGCTCGACCGCGACCTTGCCGGCACCAAACGCTTCCTCGAACGCACGCAACTGTTCACGCTGGCCGAAAGCCTCGGCGGGGTGGAAAGCCTGATCGAGCACCCGGCGCTGATGACGCATGGGTCCATACCGGCCGAGAAACGGGCCGAGATCGGGATTTCGGATTCGCTGGTAAGGTTGTCGGCGGGGATCGAGGAAGGCGACGATCTGATCGCCGATCTGGATCAGGCGTTGGGGGGATAGAAGGCTGGGGTTCGGCATGATCGAAGGAGGCCGTACGAGCACTGCAAGGCTGTGCCCTTTGGCGGATGTCGCGGCATGGATCCTAGGGTCTCCGCGACGTCGCTTCGCTCCTGCTCCGCCCTAGGATGACGAAGGCAGAGATGGCCCAAGGCGGATGTCGGAGATTGGCAGTCGCGTTGTATGCCCAGCGTTGGGCACCTGATTGTGATCAACGGTCATTTGAACTTCGGAGATTGGCCGAAAGCCAACCTCACTTCGTCATCCTAGGGCGCAGCAAGGAGCGAAGCGACGCGGCGCAGACCCTAGGATCCATGCCGCGACCTCTGAGCGTCGCGACGGTCAAAAGCAAACCGCAGTTCGAGCATTGCCGTTGACCCCAAACCCCATCTGCCCGAAATGTAGCGCCCCATGGCCACGCGCGAACCACCCAAACCCACCGACACCCCGCTCACCTTCGCGGTGCTGGTGTTTCCCGGCTTTCCGATGATGGCGTTCAGCTCGGTCATCGAGCCGCTGCGTGCGGCCAATGTCCTGGCGAAAACAGAATGCTATCGCTGGATCATCGTCGGCGGCACGAAAGGCGCGGTCGAGGCGTCGAATGGCGTCGTCATCCAGCCGGGTTTTTACGCCGAGGACGCGCCCAAGGTCGACCGCATCGTTGTCTGCTCGGGCGGCGATGCCGATCATCTCGTCGCCGAGGACGCAGCACACTGGATCCGCAAGAGCCTGCGCAACGGCGCCCATATCGGTGCGGTGGCGGATGCCGCGTTCTTCCTGGCGCGCGCCGGCCTGCTCGACGGCCATGCCTGCACCTTGCACTGGACCAGCCAGGCCGCCTTCACCGAGGCGTTCCCCAACATCGAGCTCAGGCGCGACCTCTATGTCATCGACCGCAAGCGCTTCACCTCGGCCGGCGGCGTCGGCAGCCTCGACATGATGCTGGAGATCATCACCCGCGACTATGGCGCCGAGCTTGCCGCCGGCGTCGCCGAATGGTTCGTGCACAGCCAGCTTCGCTCCAGCATCGACCGCAAGATGATGCCGCTGCGGCTGCGCACCGGCGTCCAGAATGAGCTGGTGCTGTCGGCCATCGCCATCATGGAGGATGCGGTCGAGGAGCGGCTCGGCATGGTCGAGCTGACCGCGAAGCTCGGCGTCTCCTCCGACAAGCTCGAGCGCAGCTTCCGCTCCGAACTCGCCATCTCTCCCAATGGCTATTACCGGCGGCTCAGGCTGAAACGCGCCGCCGACCTTTTGGCGCACTCGACGCTCGCCGTGCGCGACGTGGCGCTGGCCTGCGGCTTCGCCTCGATGTCGAGCTTTGCCCGGGCGTTTCGCGAGGAGCACGGGCATCCGCCGAGATTGGGGAGGCGGCATTAGGGGCACTTCGTCATCCTAGGGCGGAGCGACGCGAAGCGGAGCGCAGACCCTAGGATCCATGCCGCGACGCCGGCCGAAGGATGCAGCGGTCCACGATGTGTCGGCCTCGCGAGAGTGCCGGTTCTGAGCCACTTTCGTCTGAAACAGACGCCCCGGCATGGATCCTCGGGTCTTCGCCGCGTCGCTTCGCTCCTTGCTCCGCCCGTGGATGACGAAGGTAAGGGTGTCAGCGGCATCCCGCACAACACATGCGGTTTTCCGCACAATCCCTCCGCCCCTCCTGCGTCATGCTCCGACCTCGCAACCCAGCCAAGGCCGCACCCCCATGAGCATCGTCGTATTCGACCCCGACAGCACCGAGGACGTGGACTTCAAGGACCGCATGCGCCATCCGGCCGCCGCGGATCCGGCCGGCGGCATGTGGCTGTCGGATACCGAGCCGTCCTTCATCGATGCCGATGCGCTGCGCAAGGGTCGGCTGGCGAAACTGCGCGGCTGGATGCGCGAGGCCGGCTATGGCGGCGTCGTGTTGTTCGACCCCTACAACCAGCGCTATGCCACCGGCTCGCGCAACATGTTCGGCTATTTCCTGCGCAACTCGACCCGCTATTTCTTTATCCCGACCGACGGGCCGATCGTGCTGTTCGAATATCCGCAGAGCTACCATGTCTCGATGGTGCTCGACACGATCGACGAGGCGCGTCCTTCCAAGCTGGTCTGGTCCTCGGTCTCCGGCCGCGACGACGAGACCGCCGGCCCCTTCGCCGACGAGATCGCCGAATTGCTCAAGCAGCATGGCGGCGGCTCGATGAAGCTCGGCCTCGACCGCTGCAGCCATCTGCAGGCGCTGGCGCTGGAAAAGCGAGGCTGCGAGGTTCGCGATTGCCAGGGCGAGATCCTGGCGGTGCGCGCCGTCAAGACGCCCGAGGAAGTCAAATGCCTGCAGGTGTCGATGGCCGGCGCCGAGGCCGCCGTCTATGCGGTGCGCGAGGCGATCAAGCCCGGCGTTTCCGAAAACGACCTGTTCGCCATCATGTATGGCGAGGTCATCCGCCAGGGCGGCGAGTTCATCGAGACCCGGCTGCTCACCTCCGGCCAGCGCACCAATCCCTGGTTCAACGAGGCCAGCGGCCGCAAGATCCGGCCCGGCGAACTTTTGGCGCTCGATACCGACACGATCGGCTGCTACGGCTATTATTCGGATTTCTCGCGCACCTTCCGCTGCGGGCCGGGCAAGCCGACCCCCTACCAGAAGTCGCTCTACCGCATGGCGCACGACCAGGTTCAGCACAACATCGGGGTCGTCAAACCCGGCATGGCGTTCCGCGAGATCGCCGAGAAGGCGTGGAAAATCCCGGACCGTTTTGTCGACCAGCGCTACACCTCGGTCATGCACGGCGTCGGCATGCATGGCGAAACGCCGTTCATCGCGCATGCCATGGACTACGAGACCTATGGCCGCGACGGCCATATCGTGCCAGGCATGGTGGTGAGCGTCGAAAGCTATATCGGCGAAAAGGGCGGCCGCGAGGGCGTCAAGCTGGAGGACGAGATCCTGATCACCGAGACGGGTACAGAGCTTCTGTCGCGCTTTCCCTATGAGGATGAGTTTCTGGAGACGCAGGTTTGATGGTGGCTTCGCACACCGGCGCCGGATCGCGAGCCTTTGCTGCTGTCGCGAGCCCCCACAACTTCGTCATCCTAGGGCGGAGCAAGGAGCGCAGCGACGCGGCGCAGACCCTAGGATCCATGCCGGGACTCCAACGTGTCGCCACGGTCCAAATTCTGCTCCGCTGCACCATTCGATCAACGTCACGGCACGAATCCTCGGGTCTGCGCGTCCGCTTCGCTCCCGCTCCGCCCGTGGATGACGAAGTCGGGGGCGCTTCGGCCAATCACCACCGCTTGCGCCAGCACGGTAACGGACCGGCGTCGGCTTTCGGCCAAGCGGGGCCGCCCATGCATGCAGGCGCCGCATGAAAACCCCCATCGCCATCAAGCCCGGTACCGCAGCCGCGATCTTCATCGACCTGCAGGAAGAGCACCGGCAGGACCCGCGCTACCTCGTCGAGGGTTACGCAACGATCCTCGCCAACGTCCAGCGCCTGCAGGCGGCGGCGCGGGGCAACCATGTGCCGCTCTACCACTGGGCCTACATCGTCGATCTCGACAGTCAGCACCGGCCGTTTCATCCGCTCGGTGAGGACGGCAAGTCGGCCTTTTCCGACAAGAGCGATCCGCTGACCGAGATCTGCCATGAGGTGGCGCCGGCCAATGGCGAGGCGCTGCTGGTCAAGGCCGAGGCCAGCGCCTTCCGCACCGGGCCGGTGGCGCGCGACATCAAGTCTTCAGGCATCGAATGGCTGGTCGTATCAGGCGTCTGGACCGAGGCCTGCATCGACGCGTCGGTCAAGGATGCGGTGGCCAAGGGCTTTCGCGTGCTTTTGGTCAAGGATGCCTGCGGCAGCGGCAGTGCGGCCATGCACCAGACCGGCATACTCAACCTCGCCAACCGGCTCTATGGCGGCGCCGTCACCGACACCGACGGCGCCTGCCGGCTGCTGGCGGGCGAAACCGTCACCGCCTGGCAGGTCGAAGGTTCGGTGCCGCTGCGCTTCAGCTTCGACAACGCGGCCGCGCTTTACGCCGATCTATGACTGTCGAAAGCATGACCAGGGGCCCCTACGAAACCCGCCTCGACCCAGAGCTCTGGGCCTATATCGACGCGGTCAACGCCTGGTATCCGCCCGAAATCATCGGCCTGCCGATCGACAAGCAGCGCGCCGTCTATGACCGTATGAGCCGGGCTTTCCACCAGGGCCGCCCCGCGGGCGTCAAGGCCAGCGACGGCCTGATCGCCGCCACCGGCCGCGACATCCCGATCCGCCGTTACCGGCTTGCCGGCAAGGCCGCCCAGGCGATGGTGATCTACTACCACGGCGGCGGCTTCATCCTCGGCGGACTGGAAAGCCATGACGACATCTGCGCCGAGCTCTGCGCCGGCACCGGCTTCGACGTGCTGTCGGTCGACTACCGGCTGGCGCCGGAGCATCTTCATCCCGCCGCCTTCGACGATGCGGTGGCCGCCTTCGAATGGGCGGCAGTGTCATCAGATCTGCCGCTGGTGCTGTGCGGCGAAAGCGCGGGCGGCAACCTCGCCGCCGCGGTGGCGCAGGCGACGCGCCGCCATATCAGCGCTGCCATTGGCCAAGTGCTGATCTATCCCGAACTCGGCGGCGACGAGAGCGCCGGCTCCTATGTCGAGCACGCCGAGGCGCCGCTGCTGTCAGTGGCCGACGTCGTCTTCTACCGCGACGTCCGCTCGGCCAGGCGGCAATCGCCGGATGATCCGACCTTCTCGCCGCTGCGCGACACCGACTTCTCCAGCCTGCCGCCGACGGTCATCGTCACGGCGCAATGCGACCCGCTGTCGTCGGATGGCGAGACCTACCGCGACCGTATTGTGGCCGCCGGCGGCAAAGCGTGGTGGCACGAGGAGCGGAGGCTGGTGCACAGCTTCCTGCGCGCCCGCAACACTGTGCCGGCAGCGGCGGAAGCGTTTGCGCGGATTGTCGGCGCGGTTGGTGCGCTGGGCCGGGGTGGGTGGCCGTATTGAGCGAAGGCCAGCGGCGGAGCGTCGCCTTTCAAGACCTGGGTTCCTCGCCCCCGCAACGCGGGGGAGAGGTGGCCGCGAAGCGGACGGAGAGGGGGCCTTCGTAGGGCGGTCCCCTCTCCGTCTCGGCTTCGCCGAGCCACCTCTCCCCACGTTCGTGGGGCGAGGAATCCAAGCTGGAACCCCTGCGGAACCCCGCACAATCACTGCGGATTCCCGAACACTCCCCAGCGTCACCTCGCTCTATCATTCCCTCAGGCAATGGCGTCCCGGCGGTCGCGTCCGCCCCCGCGTCTGTCGATCGGCCGGGGCGATTTTTCTGTGCATGCCGTTGTCCCAAAACCGCTGGGCACTTTTGGGCGGCATGCATCAACAACAGGGGAACGACGATGAAATTCATGCTGACCGACCGCAAACTCCACCCGCAAGCCAAGCCCGTCGCCGACGATTTCAAGACCGGCGGCATCAACCGCCGCGAATATCTCGCCCTGATGGCCGGCCTCGGCGTCAGCGCCGCCGGCGCGCTGGCGCTGGGCGGGCTCAGCACCACCCCTGCCCGCGCGGCGGAACCGAAGAAGGGCGGCGTCTTGCGCGTCGCCATGAACGTCAAGGGCTTCAAGGACCCGCGCACCTTCGACGGCGTGGAGATGTCGAATGTCGCCCGCCACTGCAACGAATATCTGGTGCGCTGGAACACTGACTTCTCCTTCGAGCCCTGGCTGCTCGAAAGCTGGGAGGCGAGCGACGACGCCAGGACGCTCACACTGCATGTGCGCAAGGGCATATCCTGGTCGAATGGCGATGCCTTCAACGCCGATGATGTCATTCACAACCTCACCCGCTGGTGCGATGCCTCGGTGCCGGGCAATTCGGTCGCCGCGCGCATGGGTGCGCTGGTCAATGCCGACACCAAGAAGGTCGTCGACGGGGGCATCGCCAAGGTCGACGACTTCACCATCAAGCTCAACCTGCCGAAACCCGACATCTCGCTGATCGCCGGCATGGCCGATTATCCCGCGCTGATCATGCACCGCTCCTATGAGGGCGACGGCGACCCGCTGAAGGCGCTTTCCATCACCACCGGCCCCTGCGAGCTGGTCAGCTGGGATGCCGAGACCGGCGCCGAGGTGAGGCGCAAGGACAAGCCGTGGTGGAAGGGCGAATTCCACCTCGACGGCATCAAATGGGTCGACTACGGCTCCGATCCCAACGCCATGCTGTCGGCCTTCGAATCCGGCGAGATCGACACCGACCACGAAACCGCCTCCGATGCCGTCTCGCAGACCGAGACGATGGGGCTGATGAATTCCGAGATCGCCAC
This sequence comes from Mesorhizobium sp. M1066, assembly GCF_040318635.1. Classification (NCBI taxonomy): domain Bacteria; kingdom Pseudomonadati; phylum Pseudomonadota; class Alphaproteobacteria; order Hyphomicrobiales; family Phyllobacteriaceae; genus Mesorhizobium; species Mesorhizobium sp. M1066. The sequence continues at coordinate 15,577 of NZ_JAMYMR010000068.1, forward strand.
CGGCTCCACCATCGTCGCCCGCTTCAATATCGGCAACGCGCCCTATGACGACGTCAAGGTGCGCCGCGCCGCCCAGCTTGCCGTCGACAATTCCGCCGTGCTGGCACTCGGCCTAGGCGGCCGCGGCAAGCCCGCCGACAACCACCATGTCGGCCCCATGCATCCCGAATATGCCGATATCGGCCCGGCCAGGCGTGACGTCGAGCAGTCGAAGAAGCTGCTGGCCGAGGCCGGCAAGGCCGACCACGAATTCGAGCTCATCTCCGTCGATGTCGAATGGCAAAAGAGCACCGGCGACGCCATCGGCGCGCAGATGCGCGAGGCCGGCCTGAAGATCAAGCGCACCGTGCTGCCGGCCGCCACCTTCTGGAACGACTGGAGCAAATACCCCTTCTCCTGCACCGAATGGCTCGGCCGCCCGCTCGGCGTCCAGGTGCTGGCGCTGGCCTACAAATCGGGCGCCGCCTGGAACGAAAGCGCCTACGCCAGCAAGGAGTTCGACGAACTGCTCGACAAGGCGCTGGCGACACCGGACGCCAAGGCGCGCAAGGAGATCATGGGCAAGATCGAGCAGAATCTGCGCGACTCAGGCATCATCATCCAACCCTACTGGCGCTCGGTCTACCGGACCTACCGCAAAGGCGTCGAAGGCTGCGAACAGCACCAGGCGCTGGAACAGCATTTTGAGAAGGTTTGGATTGAGAGTTGAGGCTTTCCATCCTTGGGTTCCTCGCCCCCGCGGGAGTGGGGGAGAGCGACTATCTGGGGTGTCAAGTTGCAATTACGAACTCGTTGCGCGCATCGCGTGCTTTTGCATTGAGGATGACCAGG
>NZ_JAMYMR010000069.1:0-16394 GCF_040318635.1 Mesorhizobium sp. M1066
CCTCCTTGCCCAGCATGAAGGTTGAATCAGATTTGCACGCCTAAGGGAATCCCAAGCCGATTCAGTCTCATTTCATCCCGCTCTAATAAAAAGCCCGCTTCGAGCGGGCTTTTATTAGAGTCAACAACTCAGCTGCGCGCTGCGCGATCCGGCGCCATGCCATAATCTTCGCTGCGCTCCACCGCGCGGTAGAAGTCGGCAAGCTGCTTGCCGCGCTCCGGCTTGAAGATGCGGCCAGCGATGACCACGGAGGCGATGCGATCGATGCGGAAGGCGCGAAAATCGTCGCGCATCTCGCACCAGGCGACCAGCGTCCACACCTTGCCCCAAAACCACAGGCCGAGCGGGCGGATATCGCGGGCGGTGCCGCGGCCGGCCTCGTCGGAATAGTCGATGGTCAGCACCTGCCGTTTTTCGACCGCGCGCTCGATCAGGTCGATCGCCTCGCGAGCAGCGTCGCTGACCACCCACATCGGTGTGTGGATCTCAGTGCGGGCGATGCGGTCTTTCTCGGCATCGGGCAATACGGCGCCGATCTTGACCAGCGCCTCGTCGGCGGCCCTCGCCATGGCGGCACCGCCAAAGGCGCGCACCATGCGGGCGCCGGCGACCAGCGCGACGATCTCGTCACGCGTGAACATCAGCGGCGGAAGGTCGAAACCCTCCCTCATCATGTAGCCAACGCCGGCCTCGCCGTCGATCGGCACTCCAGTCGACTGCAAATCGGCAATGTCGCGATAGATGGTTCGTTCGGAAACTTCGAGCCACGTGCCGAGCTTCTGGGCGGTGACCAGTCGGCCACCGCGCAGATGCTGCACGATCTGGAAGAGCCTGTCGGCGCGGCGCATCGTATGGTCCCTCGGCGTTGTCTCTATGCATGTCGCCCCAAACCGGTCCACCGTTGGGCGGCATGCATGGTGTTTTCGCGCATGCCGCTATCCCAAAACCGCAGAACACTTTTGGGCGGCATGCCTCATGGTTTCAGCCCTTCGCGCTCGCGCTGCGCGGCGACGAACTCCGCGCCGAAGGACAGTTTCTTCGTCCTCGGCGTTTCGCATCGAGCACGCGCCAGAACGGTGCCTCGTCACTCAGCGTCATGCCGCGCTGGAGGTCCTCGTTGGCGGCTTCGGCAACAGTGCGCAAATGATAGCCTATGGTGACCGGGCATGTCACTTCGGCGCCGTGCTCGACGGCAAGTGCTGTACGCAGCGCACGCACATCCATCTCGACGCCTTCGGGAATCGAGCGGATGAAATCATCGACCTGGCGCGCCGTCGGCACCAGCATAGGCTGGCCTTCGACGACATCGGCCATCGTGCGCGGCGTCGGCCTGACGCCGTTGATGCCTGGTGTGCTCAGTCTGTCGTTCCAACTCTTCATCGATCGTCCTTTCGACCGCCGATGCACGGATGTCTGAGGTTCGCACCATTGCACGCCCCTCCTGACAGCATACTGTCAGGAGGCTTCAGCATACTCCTTGGCGAACAGCGTTCGCATCTGCACGAGATCGCTGCCTCTTTCGGGGTAGAGCGTCTTCAGAAAGGCGAGCGCGAAGGTGCCCGGCGCCGAGCCTGGCGCGGAAACAATTTTGCCATCGGCCACGGCATGCGGCACATCCTGATAGAGGCTGTCGCCGGCATAGCCGACTTCATGACCATTGATCCAGTCGCGGCCATTGCTGGTGTGCCTGGCGTTCTCGAACAGGCCGGCGCGGGCCAGCGCCAGCGTTCCCGCGCAGATACCGCCGACCACGCCGCCGCGTGAGGCAACGGCATTGAGCAGATCGGCAACATCCGGGGGTGCCTTGCCGGCCCACTCATCGGAGCCGATGACGGCGATGGCGTCGAGATCGTCATTGTCATCCGCCCCGGCCGATCGATCGGGCGTCAGCCGAAAGCCGCTGATCCCGGTCACCGGGTTGCCATCAGGCGTCAGCGACACGGCACGGGCGCCGAACCATTCGACCGCCGAGGCGGCCAGCAGCCCATACTCCCAGTCGGCAAAACCTTCGATGAAAAGGAAACCGATCGTCTTTTGTTCGGGCACAAGCTCGCTCCCATCCTCACGCACCGGACCTGTTATCTGGGCGTTGACGCGCCCACATCCAATCGCCGGGTCGAAAAATTGGCTTCAATTGCCGCGAGGGCCACGGTCCGCGTACATGTCGGGCCACCCGATATCCTTGCGAATGTCCGCCGGCAGCGAGTTCATGAACCGCTGGGTGCGGATCTCGTTGCGCATCGTCCGGATCTTGCCGACATAGTGCTGCATGCCGCGCAGAATGGTGTAACCGTTCATGGCTAAGTCTCCTCTCTCTGTGTAGAGGCACTATCGCATACCCCTCCTGACAGCAGTCTGTCAGGAGGATGTCAGGGCGCGAGACAATAGTTGCGGCCGGTGCGCGCCCCGCAGGCAAGGCATCGCTTCTCGCCGCATCGAACGGTGCCTCAAGGCGGGTTTGCGACGTCCCATTGTTCATGGCGACGACGTTGCTTCGCCGTCGCTGTTCAGCTTCCGGCGACGGACTGTCGGAATACGAGGCCTTCAGCGAGGTGACCGCAGGTCTGATATGAAGGGAGAAAATTCTTCCCCAACAGCAGGGAGACGACGATGAGCTTGCAACTGACAGGTATCCACCATCTGACCGCCATCACCGCCAATGCGCCTGGCAATCTTCATTTCTACACCAAGGTGCTGGGTCTGCGGCTGGTCAAGAAGACCGTAAACCAGGACGACACCTCGGCCTACCACCTCTTCTATGCCGACGGCGAAGCGACGCCGGGCACCGACCTTACCTTCTTCGACTGGCCGGTCGGCCGCGAGCGGCGCGGCACGCACAGCATCGTGCGGACCAGCCTCAGGGTCGGCAGCCGGGAGAGCCTTGCCTGGTGGAAGCAACACTTGACCGATGAAGGCCTGGCAACAGGAGAGGTCGCCGACATCGGCGGTTATGCGTCGTTGGACTTCGAAGATCCCGAGGGCCAGCGTCTGCGCCTGGTCGGCGATGGCGGCAAGGGCGGCAGCCATCCCTGGGCGCAAAGCCCGGTACCGGTCGAGCACCAGATACGCGGGCTCGGGCCGATCGTCATCAGCGTTCCCGACATCACCAACACCGAAGCGGTGGTGACCAAAGTGATGAACATGCGCAAGGCGCGCGACTATGTCTCGCCGGAGGGGCAGGTTCACGTCTTCGAAATGGGAGAGGGCGGGCCGGCGGCGGAGCTGCATGTCCTGGTGCAGCCGGGACTGGCGCCGGCGCGGCAAGGCGCGGGTGCGGTTCACCATGTTGCCTTCAGGGCGCCGGACCAGGAGACGCTGCATCAATGGACGGCGCGGCTGGCCGAGTTCCGGCTGCCGTCGAGCGGCGAGGTCGAGCGCTATTATTTCCGTTCGCTCTACTTCCGCGAGCCGAATGGCATCCTGTTCGAGATCGCAACCGACGGGCCGGGGTTCACCGCCGACGAGCCGCTGGAAACACTGGGGGAAAGCCTCGCCTTGCCGCCATTCCTCGAACCGAAGCGGGCTTCGATCGAGGCTGGCCTCAAGCCGCTGAAGTAGATCGTTTTCCCAGTCGCAGACGGGCGCCGCGTTCCGACCTAGGATCGCGGCGTCGTTCTTTCTCAGGCAGCGAACGACGTGCTTTGACAGCCGGGTGCGTTGCTGGTCAAAGGCGGCATGACGAAATTCCTCGCCCTTGTCATCGTCGGTTTCATGGTCATTCAACTGATCAAGCCGCTTGGCTGGCCAGGCCTCAAGCGACGCGGCGATTTCTGGAAGCTGGCACTGCTCGCCATGGCCGCGATTTCACTGGCGGCCGTGCTCGGGCATTTGACGTAGGACGGCACTTGTCGTCGGTGCCCAATTGCCAAGCACCGGGCCAACCAGATGCTCGGCCCAGGCCCGGTAGCCTGCTTCCGAGGCGTGAAAGCCGTCCGAGGCAAAGCCGGCTTCCGGATTGGTGATCGGCAGGCGCGGCGCCGGCACCGCGCCGCGCTCCAGGCAAAGGCGTTCGCCCATCCGGTTCATGTCGGTGGCGCGAATCTCAAGAATTTTTCCGAGCAGCGGCGGCATGGCCGGCGCCCGGGTAAACTCCAGCACCGGCGACCATACCACGCGTGCTTCCGGCCATTTGGCGCGCAGGCCGTAGAGCAGGCCACCGAACTCCTTCTTGAAGCGCGACACGGAATGAAAATTCTTGGTGTCGTTGGTGCCGATGGCCAGCACGATATGCGTCCACGGTTCGGCCGACAGATTGGGCAGGACATGGTCGCGTATCTGGCCCGACGTTGCCGAATTGAAGCCGGCCGCCCGCCAGCGCACGGCGCGGTCTGTGCTTTGTGAAATCAGCACGGCGAGCTGCGCGGCAAGCCCGTCTTCCGAATTGCCGATGCCGACCGAAGCGGCGGAGGAATCGCCTAGCACCAGAAGCGAGATATCAGGCGCCTTGCCTGGTATTTCGTGCATGACCGGCCCTTGCGCCGGCAGCATGCGCGTGGTGCGGCGTCGCACGCCGAGGCCTTGCCAAATATAGACCGGGAAGGCGAGCCAGGTGAGTAAGGCCGGGAAGCGCATAGCAGTACCGTTAAACGATCAGCGGCAGCCTTAGCGCATGTTTTGGTCGACGGGAACGCTCTTCAATCGCAGCAACTCGCCTGCCCCGCTTGCTTGCCCTGATATTCATCGTGCAGCCGCACCCAATCCATCAGTCCATGATAGGGGCCGTTCTCGTTGCGGCCCTTCGGCGTCATGTCGAGATAGTCGTAGGCGCCGATCTGCGCCTCGCCGCCGCGGGCGCGCGACATGAAGGTGAGGAAGATGTCGCCGGTCTCGTCCCGGTAGAAAACGCTGGTGCCGGGAAGCTCCTTCGATGTCCGTGGACGGGTTTCGAAATTGTAGGTGGTGTCGCCGGCGGCGATCTGCTTGTCGGTGAAGGAGACCTGCATGTCGAAGTTGAAATCCGAGGCATAGGACGACACCCAGTCGAACTTCCAGCCCATGCGCTGCTTGTAAGGCAGAAGTTCCGCCAGTGGGGCGCGCGAAACCACGACCAGCGACACGTCGTGATGCCGCAGATGCTGATTGGCGCCGTCGATATGGTCGGCAAGGAATGAGCAGCCCTCGCAATGATTGACGCAGCCCGGCCCGAACATGAAGTGATAGACGATCAGCTGGCTGTTGCCGGCAAACAGGTCGGCCAGTCTCTTCGGCCCTTGCCCGGTCTCGAAGACATAGTCCTTCCGGATCTTCAGCCAGGGCAATTCACGCCGCTCAGCCGCGATCCGCTCGCGGAGCCGCGTCAGTTCCTTCTCGCGCTCCAGATGCGCCTTGTGCGCCTGGAACCAGTCTTCGCGCGAAACGACCTTGTTGCGATGCATGAACCTCTCCCTGAAGTGTCATTCCAAGGACGTTCGGGATGAGCACAACCCGACATCGCCCGAGAGGAAATAAGGACGGAGAGGCCCCGCCCCAAGCCCGGCAAGTCACAAACAAAAACCCGGGCGCATCGGCCCGGGTTCGAAGGAGGAAGAAAGGACTGTGGTCAGGCGGCCTGTTCCAGGCTCGCCTTCCATTTTCCGAGCGCTGCCAAATGATTCATGTGGGCGCGATGGGTGAAGGCGGCCTGACCGGCGGCAACGTTCGAGGCCTTGCCGCTCCAGGCTTTCTGTGGCGCGGCCTGCAGCGCGCGACCATAGGAGAAGGTCAGCTTCCACGGGTGCGGCCCGATGGCGTTGATGGCGTTGAGGTTGGCGGTCGCCTCTTCGTCCTCCTGGCCACCGGAAAGGAAGGCGATGCCCGGCACCGCTGCCGGCACAGTCTCATGGAACAGCTTTATAGTCTTTTCCGCGACTTCTTCAGGGCCACTCACCTTGCCTGATTTCCTGCCGGCCAGCACCATGTTCGGTTTCAGGATAGTGCCTTCCAGCACGACGCGCGCTGCATGGAGTTCGTCATAAAGTTTGATCAGCGTTGCCTTCGAGATGTCGTAGCAGGTGTCGATGTCGTGGGCGCCATCCATCAGCACCTCCGGCTCGACGATCGGCACGATGCCGGCTTCCTGGCAAAGGGCGGCATAGCGGGCGAGCGCATGGGCGTTGGAGCCGATCGAAGTGGCTGATGGCACGCCCTTGGCCTGGTCGATGTCGATCACCGCGCGCCATTTGGCGAAGCGGGCGCCGAGCTTGTAGTAGTCGGCAAGGCGCTCGCGCAGGCCATCGAGGCCTTCGGTGATGGTGTCGCCGGGAAACCTGGCCAGCGGCTTGGCGCCGGCATCGACCTTGACGCCGGGGATGGCGCCGGCCGCCTTGATGATGTCGACCAGCGGCGTGCCGTCGGCGGCCTTCTGGCGGATCGTCTCGTCATAGAGGATGACGCCGGAGATGTAGCGGGTCATTGCCTCCCTGGTGCGGAACATCATCTCGCGGTAATCGCGGCGGCTGTCGGCTGTCGATTCGACGCCAATGACGTCGAAGCGCTTCTTGATGGTGCCGGAACTTTCGTCGGCGGCCAGCAGGCCCTTGCCATCGGCGACGATCGCAGCGGCAATGTCTTCGAGACGTTCGCTCATTGTTGCTTCTCCTGAAACGGTTGTTCCGCGCTTAACGGAAGTCTACCGCCAAAGGAATGGCATCGGAAAGCTCGAATCGATTGAAAGCCTCGGGCGGCCTTGTTCGCTCTCCGAGTGTTGATCGCCTCGGAGCCTCAGCGCTTCAAGACGTCGACGCCGGGCAGCGGCTTGCCTTCCATCCATTCCAGGAAAGCGCCGCCGGCGGTCGAGACATAGGTGAAGTCCTCGGCGACGCCGGCATGGTTGAGCGCCGCCACCGTATCGCCACCGCCGGCGACCGAGACCAGCTTGCCGGCCTTGGTGCGCGACGCCGCGTGCTTGGCAGCTGCCACCGTCGCATGATCGAAGGGCGCGATCTCGAAGGCGCCGAGCGGGCCGTTCCAGACCAGTGTCGCGGCGCGGTCGATCCATTCGCCGATGGCCGTCACGGTTTTGGCGCCGACATCGAGGATCATGCCGTCGGCCGGCACGTCCGATATGGCGACGGTCTCGCATTCCGCGCCAGCCTTGAACTCCCTGGCGACGACGCCGTCGACCGGCAGGATGATGGCGCAGCCGGCCTCGGCCGCCTCGATCATGATCTGCTTGGCGGTCGCGGCGAGATCATGCTCGCACAGCGATTTGCCGACATTGGTGCCACGCGCGGCGAGAAAGGTGTTGGCCATGCCGCCACCGATGACGAGGGCATCAACCTTCTTCACCAGGTTCATCAACAGATCGATCTTGGTCGAGACCTTGGCGCCGCCGACAATGGCGACGACCGGACGAACCGGTTTTCCCAGACCTTTCTCCAGAGCTTCGAGCTCGGCCTGCATCGTGCGGCCGGCAAAGGCCGGCAACAGATGCGCCAGCCCCTCCGTCGAAGAATGCGCGCGGTGCGCGGCCGAGAAGGCGTCGTTGACGAAGATATCGCCATTGGCGGCGAGTTTTTCCGTGAAGGCCGGCTCGTTCTTCTCCTCGGCCTTGTAGAAGCGGGTGTTTTCGAGCAGCAGCACGTCGCCCTTGTTCATGGCGGCGACAGCGCTTCCGGCCGTGTCGCCGACGCAATCTGAGGCGAAACCGACGGGACGGCCGAGCACGTCGGCTGTCGCCCTGGCGATAGGCTCCAGCGAGAATTCGGGCGAGGGGCCATCCTTGGGCCGGCCGAAATGGGCGAGCAGGATGACCTTGGCACCCTTGCCGGACAGTTCGGCGATGGTCGGCGCGATGCGTTCGATGCGGGTGGCATCGGTGACTTTGCCCTCAGTGACAGGCACGTTGAGGTCGACGCGCACCAGCACGCGCTTGCCGCTGATGTTGCCGATATCGTCGAGTGTCTTGAAGGCGGCCATGCGGGTTCCTTTCGCGAAAAACCGGGGGACCATACCCCGCATCGGTGACGATGCAAGGCTTAGGGCGCGCTCGAACCGAAATTTTGAAGTGGGTACGATCTTGCGCCGGCGGGGCGGATGAATGGCAGCGCTCAATAGCGGTTTTGTCAGCTTTCGGTTGCTGCCTTTTCCGGCGCTGGCTCCGGGGCCGGCTTTTCGTCCGCCCGCGCCTCGGTCTCCTGCGTCTCGGTCGGCTTGCGCCAGTTGCGGATGAAGGCGGAAAGACGGTCGCCGATTTCGCCGGCGCTGAGGAAGACCGGCACCCGCGCCACCGGCGCGGTCGGCTCGAAAGACAGACCGAGGCCTATGATCTTGCCCTTGTCGTCGACGTCGCGGACGATCAGTTCTATCGGGCCGAGCAGGACGCGGTCGGCATATTCGGCATGGCCGCCGAGCCGCGCCGTGACCAGCGCGCCAACGGTGAGCTTTTGCTCCGCTTCGGTCAGGCCCGGCGTATAGGCCGCTTCCAGTTCGGCGGCTGAGCGCGCGGGATCGACGGCGAAGGCACCGAAGAAATCGGCGTCCTCGGGATCGACCACGGCACGGCTGGCGAACAGCTTGTCGAGCAGGCGCGGATAGCGGTCCGGCACGAAAATGTAGACCTGGTCGCCGGCGGCGAGCCGGCCCATATCCTGGAAGCGCATCGAGCGGCCGTCGCGCAACACCAGCGAGGGCCGTGCCCAGCGCGGGATGCGCTCGCCGCGCGCCACCGGGCTGCCGTGTGCGACGCGATAGGCGAGAAGCTCGTGATGGGCCGAGCCCGGCAGTTCCAGCTCGACCTTGTCCAGCGGTCCGAGCCGTGCCGGCACGATCAGGCCGAGGCGGCGCGCCAGCGGTCCGACCGTCCAGCCCTGGATGACCAGCGATACGAGCACGATGATGAAGGCGGTGTTGAAGATGACACGGCCGTTTTCCAGGCCGCCGAGCAGCGGGGTGATGGCGAGCAGGATCGACACCGCGCCGCGCAGGCCGACCCACGAGATGAAGGCGACTTCGGGGCGCGGCAGACGGAACGGGATCAGGCAGAGCCAGACGGCGACTGGCCGCGCCACGAACATCAGGAATAGGCCGAGCAGCACCGCCGGCACCATGATCGCCGGGAACTGCGACGGCGTCGCGAACAGGCCGAGGATGAGGAACATGATGATCTGGGCCAGCCACGACATGCCGTCCTGGAAGCGCTTGAGGATGGTGACGGCTCGGATGTCGGAATTGCCGGCGATAAGGCCGGCGATATACACCGCCAGGAAGCCTGAGCCGCCAATGGCGCCGGCTGCTGCAAACACCATCAGCGACAAGGTCAAAACGAAGATCGGCAGCAGGCCGTGGTCGAGATTGAGCCGGTCGACGAGGCGCACGATGGCGAGACCGCCCAGCACGCCTACGATTGCACCGAGGCCCATATTGAGAAGGAAGCCGAGAAACAGGCTGGTGACCAGAACATTGGTCTCGGGGTTGGCGTGGGCGGCGATGATCTCTACCAGCGTGATGGTCAGGAAGATGGCGATCGGGTCGTTGGTGCCGGATTCCACCTCCAGCGTCGAGCGCACGCGTTCGCGCAGATTGATCTCGCCGGCTCGCAACAGGAAGAACACGGCCGCCGCATCTGTGGAGGCGACGGCAGCCCCGAGCAGGAAGGATTCCAGCCAGGTGAGATCGAGCAGATAATGGGCGGCGACGCCGAACAGGCCGGTGGTGACAAGCACGCCGAAGGTCGCCAGCGACAAAGCCGGGCCTGCAGCCTGCCGCAAGGCGTTGAGCGGCGTGCCGAAACCGGAATCGAACAGGATGACGGCCAGCGCCAGTGAGCCGGCAAAATAAGCGATGCGGGCGTTGTCGAACTGGATGCCGAGTCCGTCGGTGCCGGTGGCGAGGCCAATGCAGAGAAACAGGAGCAGAAGAGGGGCGCCGAAGCGGAAGGCGATCAGGCTCGAAAACGCGGCGGCGACGACAAGCGCTGTGCCGACCAGCGTGACGAGATAGATCGCATGCTCCATCCTGAAATCAGCCCCTCAAATTCGTCTGTCTCCTGCTTTGCGAGAGAGTGGGGCGAAGACGTGACCAGTGCAAGGCGGCAGGGTGGCTTTTTGGCCTATGCCGCTGATTTTTGGATGTTTTGGCGTCCAGGACACAATTTGGAAAGGCGCAAGCTGCGCTCGTGAAAAACGCCCGGGCAAAGCCGGGCGTTCCAGGTCTCGAAAAGAGAGCTTTGCGATCAGGCGATGGTGTTGCCGAAGGCAACCGATGTGTCGCCCATGCGGTTGGAGAAACCCCATTCATTGTCGTACCAGGACAGCACCGACACGAAGTTGCCGTCCATCACCTTGGTCTGGTCGAGCGCCATGATCGAAGAGCGCGGATCGTGGTTGAAGTCGATCGACACATTCGGGTGATGGGTGACGCCGAGAATGCCCTTCAGCTTGCCGTTGGAGGCGGCGATCACCGCTTCGTTGATCTCCTGCACCGTGGTCGAACGCTTGGCGATGAACTTGAAGTCGACGACCGAGACGTTCGGGGTCGGCACGCGGATCGAGATGCCGTCGAGCTTGCCCTTGAGGTCGGGCAGCACCAGCCCGATGGCCTTGGCGGCACCGGTCGAGGTCGGGATCTGCGACAGGGCGGCGGCACGGGCGCGGTAGAGATCCTTGTGCATGGTGTCCAGCGTCGGCTGGTCGCCGGTGTAGGAATGGATCGTCGTCATCATGCCCTTTTCGATGCCGACCGTCTCGTGCAGCACGGCTGCCAGCGGCGCCAGGCAGTTGGTGGTGCAGGAGGCATTCGAGATGACGATGTGGTCCTTGGTCAGTTGGTCGTGGTTGATGCCGTAGACAACGGTAAGGTCGGCGCCTTCGGCCGGAGCCGAGACGATGACGCGCTTGGCGCCAGCGGTCAGATGGGCGGCAGCCTTGTCACGGGCGGTGAAGATGCCGGTGCATTCAAGCGCGATGTCGATGCCGAGTTCTTTCCACGGCAGCTGCGTCGGATCCTTGATGGCGGTGACCTTGAACGTCTCCTTGCCGACGGTAATCTGGTCGCCGGACACCGAGACTTCATGCGGGAAACGGCCGTGCACGCTGTCGTAGCGCAAGAGGTGCGCGTTGGTCTCGACCGGGCCGAGGTCGTTGACGGCGACGACGTCGATGTCCTTGCGGCCGGATTCATGGATGGCGCGCAGGATGTTGCGGCCGATGCGGCCGAATCCGTTGATGGCAACTCTGACGGTCATAATTCTCTCCCTGGGAGTTGGAGGGCGGATGAGGAGTCCGCAGTTTCATAGCTGTGGAAGCAGAAAGAATCCAGCCGCAGTGGCGTGGATTTAAATCGATTAAGTTGGGCCGGCCCGGCGAGACCGCCTTACGCGATTTCGCCGAACCTTGAACCTATTTGGTATGCAGGCGGGCTTCCGCCGCCTTGGCCGCGGCTTCGGCGGTAATGCCGAAATGCGGATAGAGTTGCTCGATCGTGCCCGAGGCGCCGAAGCCTGTCATGCCGACGAAGATGCCGTCGGAGCCGATCAGATGATCCCAGCCCTGGCGTATGCCGGCTTCGATCGCCATCTTGATTGGCGCGTTGCCGATCGTTTTCTTGCGGTAGTCGTCGCTCTGCTGGTCGAACAGTTCGAAGCAGGGCACCGAGACGACGCGGGTCGGATGGCCGTGCTTTTCCAGCAGGTCGCGGGCGCCGAGTGCGATCTCGACCTCGGAGCCGGTGGCGAAGATCGTCACCGCTGCCTCGCCGCTGGCGGCAGCCAGCTCATAGGCACCCTGGCTGCTCAAGTTCTTGGCAACGAATTCGTTGCGTACCGTCGGCAGGTTCTGGCGTGTCAGCGCCAGCGTCGACGGCGTCTTTTCCGACTCGAGGGCGATCTGCCAGCATTCGGCGGTTTCCACAGCGTCGGCCGGGCGGAAGACATTGTGGTTGGGAATGGCGCGCAATGCGGCCAGATGCTCGACCGGCTGGTGGGTCGGGCCGTCTTCGCCCAGACCGATGGAATCATGGGTCATGACGAAGATCGAGCGGATGCCCATCAGTGAGGCCAGCCGCATCGACGGCCGGGCATAGTCGGAGAAGCACATGAAGGTGCCGCCATAGGCGATGAGGCCGCCATGCAGCGTCAGGCCGTTGATCGCAGCCGCCATGCCATGCTCGCGGATACCGTAGTGGACATAGCGCTGGCCATAGTCGTCCGACGTGATGTTCTTGGTCTGGCTGGTCTTGGTGTTGTTGGAGCCGGTCAGGTCGGCGGAGCCGCCGATGGTCTCGGGCACGGCGCCGTTGATGACTTCCAGCGCCATCTCGGAAGACTTGCGGGTGGCGACCTTCGGCTTGTCGGCCGACAGCTTCTTCTTGTAATCAGCGATGATGGCGTCGAAATTGGACGGCAGCTTGCCAGCGGTCCGGCGCTCGAACTCGGCCTTCAGCTTGGCATCGGCCTTGGCCAGGCGGCCTTCCCAGTCTGTACGCGCCTTGACGCCGGCCTTGCCGGCGGTGCGCCAGGCGTCAAGGATGTCGGCTGGAATCTCGAAGGGCGGCGAATCCCAGTTGAAGAACTTGCGCGCGCCGGCGATTTCGTCGGCGCCCAGGGGGGAGCCGTGCGCCTTGTTGGTGCCAGCCTTGGTTGGCGCGCCGAAGCCGATGGTCGTCTTGCAGGCGATCATCGTCGGCTTGTCGGAATGGCGGGCAGCTTCGATGGCATAAGCGATGGCTTCCGGATCGGTGCCGTCGATGTGGCTGGCATTCCAGCCGGAGGCCTGGAAGCGGGCGACCTGATCGGTGTTGTCGGACAGCGAGACCGGGCCGTCGATCGAGATGTCGTTGTTGTCCCAGAAGACGATCAGCTTGTTGAGCTTGAGATGGCCGGCAAGCGCGATGGCTTCCTGGGACACACCTTCCATCAGGCAGCCGTCGCCGGCCAGCACATAGGTGTAATGATCGACGAGATCGTTGCCGAAGGCGGCGTTCATGATGCGCTCGCCGAGCGCGAAGCCGACCGAATTGGCGAGACCCTGGCCGAGCGGGCCCGTCGTCGTCTCTATGCCGGCGGCATGGCCGTATTCGGGATGGCCGGCGGTCTTCGAACCCAACTGACGGAAGTGCTTGATCTGGTCGAGGGTCATGTCTTCGTAGCCGGTCAGATGCAGCAGCGAATAGAGCAGCATTGAGCCATGGCCGGCCGACAGGATGAAACGGTCGCGGTCGGCCCAGTGCGGGGCCTTGGGATCATATTTCAGGAAGCGCGTGAACAGCACCGTGGCGATATCGGCGCAGCCCATGGGCAGGCCTGGATGGCCGGAATTTGCTTTCTCGACGGCGTCCATGGAGAGAAAGCGGATCGCATTGGCCATCCGGTCATGTTGTTCACGCGACGTCATGGTTCCTCCAGAAGTGGGGGTTTGGGGGCTTGGGAGAGCCCTTGAAAAGGGTGCGCGACACATAGCAGGCGCGGGCTTTTAGTCAACAAATCGGGTGCACATTTGCCGGTCTTGTGATGCCGGCGGCGGACCTACATTAGCGTTAGCGGGGGACAGTCGCGAGAGCTTTGTTGACGTTGCCTTCACCCGGTGCCTAATGTTTCAGGGATAACGCGTTCTGAACGTGAACGATTCGGTGATGGGCAGGGCACAGGACGAAGGCCATGACCGGGGAAGCCACACTCAAGGAAGTCATCGCGAGGCTGGGCAAGGCCATCGAGGGGCTGGAAAACGCCGTCGCGGCCAAGCTCGAGCATGAACGCGACTACTCCGAAGCCGAGGCCGAGGTGCAGCGGATGAATGCCGACCGCTCGCGGCTGGCGCAGGAACTCGATAATTCCGAAGCGCGCGCCGAACGGCTGGAAGATGCCAACAAGGAAGTCTCGCGACGTTTGGTGACTGCCATGGAAACCATCCGCGCCGTGTTGGACAGATAGGAGCTGGCCCGATGGCACAGGTCACGGTTTCAATCGACGGCAAGCAGTATCGCATGGCCTGCGACGAGGGCCAGGAAGAGCATCTGATCGACCTTGCCGAACGCTTCGACCGCTATGTTTCGCACCTGAAGGACTCGTTCGGCGAGATCGGCGATCAGCGGCTGACCGTGATGGCCGGCATCATGGTGATGGATGAACTCTCGGAGTTGCAGAAACGCGTCAAGGGCATGGAAAGCGAAGTGCTGACCCTGCGCAAGACCCGGGACGAGGCTCTGACCAAGGCCGACAAAAGCGATAGCGTGCTGACCAACGCGCTCGGCGCGCTGGCACAGCGCATGGAAGACCTGACTGTGACGCTGGCGGTCAACAAAACCTGAGGCAGGAACCTTTCCTGTCCAGCCCAACAGGCTCTCATACGCGCGCAGCGTATTCGGCAGCATAAAAATGCTCGCCTGCCGCCCACAAGAGTTTCATATTATCTTGCAGCCACGATTTTTGCGCTAAGATGCAACGATGCCGGGCGGGACAGCTTGATGTCGGCGTGATTGCCGCGTGCTTGTTCCTCGCTGCCGACGGTTCCGTTTACAGGGGAGATGTACCATGAGCCTTCGTATCAACGACATTGCGCCGGATTTTACCGCCGAGACCACGCAAGGGAGGATCAAATTCCATGACTGGATCGGTGACGGTTGGGCGATCCTGTTCAGTCACCCGAAGAATTTCACGCCGGTTTGCACGACCGAGCTTGGCACGATGGCCGGGCTGGAAGGCGAGTTCAACAAGCGCAACGTCAAGATCATCGGCATTTCGGTCGATCCGGTCGAAAGCCACGGCAAGTGGCAGGACGACATCAAGACGGCGACCGGTCATTCGGTGAACTACCCGCTGATCGGCGACAAGGACCTCAAGGTCGCCAAGCTCTACGACATGCTGCCGGGCGGTGCCGGCGAGACGTCGGAAGGCCGCACGCCGGCCGACAATGCCACGGTGCGCTCGGTCTATGTCATCGGACCGGACAAGAAGATCAAGCTGGTGCTGACCTACCCGATGACCACGGGCCGCAACTTCGACGAGATCCTGCGTGCGGTTGATTCCATGCAGCTGACCGCCAAGCATCAGGTGGCGACGCCGGCAAACTGGAAGCAGGGCGAGGACGTCATCATCACCGCAGCCGTCTCCGACGAGGACGCGATCAAGCGCTTCGGCGCTTATGAGACCATTCTGCCGTATCTGCGGAAGACCAAGCAGCCATCTGCCTGACCGTCCTCGGAACAGTTTTTGGCTTTCCCGTCGCCGCGAGCGAAATGATACTTGACTAGCTCACCCGAGCGGACAACCATGCTCCTCTCGGGTGTCGCCAGAGAAAATCATTCCTGACGACCGAGGGTTGGGGAAGCCGGAATTGGACGTAGCTTTGGCCAGGCCGCAGGTCAGCGGCTTCTATGACAAGCCGACCGGGGCCATTCAGTATGTCGTCGCCGACCGGGCGACGAAACGCTGCGCCATCATCGATCCGATCCTCGATTTCGATGAGAAATCCGGCGCCACGGCAACGACGAATGCCGACGCCTTGCTCGACTTCGTCAGCGAGCAGGGGCTGAGTGTCGAATGGATCCTCGATACCCATCCGCATGCCGACCATTTTTCGGCGGCGCATTACCTGAGAGAGAAGACGGGCGCGCCGACAGCGATCGGCGACAGGGTCGTCGACGTCCAGAATTTGTGGAAGGCGATCTACAACTGGCCGGATTTTCCCGCCGACGGTTCGCAGTGGGACAGGCTGTTTGGTGAAGGCGAAACCTTCAAGGTCGGCACGCTTCCGGTCAAGGTGCTGTTCTCGCCTGGCCATACGCTGGCCTCGATCACCTATGTCATCGGCGATGCCGCCTTCGTCCACGACACGCTGTTCATGCCCGACAGCGGCACAGCGAGGACTGACTTTCCCGGCGGCAGTGCCGCGCGGCTCTGGCGCTCGATCCAGGACATACTGGCGTTGCCGGACGAGACGCGGGTGTTCGTCGGCCATGACTATCAGGCCGGCGGCCGCGAACCTTTGTGGGAAAGCACGGTCGCCATACAGAAGGCAACCAACACCCATCTTGCCGCCGCCCGCAGCGAGGCCGAGTTCGTCGCCTTGCGCGAGGCGCGCGACAGGACGCTGCCGATGCCAAGGCTGATCCTGCATGCGCTGCAGGTCAACATGAATGGCGGGAGGCTGCCCGAACCCGAAGCCAATGGCCGGCGGTACCTGAAATTTCCGCTGGACGGGCTGTGAGGGGGCTTTGCCGGCCCGGCGCCTTTCAGAACCTGGGTTCCTCGCCCCACGTAGTGGGGAGAGGTGGCTCGGCGTAGCCGAGACGGAGAGGGGAGCGACGTCCCCGAAGCCAAAGCCGGCTCGAGACAAGGCACATGGCGAGAAGCAGGCTTGGGAACCAATGAACGAGCGAACCCCAACCGCTGCGCTGCCCCCTCTCCGTCTCGGGCTTCGCCCGAGCCACCTTGTATCTACACGAGAGAGATTTCGTGGGATTAGAGCGATTGAGCCAAGGTC
>NZ_JAMYMR010000070.1:0-15480 GCF_040318635.1 Mesorhizobium sp. M1066
ATCCTCGGCACCGTCACGTCAACCGAATGCCGAAATTACTTCACAGAGGCAGGCTATGCCCAACCTAAATTCATCCCGCTCTAGCGGTACGTTCCGGTGAAAGCAAGCCTCTGGCGCCACATTCAGATACATCGTAAGATATATCTTGACTCTCTCGATCGGCTTGCATAATTAAGATATATCGTAAGACACAACTCAAGGAGCAATCAATGCACAAACATTTTGGGAACAATCATTTCGGCGAGCGCATGTTCATGCACATGGCCGGCAAATTCGGCGGCAAATTTGGTGGCAGAGGGGGCGGCGGTTTTGGCCCGTTCGGGCACGGCGGTCGCGGTGGCGGGCGGGGCGGCCCGGGCGACATGTTCCGCGCCGGGCGCATGCTGGCCGACGGCGACCTCAAGCTGATCACGCTGTCGCTGCTGGCCGAGGCCCCGCGCCACGGCTACGACATCATCAAGGCGCTGGAGGAACGCACCAGCGGCATCTACAGCCCGAGCCCCGGCGTGGTCTACCCGACCCTGACCTTCCTGGAAGAGGCCGGCTATGCCGCCTCCGCCGCCGACGGCAACAAGAAGGTGTTTTCGATCACCGAAGCGGGCCAGGCGCATCTCGCCGACAACCGCGAGATGATCGACGGCGTGCTCGACCATCTCGAGCGCTTCGGCCGCAAAATGGCCAAGGCGCGCGACTGGTTCGGCTGGAACGACGAGAGCGAAGAGGGCGGGCGTCGTGGCGGCCGGGATGGCCGCGGGGATCGTTCGGAAGCGCGCGACGAATTCCGCGCAGTCCGCCACCGGCTGCGCGCGGCTCTGGGTGACTTCGTCGACGCCCCGGCCGACAAGCAGGCCGAGGCGATCGCCATCCTCGAAGCCGCCGCCGAGGCTCTGGAAACGCTGTCGCACAAGTAAGCTCGTCCAGCCGACCGGACGCAGCCCTTGCTCGCTGGGCCAAGGACCGATAGTGAAATTCATCCCGCGTCACTCTACATGGTGCGGGATGAATGCTGTTGGAGGAAGCCCGATGTCTTTTCTGAAGCGTCTTTTCGGCGGTGGCGCCAGCGGAGCCGAAACGGCTGGGCCAACGAGCGCAGCGCCGGCCAAGCAGGTCGAGCACAAGGGCTTCCTGATCAGCGCCATGCCCTACAAGGCGGATGGCCAATACCAGACCTGCGGCGTCGTCTCCAAGGAGATCGACGGTGTGGTGAAGGAACACAAATTCATCCGTGCCGACCGTTTCGCCGGGCTCGACGACGCCGTCGACATCTCGATCAAGAAGGGGATCCAACTGGTCGACGAGCAGGGCGACCGGATTTTTGGGTAGATCACCGCCAGCAGGTCACTGCCTAACATGCGGGCCTTTGCGCCACGATGGACCTCTCGGTCCGGGTTGACGTACGACCGCCCGCGGATCAACTCGTCCTGGCGGGATCGATCGTCATCAGGCGGGTCCTGGCCTCGATCAGATGCCTTCTCGCGGCCCTTATCCGGCCGCACAATGCCAAGTTAAGAGCGACGCCGCCTTCCTCGTCCAGCAAGTCATTCGCGCGCTTCAGAGAGCGCTCAGCTCTCCTTATGCGCAGTCTGGCGTTGGCCGCTTCGATGCTGTAAATTTCAATCATTGTGCCGCGTCCTTTGCGGTTCCGGTCCCTTCATGGACTAAACCGCCGCTGATCCTATTGGTTCCGGCGCTGAGACTATGGCTGCGGTTTCGGCTATTTCGTTGTGGTGTTGAATTCACGGTTTGCCGCATAATCGATAACGAAGGTGCCCTCGGGAGCGCGAACGCCCTGCCTCACATTTGAGATGGTCACCGTCGTGGTAAGTCCTTTCTCGTCGGTGAGGCTCCATCTGCGCAGATCGAGCGATTTTCTGTCGAACACCATGGAGATGTTCGAATTGCCGAAAGCCGATCTGTCGGCCAGCTTGACGGTAACTTGGGCGCCGTCGTCTCTGATGCTTTTGACGCGACTGCCGGAGAAGTCGACCTTGTTGTCGAGCAGCAGCTTAAGCGGCGTCTTCGAGAGAGCATAAAGCCGCGATGTCTTCAGTTTCCTGTTGTAAACCACCAGGGATTTGCCATCCGCGATCACGCTGACCCCAGATTGGCCTGCATAGTTGAACCGGATCTTGCCTGGGCGTTGGAGAAAAAACCTGCCGTGTTTTCTTTCCGCTTTCGGGCCTGACTGCACGAAATCCCCTGACATGGATTTCACCGATGAGAAGTGATCGGCAATCGTCTTTGCTTCAACCGGCGCGGCCGAAATCGCAATCGTGGACCCGGCATTCACCGCGGCAGCGCCGACAGCGGCACACAAGAAACCCAGCAGCTTTTTGATCCGATAGGCCATTCGATTAACCCCCGGCAGACGCGTGATCGAAGGAGATCACGCGCCTTGAGATCAGTAGCCGTTCGGGCATCGCGCGACGTAAACCCGGCCGTACCGATCGCGATATCTGCACTGGCCGGCTTCGCTGGCGTGGCCGATGACGGCCCCTGCTATCGCACCAACCGCACCGCCAACAACCGCCCCTTCCACAGGGTCTCCGGCCACCGCGGCGCCTACGGCCGCGCCACCCAAGCCGCCGACGGCGGCGCCTTGTTCGGTACGGGAGCACGCCGAGAGCGGAATGAGCAGGCTCAAAATGAGCAGCGTCTTTTTCATTGGGTCTCTCCTGGGGCCACTATTAGCCCAAGCTTAAATGCTCAAGAGGGCTTTTCGATCCATCGCCCGTTGCCTGTCATGCAAGCGCCAGACCGTGGCGGAGCGGCGTGCCCTCCGGCTCAAACGCCGGCAATCGCCAAAAGCCAGGCCAGGATATCGAGCAGCAGAAACAGCAGCGCAATCTGCAGCGCCGTCCGCAGCCGCTGGATAATTCGCCAGTTGCCGGCCATGTCCGCCTTGATGCGAAGGGCAAGCGCGCGGCGCATGGCCGACATCGTGCTCGGCCTATCGCCGTCGACATATTGATGGAGCAGCTCTTCCGGATCGAAGCGGAATGTATATTGGTGGTAGGGCCAGAGCATGAAGACGATCAGCCCGCCGATGCCGAACAGCAGAGCCACCGCGGTCCAGTCCCAAGCTCCAAGACCATTGGCAAGGGCCGCGCCGCCGAGCAACGAGTTGGCGAATGCGGTAGCAAAGACAAGGCTGCCGGCGCGGGTGCTCATGTTCTCCACAAGGGTCTGCTGTTGCGTGAGACCTCTCACCGCTTCCTGATAAATGAATGCAAGACGCGGATCGTCGTCGGCAACAGCGCTTGCGGCAATTCTGTTGCTTTCGCTTCCACTCGGATGTTCCGCCATCAGGGTGTCCTCTCTGGCGTGGACTGGATGCGCGAGCTCAGTCGAGATCCCACGGTGCAAATGTTGTCCGTGGACTGCCCCGCGCAAGGGGGGGAACGGATGAAACAGGGGACAGGATCCGTGGCGAACCGAACGGGCCAGGCTGATTGCGCGCCTGGCCAGCAAGGTTTGGGAAATCGACCCGGGCTAAGCCGGCTGCAACTCCCTGCGCGGCAGTGGCGGGAACGCGATGGCGATGCCGACCGCGCCGAGCCCGATAAGAGCCGAGCCGATGAACAGCCAGGAATAGTTGGCGTAGGCGTCGAACACCATGCCGCCGGCAAGCGGTCCCAGCGCCATGCCGAGGCTGGACAGCATGGTGGCGGCGCCGAACACGGTGCCGAGGATGCGCTGGCCGAAATATTCGCGCGCCAGCACCGCATAGAGCGGCATGACACCGCCATAGGTGGCACCGAAGATAACGGCCAGCATGTAGAACTGCTCAAGCTGGCTGATCGACAGATAGGCGGCAATGACGATCGCCTGGATCGCCAGGCCCGCGATCAGCACCGGCTTGACGCCCAGCCTGTCGGCCAGCACGCCGTAGAAAAGCCGGCCGCCGAGGCCTGCCAGGCCTTCGACACTGTAGATCGAGACCGCTGCCATGGGGGCGACGCCGCACAGCATGGCATAGCTGACCATGTGGAAGATCGGCCCGGAATGCGCCGCGCAGCAGGCAAAGAAGGTCAGCCCCAGCACGATGAATTGCGGCGAGCGCAGCGCCTGGCCGACCGTCAGGCCGGCACCTTCGGCAACCGGCGCGGAGCCGGGGTCGACTAAGACGGGCTTCGGCGGCTGGCGCACCAGCAGCACCGCCGGCAACAGCAGCACCCAGGCGGTAATGCCGATGTCGAACATGGCGGTGCGCCAGTCATAGGCGGAGATCAACCAGCGGGCGAAGGGTGAGATCGTCATCGGCGCCACGCCCATGCCGGCCGAGACCAACGAGACGGCAAGGCTGCGGTTGGTGTCGAACCAGCCTGTGGTCAGCGCGATCATCGGCGCGAAAAAGGCGCTTGCCGCGAGACCGACCAGCACGCCATAGGTGACCTGGAAGCTCAGCAGCGAACCGGCGCGGCTGGCCAGCACCAGCGCCAGCCCGAGCAGCACCGCGCCGATCATCACGACGATGCGGGCGCCAAAACGGTCCGATATCGCGCCCCAGGCGAAGCCACCAAGGCCCATCACCAGGAAGTTGAGCGTCATGGCGCTGGAAATGCCGGCGCGCGACCAGTTGGTGTCGATCGCCATCGGCTCGAGGAAGATCGCCAGCGAAAACATCGTCCCGATGGCGACACAGGACATCAGCGCGCCAGCGGCGACGATGACCCAACGATAGGAAAGGCTCATTCAAATCTCCCATGCCTAAGGGCAGCGCTGCGCGCTGCTTGCACCCGAAGGACGCCGGCACCGGGTTCGATCCTACAATCCGCATTTTTTATCCAGTTTGACGTGACGCCGTTTTCAGTAGCTCAGATCGGCAGTTCCGACGTGTATTTGATCGTCTGGCTGGGGACGTCGGTCTTGACGTTCTGCACGCCCTTGATGCGGCTCAGATGCTCCGACTGGAAGCGGCGGTAATCGTCGATGCCGGCCGCCACCACACGCACCATGGCGTCGCAATCGCCGAGCATCAGGTAGCACTCCATCACCTGCGGCAGCTTGGCGACTTCGGTGGCGAAATGCTCGATCGTGTCCTCGTCCTGCGTTTTCAACCAGATGCGGGTGAAGAAGGTCAGGCCCTTGCCGATGCTGGCGGGGTTGAGCACGGCGACGTAGCGGTCGATGACACCGGCCTCCTCCAGCAGCTTCACGCGACGCAGGCAAGGCGATGGCGACAGCCCGACCTCATTGGCCAGATCGTTGTTGGCCATGCGGCCGTCGCGCTGCAGCGCCCGCAGGATCCGCTTGTCGATCTCATCAAGTTTCATGGCTCTGGATTCCATCTATTTATGGCTTTGTAGCGCCAAATGCCAAATTCTGATGAAACACAACAATCTTCGCAACCAAATTGTGAGCCGGTGCTGCTATGTTTGCGGCCGACATCACAAGAGTCCAGAAGCAACCCGGGAGCGGCGGCCGCGAGGCGCGCCAGGGGAGACGCATGAGCATTTCACAGGCAGTCGAGGCGGCGGGCAATGGTTCGGGATCCGAGTTCCGCCGTGGCGTGGCGTCCTGCGCGCCGGTGCTGTTCGGCACCATCCCCTATGCGCTGGTGCTTGGCGCCCAGGCCACGCAGAAAGGCTTAAGCACGGTCGAACTGTCTGCCATGACAGGGCTGAACTTCGCCGGCGGCTCGGAATTCGCGGCGATCCAGTTGTGGACGTCGCCGCCGCACGTCGTGCTCATCGTCGCCATCACCTTCCTGGTCAACAGCCGTCACCTGCTGATGGGTGCGGCACTGGCGCCGTTCTTGCGCCACCTGCCACGACGCAAGGTGTTTCCGGCGCTTTTCTTTATGTGCGATGAAAGCTGGGCGCTGGGCCTGGCCGATGCCAAGCAGCGCACCGCTGCCGGCATCACGCCGGCCTTCAGCCCGCGCTACTATATGGGCGCGGCGCTGGCGATGTATCTCACCTGGGTGGTCTTCACCACGTTGGGCGCTTTGCTCGGTCCGATGCTCGGCGACGTCGGGGCCTATGGTTTCGACATGGCGTTCCCGGCTGTCTTCCTGGTGCTGATGCGCGGCATGTGGACGGACATCGCGGCGGCGCGGCCCTGGCTGGTCAGCCTGGTCGTGGCAGTACTGGTCTATCTCTTCGTTCCCGGTGCCTGGTATGTCGCCGCGGGCGCCATGTCGGGTCTGGTCGCGGCCTGGCTGATGGCGGGTGATGCATGATCGACGCAATGACCTTTTTCACCATCGTGCTGATGGCCGGCGTCACTTATCTGACGCGCATCGGCGGCTATGTCGTGCTGCGCAACCGCACACTCAGCACGCGTGCAACGGCGGTCATGGAAGCCGCGCCTGGTTGCGTGCTGATCTCTGTCATCGCACCGGCCTTCGTGTCGAAGTCCCCGGCGGATATTCTGGCGCTGGCTGTTACTCTGGTAGCCGCCACGCGGCTTTCCATGCTGCCGACTGTGCTGATCGGAATCAGCGCCGCTGGTCTGCTAAGGTACCTCATTGGCTAGAAACGAAAAAGGCAGGCGCGCGCACGCCTGCCTTTCGATGCGGACAAATTTCGGCTCTTTACGCGGCAGCCGCGACACCTTGGCTGGCGGCCACCACGGCATCGACCTTGGCGGTCGCCTTGGCGAGCGCTGCGGTCACCGCGTCAGGACCCATGCCGACGCCTTCGATGCGGATGACATCGACATCGGTCATGCCGAGGAAGCCGAGCACGCCGCGCAGGTAGGGAATGGCGTGATCGAACTGCACGGCCGCACCTTCGGAGTAGATGCCGCCCGAAGCCAGCACGATATAGACCTTCTTGCCGGTGACGAGACCCTTGGGGCCGTTCTCGCCATAGGCAAAGCTCTTGCCGGAACGAGAGATGTGATCGACCCAGGACTTCAGTGTCGAGGAGATGTTAAAGTTGATGAAGCCTGTGGCCAGGATCACCGTGTCGGCGGCAAACAGCTCGTCGAGCACCACATCGGAGACGCCGACGACTTCAGCCTGGCGCGCGGTGCGGGCTTCCGCCGGCACGTAGATGCCGCTGGCGTAGTCGGCGTCGATATGGGGGAGCGGATTGGCGACGAGGTCGCGCACGACGAGCGTGTTCGACGGATCGGCGGCGACGAGCTTTTCAGCGAATTCGGTAGCGATGCGGGTCGAATGCGAGGCGGCGCCCCGCGGGCTTGAGGTGACAAGAAGAATGGACATTTTGGGCTCTCCAGCGGTTGGAATGATTTGTCCCGCCAGATATGGGGCTTTCGATCCATTCAATAAACTGGTATATTTTCTATACGATCCATCTGTAAGTTAGATATAGCGATGCAGCCCAACCCGACGCTCGATCAACTTCAGATCTTTGTGACAGTCGCCGAAGCCGGCAGCTTCTCGGCCGCCGGCCGCAAGCTCAACCGGGCACAGTCCGTGATCAGCTACGGCATCGCCAATCTCGAGGCGCAGCTGGGGCTGAAACTGTTCGAGCGCGAGGGCACGCGCGAGCCGCAATTGACGGAGATCGGTCGGGCGATGCTGGAGGACGCACGCCGCATGGTCGGCATGCTGCAGCGTATCCGCTCGCGCGTCGACGGCCATCATCAAGGGCTCGAGGCCGAAGTCGCACTGTCGGTCGACGCAGCGTTGCCGTCGCCGGTGCTGGTGCGGGTGCTGAAGGCATTCGAGGCGCAGTTTCCGACCGTGATGCTGCGCCTGCATATCGGCACGCTCGGCCTGATCCCCGACCATGTCGTCAGCGGGCAGGCCGACCTTGGCATTGGTGGCCTGCTGGGCGATGTCGATGTGCATCTCGCGCGCATCGGCTTCATGTCGATCGTGCTGGCCGCCGCGCCCAGCCATCCGCTGGCCCTGCTGCCGAAGCCGGTGGCGATCGAGGATGCGCGCGAACACACGCAGCTTGTCGTCACCGACCAGTCAGAGCGTACCAAGGGGCGCGACTTCGGCGTCTTCGCCTACCGTACCTGGCGGCTGACGGATGTGCGCACCAAGCATATGCTGATGCGCGAGGGGCTGGGCTGGGGCGGGCTGCCGCGCTGGCTGATAGCAGACGACCTGGCGAGTGGCCGGCTGGTCGAAATCGACCTCGAATCCTTCAGGGAGGTGAGTTCGCCGCTGTTTGCCATGCACCGCAACGATCGCAGCCCGAAGCCAGCGGCCGCCTGGCTGATCGACCAGTTCAAGCGCCAGCTCGGCTGCTTCAACGAGTTCGAACCGGGCGAGGTGCCTGAGGAAGAGACAGGCCATCGATCAGTGCTATGAGCACCGCGCGGTAGTCCTGAACTGACGCACCGGCCTCGATGGCCAGGGCGGCACGATCGAAGGCGGAGCCGAGCAGTGCGGTCAGCGCGTCGGCCGGCAATCTCGTCATCGTTTGCGCCCGCATCGCCGCGACCAGCCCTTCGCGCAGCGAGCGGTTGCCATGGCGGTTGTCGATCGCGTCCATGGCGGCGCGGCCAAGCACGGCCGGGCCGTCGAGCAGCAGCAGGCGCGTGCGGCCTGGCGTGCGCATGGCGGTGAGATAGGCGTCGGAACCGGCAATCAGTGCGTCGCGGGCATTGAGTGATGGCGCCGAGGCGCGCTCGATCTCCTCGGCGACCGCTGCCGCCTCCTGGTCGACCACGGCGGCAAACAGCGCCTGCTTGTCGGCGAAGTGATGGTAAAGCGCGCCGCGCGTGACGCCGGCGGCAGCGGCGATCTCCGGCGTGCCGGTCTCGGCATAGGATTTTTCCGTAAACAGCTTTCGCGCCGCGGCAATCAGGTCGGCGCGCGTCGCCTCGGTACGGTCACGGTTGGAACGACGCGCGGAATCGCGTTGCATACATGCAGCCTGTATGTTAATCCAATCTACATGCAGACTGTATGTTAATCGACGGGAGAAGGAAAGATGAAGACGACGAGCTATTACCCGGTGCTGATGACCGGCGACGTCGCCGGCACGACGGCGTTCTATGTCGAGCATTTCGGCTTCCAGCCGCTGTTTGAAAGCGACTGGTATGTGCATCTGCAATCGGTGGACAACAAACGCGTCAATCTCGGCATCGTCCAAGGCGACCATGAAACGATCCCGGAAGAGGGGCGGGGTCGCACCTCGGGCCTGCTGATCAATTTCGAGGTTCGCGACCCGGACGCGGTCTATGAGCGGGTCGTTGCCGCTGGCCTGCCGATCCTGCGCAGCCTGCGCGACGAACCTTTCGGCCAGCGCCATTTCATCACCCGGGATCCAAATGGCGTGCTGATCGACGTCATCAAGCCGATTCTGCCCAGCGAGGCGTTTCTGGCGCAGTACGCGGAGGGGGCTGCGGAACGGTGACCGTCCTCAGCCCGCCCTTGCCACCGGCGTCACCGTCACCTGGCTGACTCCGGTGCGGCGCACGACGGTGCACAGTGTCTCGCGGCCGATGCGCTCGGCGTCGAGCACACGCACCAGGTCGTCGACGCCGGTGACCGGGCGGCCGTCTATTGCGGCGATGATGTCGCCCTCCTTCAAGCCGGTCTTGGCCGCCGGGCCATCCTTCTCGACGCTGCGCAGCCGCACCGCGGTATTGGTCGACACTTGCGACAGGAGCGCTGCGCGTCGCGGCAGATTGACGGTGTCGGCCGAGACGCCGATGAACGCGCGGCGCACGCGGCCGAAGCGGATGATTTCCGAAATGACGAAATTGGCGGTGTTGGAAGCGACCGCGAAGGCAATGCCTTGCGCGCCGTGGATCATGGCGGTGTTGACGCCGATGACCTCGCCGGCCGACGACACCAGCGGCCCGCCGGAATTGCCGGGGTTCAATGCCGCATCGGTCTGGATGACATCGTCGATCAGCCGGCCGGTCGAGGCGCGCATTGAGCGGCCGAGCGCCGAGACAACGCCGGAGGTGACGGTCCATTCGAAGCCCAGCGGATTGCCGATGGCTATCGCGATCTGGCCGCGCCGCAGCCGCTTGGAATCGCCCAGCGGCGCCACATCGGCAAAGCTGCCATCGGCGCGCACCAGCGCGATGTCGGTGTCGGGGTCGCGGCCCAGCACGCGGCCTTCGCTGGAGGCGCCGTCCGGCATTGAGACGCGCACCGTCCTGGCATCGCCGACGACATGGAAATTGGTGACGACCAGCCCGTCCGGGGCGATGACGAAGCCGGAACCGTGGCCGCCCTGGCCGCCGACGCGCTCGATGCGGCAGACGGCAGGGCCGATGCGGTCGACCGCATCGGCGACCGTCGTCGAATAGGCGTCGAGCAGCGTGTTGTCGGCCAATGAGTTGTCAGTTTGGAATTCGGCGGCGGCGAGGGCCATCGGAGGCTCCGTGTTATCAGGCGCAGGGATGACTATATGTGCGGAGCGGCTGGAACCGCCGCGACCTGACCAGATGGCCAGTCAAACCACCAACTAGCCGTCAGGCGAGTACCTCTGCACACGCTATCGCGCGATATCTGGGGTATGGATGAACCCAGGAGACCAATATGAGCGATTTCAATCTGAGTGCGTTTTCGGACGCCATCGCCGATCTCGCTGCCAAGGCGGCGCCTGCAACGGCGAGTTTCGCCACGCATCATCATCGCACGGCGAGCGCTTTCCACTGGCGTGATGGTTATTTCGTCACCGCTGAAGAGGCTGTCGAGGCCGGCGAGGAGATCGAGCTGGTCCTGGCCTCGGGCGAGACGGTGAAGGCCGAGCTGGTCGGCCGCGATCCGTCGACCGGCGTCGCCTTGCTGAAGCCCGCTGATGCGACTAAAGCGCCTGTGCTAGTTAAGGCCGATGCGGTACGGCCCGGCAATCTCGCCATTGCCATCGGGAACAGCCAGGGCTCCGCTCTGGCCGTGTTGGGTTCGGTCGGCGAAGTCGGTCCGGCCTGGCGCTCGATGCGCGGCGGCACCATCGACCGGCGCATCAATCTTGCCGTCGGCGCCGGCGGCCGTTTCGAAGGCGGCCCGGTTCTCGATGCCAAGGGTGCGCTGATCGGCATGCTGTTGTTCGGACCGCGCCACCGGGCGCTGGTCATGCCTTACGAGACGATCGAGCGGGCGGTCGCGACCTTGCGCGAAAAGGGCCATGTCGCGCGCGGCTATCTCGGCGCCGGCCTGCATCCGGTACGCGACCGCGACGCGCACGGCGCGATGGTGATGAGTCTCGATGACGATGGTCCCGCGAAGGCCGCCGGTCTCTCTCTTGGCGATATCATCGTGGCGTGGAACGGTGAGGCGGTGCACGGGCCGCGGGACCTGATCCGCAGGCTCGGACCCGACAGTGCCGGCGCTTCGGTGACGCTCGGTGTCGTGCGCGGCGGCGAACAGCGCGATGTCGCGCTGACCATCGGCGAAAAGCCGCTGAGCTGAGGGCATCCATGGACACGCTCACCAGCGACCGGATCATGCATGACGGTGCCGTCTCGCGGCGGCTGGTGGTGCTGATTGCGCTTGGCGATGCGTCACGCGCCGAGCGCCTGGCGGCCTCGCTGGCCGCCAGCGATGACCTGCTGCCGGTCGTGGCTGGCGGTGGAAGAGCCGACGTCGCCATCGTTGACGACAGCATTGGTGATGGCGTGCCGGCCCTCATTCCACGGGTGCTGCTGACCGGACGCGCTGGCGGCGAGTGGCCCGCCGGTGAGGTGCTGGCCGTGATGTCCGCTGGCGCGGACGATTTGTTGATCGCCGCGGCGGCGCGGCTGGCCGCGGCCGGTTATCGCGTCTCGGGCGAGCGCGGAAGCGGACGTCATGAGGATTTCCGTGCCGGCGATGGCGAGCCGTTCGAGGAGGAAGCCTCCGACGAGCATGCCGCCCGGCCTTCGCTGTCGCCGCGTGAGGCGGAAGTGTTGGCGCTGCTGGCCGAGGGCGCTCCAAACAAGGTGATCGCGCGGCGGCTCAACATTTCGGTGCACACCGCGAAGTTTCATGTCGCCGCAATCCTGATCAAGCTCGGCGCCGCCAACCGCACCGACGCGATCGCGATTGCGATGCGGCAGGGGCTGGTGCTGGTTTAGTCATAAACCCTACGCTGCGTAACGCGGTGTCCAGCGTGTCGGGTCTTGCGCTGTGGTCGCCCGCCGCGCAAAGGTTTGCGCCTGTTGTGTTGCAAGGGAGGCGCAAGGAAATGTCGCTCAAGGGAAAGACGCTGTTCATCTCCGGCGGGTCGCGCGGCATCGGGCTGGCGATCGCGCTGCGCGCCGCGCGTGACGGCGCCAATGTGACGATCGCGGCCAAGACCGCCGAACCGCATCCGAAGCTGCCGGGGACGATCTATAGCGCTGCCGAAGAGATCGAACAGGCCGGCGGCAATGCGCTGCCTGTGCTGTGCGACATCCGTGAGGAGGCACAAGTGGCCGAGGCGGTCGCCAGGACCGTGGAGAAATTCGGCGGTATCGACATCTGCGTCAACAATGCCAGCGCCATCCAACTCACCGGCACGCTCGAGACCGACATGAAGCGCTACGATCTGATGCATCAGATCAACACGCGCGGTACCTTCCTGGTCTCGAAAATGTGCATTCCTCACCTGAAGTTGGCGCAAAATGCTCACATCCTGAATCTGGCGCCGCCGCTCGACATGAAGGCCAAGTGGTTCAGGAATCACGTCGCCTACACGATGGCCAAGTTCGGCATGTCGATGTGCACGCTGGGCATGAGTGCGGAGTTCGCCAAGGACGGCATCGCCGTCAATTCACTGTGGCCGATTTCGACCATCGACACGGCGGCGGTGCGCAATCTGCTCGGGGGCGCGACGGTGGCGGCGATGAGCCGTTTGCCCGACATCATGGCCGACGCCGCGCATGCCATCTTCATGCGCCCCGCGCGCGAGACAACAGGTAATTTCTACATCGACGAGGAGGTGCTGCGCGCCGAGGGCGTCAGCGATTTTTCAGCCTATGCGCCAGGTGCGACAGGGCCTCTGGCCGGCGATTTCTTTGTCCCTGATGAGGTGTTTGCCCGCACGGACAGCAAGATCAAGAGCATCTACTAGATCCGCGTTATTGTGAGCGTCGAGCTAAGCCATCCGCCTTGGCTGAGCCACGGCAAAGCCTCGCGCAAACAAAGCGATAGGGCGCCAACCCTGCCGGTATGATTCAAGGGCCGGCAGGCGCTTGCTTACGCCTCATCCTTCTTGCCTTTGCTGAGGCCCATCAGCCGGTCGATATAGGCGAGCATGAAGGCCGAGACGACGAAGGCGAGGTGGATGATGGTCAGCCACATCAACTGGTCGGTGGTGTAGGACGACGAGTTCAAAAACACCTGCAAAAGGTGGATGGACGAGATGGCGACGATGGTCGAGGCGACCTTGACCTTGAGCGAACCGACATCGATCGCGCCCAGCCAATGCACGCCGTCGTCGCCGCCGTCCTGGTCATCGAAGCGGCTGACGAAGTTCTCGTAGCCCGAGATGATGACCATCACCACCAGCCAGGCAACCAGCGCGGCATCGATCAGGCCGAGCATCTTGAGGATAGTGTCGGTGTCACCGAGCGTGAACGCCAGGGTAATGAACTATAAAGCTTCTTGCCGAAGGACAGCGCATAGACGGCCAATGCGAGGGCCAGGCCTATATAGAAAACAACGAGCACCCAGCGCGACGCGAGGATGATCGATTCGATGGCGAGTTCGAGACGCTTCATAGGATGATTCCGGCTGGTTATCTCTCGGACAATGGCCGTATTCCGCCAGGTCGCCACCGTTTGCAAGACAAAAAACCCGCCGAACAAGGTCCGGCGGGGTTCAATGCGTCCCGCTGGAGTCGGGACGGGGCAGGGAACGCCCAGCACCAAATCTGGGGTGGCTGGGCTCGCGATTCAATGAGCCGTGTCTAATGCCCGTACAATTCTTGTTGAACCCGGCGCGTCGATCCACCCCCGGCAGTGCCGGGGATGGATGCTTCTCATGCCGATTCCACAAACCGGTTCATGGTTTTGAAATCATGACCTAATTGTTGCTGGCCACAGGTGCCACCAGCGAGGTGATGCGGCGAATGCCAACGCGCCGGTTCTCGCGGTTCGGCGCAGACGTATTGACCTTCAGATACTCCTCGCCATAGCCCTGTGTCGTCAGGTTCTCCGGCGGGATGCCGAAGGTGTTGGTCAGCGCCTCCGCCACCGCTTCCGCGCGGCGATCGGAAAGAGCCAGGTTAGCCTCCGGTGTGCCGACCGCGTCGGTGTGACCTTCGATCAGGAAGGTCTCGGCCGGGTTCTTCTTCAACAACTTCTCCATTGCGGTGGCGACGCCCTCTAGCTTCTGCACCTCGGTGTCGGAGATCGAGGCCGAGCCGAATTCGAAGTTGAGCGTGTCGAGATCGACGCGCCGTGCGATGTCGCGCACGCGGGCCGAACGTTTGACCTCGTCGATCGAGTAAAGGCGCTGGACCTTCTCCACCGGTGGCTGTTCGAGGAAGGTGTAGTAGTCGTCCGGATCCTGGACATCCTCGGAGTCTAGAATGTATTCCTCGCGCGGGATGGTCAGCCGCATCGGCGGCAGATCATCGCCGGGATCGCGCCAGTCGCTGTCGTCCTGATAATGCCGCTCGTCGACATAGCTCAGCACATATTCGCGTCCATCCGGCGCAATGCGCGAACGCTGGATGACGTCGCCATAGCGATTGCGGATTGTGACGATCTGAACACCGTTGTCACGCTCGACGATTTCCCGGGTGCGGTCGCCCGAGAGATCCTCATAATAGACGTTCCTGGCGCCGCGGGTCATGCGCGGGGCGTCATTGCTCTCGACGAACGTCTGGTTGTTGAACTGCAGGATGACGCGGTCGCCGAGTTCCCTGACGACGTCGACGCCTTTCGGACGCCGGCGGTCACGGACGTTCTCATCGGGCGCACGTTCTACGCGTGTGCCCTTTTCCTCGGTCACCGGCGCGATTTTCTCGGGCTTGATCTCCTGCTGTGCGGCCCTGTCGTCGGTGGGGGGCGGACCTTGGTCGATGGGAGCAGCCACCGGCTTGCGGCCCTGATCGCCACCTTGCTGGGCATTTTGCCCGCCATTCTGCTGCTCGCCATCCTGGGGGACGATCTTGTCGCCCTGCTTGCGGCCGCCTCTGCGCTCGGCGTCCTTCTGGCTGTCCAGGATGGGAGCGGCGTTTGGATCGGCCGGTGCTTCGCCTTGCACCGGGTTTTCGCCCTGTACCGGTGCTGCCGTCTGACCATTGGCCGGTTGTTCGCCGGTGGCTGGCTGCTCGGCTGTGGCCGGCTGCTCGCCAACAGGTTTCCTGACACGCTTCTTCGTCGTGTCCTGGGGCTGCTCGCCCTGGGCCGCAGGCTGTTCGCCGGCAGGGGCCGTCGCCTCTCCAGCGGGAGCTTCCTTCGGGGCCGGGGCGGCTTCAGGTTGGGCCTGCTGGTCCTGCTTGTTCTTCTTGCGCGGCTTGGCCTGCTCGCCGGGCTGATTGTCGTTGGCCGGCGCGACCTGTTCGGCCGGCGCCTGCTCGGTCTGTTGCTGCTGATCACGCTTCTTCCTGCGCGGCTGCTGTTCCTCGGCGGGTGCTGCCTGTTCGGCCGGCGCCTGCTCGGTTTGCTGCTGCTGGTCGCGCT
>NZ_JAMYMR010000071.1:0-14669 GCF_040318635.1 Mesorhizobium sp. M1066
GCGCGAGCACAAGAAGCTCGCTCTACGCCAAGCCGCATGACCAGCTTCATGATCGCCCATTTTGCAGAACTTGACGCACACAACCGTTCCGAGGCACCCCCCTCTGGCCTGCCGGCCCTCTCCCCCGCAAGGAGGGAGATCGGATGTCCTTTCCGCTTTCTGTCAAAGACAATACGCAACGGCAAAGCTGCCAATCTCCCCCCTTGCGGGGGAGATGCCCGGCAGGGCAGAGGGGGGTGCCTCGCGCAATCCTCGATCGTCAGCAGCCTCAGCACTTGCAGCAACAATGCTTATCGCGGCAATTCCTCTCCCCGCTTTGGCCGATGCCCTGCCCGCCGGCTTTGTCCGGCTCGCCGATGTCGATCCCTCGATCCGCCAGGACATACGCTACGCCGGATCGGACAATTTTCTGCATCGCAAGGTGGACGGCTATGACGCCCCGGCCTGCATCCTCACCGAGCAGGCGGCAAAGGCACTCTCCGCCGTCCAGAAAGCGATAGCGGCCAGAAGCCTGACCCTGGTGGTGTTCGATTGCTACCGCCCTGCCCGCGCCGTCGCCGACATGAATGAATGGACGCGCGAGGGCGGGCCGCCCGATCCGCAATGGTATTCGAGGGTCAGGCGCAGCGACCTGATCGCCAACGGCTATGTCGGAGAGCTGTCGACCCATTCACGAAGCTCGACCGTCGACGTCGCCATCGCCCGAACGGACCCCAGGTCCAGCCCCAACCCGGCCTGTGGCGCGGTTGATGCCGACACGCTCGATTTCGGTACCGGCTTCGACTGCTTTGATCCGATGAGCGAAACCGCCCACCGCGGCCTTGCCAGTGAAGCGGCGGCAAACCGCAAGATGCTTGTCGACGCCATGCGCGCTGGCGGCTTCAAGAACTATGCAAGGGAATGGTGGCACTTCACGCTGAAAAGCGAACCGTTCGCCAGACAGCGTTTCGACTTTCCCATCATCGCCGATTGATGCACCGGACCAATTCCACACCTTGCCTCGGCACCGCCCCTTGCTAGATAGGCTGAGTGGCCGGGCCATGGATTCTTCCTTTGGCCGCAAGAGGAAAATATTTCTCCTAACGGCGAAATGGCGTCGAACATTTTCTCAAGAGGGGCAAAAAAGGCAACATTGAATGCATCTAATTTCTACCAATTCGGTAGATTTGGCGCGGGTTCAACGGAGGCAGAAATGACCAAACCTCATTTCAGGAAACTGCTCGGCGCACTGGTCGCCACATCTGTCCAGTTCGGCACGCTCGGTTTCGCGTTTGCCGATACCACCATTCTCAACGTGTCCTACGATCCGACACGCGAGCTCTACAAGGCCTATGACGAAGCTTTCGTCGCGCATTGGAAGGCCGAGACCGGAGAGACGGTCACCGTCCAGCAGTCGCATGGCGGATCGGGCGCCCAGGCCCGCGCCGTGATCGATGGCCTCGACGCCGATGTGGTGACGCTGGCACTTGAAGGCGACATCAATGCCATCGTCTCGAAGGCGAAGAAGATCAATCCGGACTGGCGCACCAAATTCGAAAACAATTCAGCGCCTTACACCTCGACCATCATCTTCCTCGTCCGCAAGGGCAATCCCAAAGGCATTCACGACTGGAGCGACCTCGTCAAGGACGGTGTCCAGGTGATTACGCCCAATCCGAAAACCTCCGGCGGCGCGCGCTGGAACTATCTCGCCGCCTGGGCCTACGCTAACGCCAATGACGGCGGCGACGAGGCCAAGACCAAGGAATTCGTCGGCAAGCTCTACGCCAATGCCCCGGTGCTCGACACCGGCGCGCGCGGCTCGACCGTGACCTTCGCGCAAAAGGGTCTTGGCGATGTGCTTATCGCCTGGGAAAACGAGGCCTATCTGGCGCTCGACGAGTTCGGTGCCGACAATTTCGACATCGTCTACCCGCCGACCTCCATCCTGGCAGAACCGCCGGTGGCGGTGGTCGACGCCAATGTCGATGCCAAGGGCACGCGCAAGGTCGCCGAAGCCTATCTGAGCTGGCTCTATTCCAAAGAAGCACAGACGATCATCGCCAAGAACCATTATCGTCCTGCCAAGCCCGATCTGGTGCCGGCCGAGGACCTCGCCAAGCTGCCGCCGATCAAGCTCGTAACCATCGACGATCCACAGTTTGGTGGCTGGAAAAAAGCACAGCCTTATCATTTCGGCGATGGTGGTATATTCGACCAGATCTACAAGCCCCAGTAAGCAGTCGATATTCAGGACGACATGACCACAGCACCCGCCCAGGCGGGGTGGCGATTCAGGCAGCCGAGCGTCATTCCGGGTTTCGGATTGACGCTCGGCTTCTCGCTTGCCTACCTCACCCTCATCATCCTCATCCCGCTGTCCGGGCTGCTCTGGCGCTCGGCCGCCCTTGGCTGGCCTGAATTCTGGGCGATCGCCACCGATCGCCGCACCATCAATGCGCTGAGAATCAGCTTCGGCACCGCCTTCGTCGCGGCTGCGGTCAACGTCGTCTTCGGCACGCTGGTCGCATGGGTGCTGGTGCGCTACCGCTTCCCCGGCCGCCGCATCGTCGATGCCATGGTCGACCTGCCCTTCGCCCTGCCGACGGCTGTGGCCGGCATCGCGCTGACCACGCTCTACGCGCCGAACGGCTGGATCGGCAAATTGCTGATGCCGCTCGGCATCAAGGTCGCCTATACGCCGCTCGGTATCGTCATTGCGCTGATCTTCATCGGCCTGCCCTTCGTCGTGCGCACCGTGCAGCCGATCATGGAGGAGATCGACAAGGAAGTGGAGGAAGCCGCCGCCACGCTTGGCGCCAATCGCTTCCAGATCATCACCCGCATCCTGTTTCCGGGCCTGGCGCCGGCCATCGTCACCGGCTTCGCGCTCGCCTTCGCGCGCGGCGTCGGCGAATACGGCTCCGTCATCTTCATCGCCGGCAACTTGCCCTACAAATCAGAAATCGCACCCCTGCTGATCGTCATTCGGTTGGAGGAATACAATTATCCGGCAGCGACCGCGATCGCGGCGATCATGCTCGCTCTGTCGTTCATCATGCTTTTGGTCGTCAATCTCGCACAGTCATGGAGCCGCAAGCGCTATGGCTGACCCGGAGATCAAATCCTACGAACCCCACCATGAAAGCCAGTCGGCGGCGGTCACGGAAAGCCGCCCTGCGCGCCTGGCTCTGATGGCCGTCGCCTTTGCCTTCCTCGGCATTTTCCTGCTCTTGCCGCTGATCATCGTCTTCAACGAAGCCTTCGCCAAGGGCATCGGTGCCTACACCGAAGCGCTCGGCAGTGCCGACACGCGCTCGGCGATCCGGCTGACGCTGCTGGTGGCGGCGATCTCGGTGCCGCTCAACATCGTCTTCGGCATCTCCGCCGCCTGGGCGATCGCCAAGTTCGAGTTCAAGGGCAAGGCCTTCCTGACCACGCTGATCGACCTCCCCTTCTCGGTCTCGCCGGTCATATCGGGCCTCGTTTATGTGCTTCTGTTCGGCGCCCAGGGGCTGCTCGGCACCTGGCTGAAAGCGCATGGCATCGTCATCCTGTTTGCCGTGCCGGGCATCGTGCTGGCCACAATCTTCGTCACCTTCCCCTTCGTCGCCCGCGAGTTGATCCCGCTGATGCAGGAACAAGGCAATGGCGACGAGGAGGCAGCGCTTTCGCTCGGCGCCAATGGCTGGCAGACCTTCTGGTACGTGACCTTGCCCAACGTCAAATGGGGGCTGCTCTACGGCGTGCTCCTGTGCAATGCGCGTGCCATGGGCGAGTTCGGCGCGGTATCGGTGGTGTCGGGCCACATACGCGGCCTGACCAACACCATGCCGCTGCATGTCGAAATCCTCTACAACGAGTACAACGCCGTCGGTGCCTTCGCCGTCGCTTCATTGCTTGCGGGCCTGGCGCTCGTCACGCTGGTCTTGAAAACACTTCTCGAGATGCGCTACGGCGCCGAGATCGCCGCGACACGCGGGCACTGACAAAGGGACCACTATGGAAGTTCGCGTTGCCAACGTGCGCAAGGAGTTTGACCGGTTTCCGGCGCTTCACGACGTGTCGCTCGACATCAAGTCGGGCGAACTGATCGCGTTGCTGGGACCGTCCGGTTCCGGCAAGACGACACTGCTCAGGCTGATTGCCGGGCTGGAGCGGCCGACACGGGGAAAGATATTCTTCGGCGACGAGGACGCCTCGCACAAGTCGATCCAGGAGCGCAATGTCGGCTTTGTCTTCCAGCACTATGCGCTGTTCCGGCATATGACGGTGGCGGACAATATCGGCTTCGGCCTGAAGGTCCGGCACGGACCGTCGCGCCCGCCGGCGCAGGAGATCCGCCGTCGCGCCTCCGAGCTTCTGGACCTCGTCCAGCTTTCAGGGCTCGAAAAGCGCTATCCGGCGCAGCTCTCCGGCGGCCAGAGGCAGCGCGTGGCGCTGGCGCGCGCCATGGCGATCGAGCCCAAGGTGCTGCTGCTCGACGAGCCGTTCGGCGCGCTTGACGCGCAGGTGCGCCGGGAATTGCGCCGCTGGCTGCGCGAAATCCATGACGCCACCGGCCATACCACCGTCTTCGTCACCCACGACCAGGAAGAGGCGCTGGAGCTTGCCGACCGCGTCGTGGTGATGAGCCAGGGCCGCATCGAGCAGGTCGGCACCGCCGACGATATCTACGACACGCCGAACTCGCCCTTCGTCTATGGCTTCATCGGTGAATCAAGCTCGCTTCCCGTCAAGGTCGAGAATGGCGAGATCTGGCTCGCCGACCGTCCGATCGGGATTGCCGCGCCCAACGAGCCCTCGGGCGATGCGACGCTCTATTTCCGCCCGCATGATGTCGAACTGCTGGACGGCTGCAGCGGCTGTATCGCCGGCACGGTCGCCGCCAGCCGCCGCGTCGCCGGCACGCGCCGGGTCGAGCTTGAGATCGGCGGAGAGCGCCAGCGGGTCGAAATCGAACTGCCGGTCGATCACCCCGCGGCGCAGAAAAGCCGGGTGGCGTTCCGCCCCGGACGCTGGAAGCTTTTTCCGGCGGCTTGATCCTCTGGTCGAGGGCTACGCCAGCCAGTTCTCGACCTTCAGGCCTTTGATCCGGTTGAACTCGCCCGTGTTGGCGGTCACCAGCGTGGCGCCCAATGCACAGGCATGAGCGGCAATAAAAAGATCGTTGTGGCCAATGGTCTGGCCTGCCGCTTCAAGCTCGGCGCGAAGTCCGCCATACTCGGCATCCACCGGCACATCGAGCGGCAAGACAGGAATCTCGGCCAGCAAGTCTTCAACCTTCTTGAGCAGCTTGGCCGATCCCTTCCTGGCGCAGCCATATCGCAATTCCGAGGCGACCACGATGCTGGTGCAAACCGCGTCATCTCCCTCGCGCGACATTGCCCTCGCGGCCTTGCCAGCCGGGTTTCGGATCATGTCGCTGATGATGTTCGTATCCAGCATGAACCGCATCTAGAAAATGTCCTCGGATTTGACTGGCGTGTCGTCGATCTCGGGGAAGTCGTCTTCAGGATCGAGCGGCGGCTCTTTCGCCCACTGGGCGAGCAACGCGGTGAGGCCAGGTTTGCGAACCGGCTCGATGACAAGACGATCGCCTTCCCGGCTGATCAGGACTTTTTCGCCGGGAAGCTCGAACTCGACAGGAATGCGCACCGCCTGGCTGCGGTTGTTGCGAAACAGCTTCGCCTCCTTGGGCGGCGTTGTTGAATGACGGTTCTGGGGCATGTTGCAGCTCTTTTGTATATGCCACTTGTATATGCCATACAGCGCCCCAAAACAAGGCACAGAAAAACTCCGACGAAGACAGCCATCTTCCAGAACAGGATTCCAACAACCGCCACGTCAAGAGAGATATTTTCTCACGACGAGGCCACGAACCTATGGCGCATGCCTCGTCGCACACCACGCGCCCCGGCTATGGTCCGGCTATAAACGCCTTGCATCGGAGCCTTTTTTCATGAAGCGATTTTTCCTTGGGCTTGCCACCGTCGCAGGCCTGTTCCTTGCATCCTCCCAAGCCTGGTCGGCCGACAAACTGCTCAATGCGTCCTATGACGTCGGCCGCGAATTGTTTGTTCAGATCAACAAGGCCTTCATCGCGCAGCATCCGGGTGTCACCGTCGACCAGTCGCATGCCGGCACTTCGGCGCAGGCGCGTGCCATCGCCGAGGGCCTTGGCGCCGATGTCGTTACCTTCAACCAGGTCACCGACATCGACTTCCTGGTCAAGAAGGACCTCGTGTCGGCCGACTGGCAGAAGGATTTTCCCGACAACGCCTCGCCCTTCTATTCGCTGCCTTCATTCCTGGTACGCGCTGGCAACCCCAAGCATATCAAGGACTGGAACGATCTCGTGCGCGACGACGTGCAGGTGATCTTCCCCAACCCGAAAACCTCCGGCAATGCGCGCTATACCTATCTGGCGGCCACCGCCTACGCCAAGGAGGCCTTCAAGGGCGACGACGCCAAGGTGAAGGAGTTCATCACCAAGCTTTTCAACAACGTGCCGATCTTCGACACCGGCGGCCGCGCCGCGACCACCACCTTTGTGCAGCGCGAGATCGGCGACGTACTGATCACCTTCGAGTCGGAGACGCGCGGCATCCGCAAGGAGTATGGCGACGACAAGTTCGAGCAGGTCACGCCTTCGGTCAGCCTGCTGGCCGAATTTCCGGTCGCGATCGTCGACAAGGTCGCCGACGAGCACGGCACGCGCGATCTGGCCAAGACCTATCTCGACTTCCTCTACACGCCGGAGGGCCAAGACATCGCCGCTCGCAACGGCCTCAGAGCCCGCGACGCCGCCGTGGCGGCAAAATACAAGGCCGATTTCCCCGATATCCGGCTGCTGGCGGTGGAAGACGTCTTCGGCGGCTGGGACAAAGTGCAGAAAGAGCATTTCGCCGCCGGCGGCCTGCTCGACCAGACCTACGGCAGCCGCTGAAGGCAGCGATATCTGCGGAGCAGACGGAAAAGCCGGCGCCCTGCTGGCTTTTCGCTTTTTGAAGGCCGATAACCTGGTTATCAGTGGAATATCCGCGTTCTCAGTGCAAAACGTTACAAAGAATCAACGCGTTTGTGCCTAACGTGCAATTTGGTGTCTGTTTCGCGGAACATCATCGCGCGGCGAAAATGTCATTATTTGCACACAAACAGTCGCCAGATGCGAGTGGTTGGGGCTTTTATGGGTTGATCTGGGCATGCTGACAAAAAAAGGCAAATACGGCCTCAAGGCCCTCGTGCATCTGTCTGGCCTGCCGGCCGGCCAATTGGCCTTCGTCAATGACATCGCGGTGGCCAACAACATCCCGAAGAAATTCCTCGATGCCATCCTGGGCGAGTTGCGCAACGCCGGCTTCGTCCAGAGCCGCAAGGGCAAGGAAGGCGGCTACCGCCTCGCCCGGCCCGCCTCCGAAATCAAGATCGGCCATGTCGTGCGCGTGCTGGACGGGCCGCTGGCGCCGATCCCTTGCGCCAGCCGCACGCAGTATCAGCGCTGCGAGGATTGCGACGAGGCGACCTGCCAGGTCCGCCACATGATGCTGGAGGTGCGGCAGGCGATCGCCGAAGTGCTGGACAATCGCAGCCTTGCCGCCATGCGCGACGCCGACAATGACGATTTCCCGGTTGAGCTGACGTCACAGATATAAACCACCCACTGCAAGCTGACCGCGCTCAGACAGACATGAGATTCTTCCATTGAAGAGGGAGTTCTCCAAATCCCGGGTTGCGAAGACTCGAAATCACAGGAGAACCCCATACAGTTTGGCCTATCCGTTCAAATTGGACGCAGCCTCGAATACATCGCGTGCGGACGTCGTACCCGCCACGTGCTCCGTACCCGCCACACCGATGTCCATCCATCCCGCATTCACGGCCTCGTACATTTCTTCGGCAGGTCCGCTGTGGCCCTTCGGGATGCCGAATTGCTCGAGCGCTTCCGCCCACCCCGCACGCGGGATTGCAAAGGCTTTCACGTCGAGATTCAGGACTTCGCCCAATTGCTCGGCGACGTCGTCCGCGCTGACCATCGAACCAAGCTCGACGATGCGCTGCCCTGACCACGCTGGCCCGGTCAAAAGCGTTGCGAATTCCGCGCCGATGTCGTTCGTCGCGACCATTGTCGATTTCCGGTTTGTCGGATTGTAGAAAGCCGGCAGCGTTCCGCCCTGCGCGACCTGCAACCCGAAAAGAAAATTCTCGAAGAATCCGCCTGCGCGCACAAAAGCAACTGGCGATGTCAGGTCGCGAAAACCTTGCTCCAGAAGGGACAAGGCCGCGATCACCCCGTGCCCGCTGGTTCTGTTCGCGCCCATAGACGAAAGCGCAACCACTCGCGGCGGCGCTGCCTTGGTGAGCGCCTCGACATAGCTTGCTATCACGCCCTTTGCTTCCTTGTAATCGGGCGAAGGCGCCCAGACAGGGGGCAGCATGACCAACGCGCCTTCGACGCCTTCGAGCGCTCGCTCGATGGCTGCCGAATCGTTCCAATCACCGTCAACGAGCTCCACGCCCCGGTTCGCCCAGCTCAACGCCTTCTCGCGGTCGCGGACCAGCGCGCGCACCTTCTTGCCTTGCGCTAGCAAATGCCTTGCCGTCGCGCCGCCCACGTTTCCCGTGATTCCCATTACTAAGAACATGTGTTTTCTCCTGATGTTTAGGGACAGAGCTGCCCCTGTTGGTTCAATGGATGAGCGGCAGAATGGCCCGGATACGGGGATCGCGCAGATAGAGGCCGCCCCAGGTCATCGCGCCCAGAAGCAGGGAAATGATTTCCGGCGGCGACCCCAACTCACCGATGCGGAGATGGGCGCAGATGGCACCTCCCAGAAAGCCAGTCACCAGGATCGCGCCGAGGACGGCGGTGACCGGGATGGCGTAGAGGATGGCGCAGGCGAGTATGATCGGACCCACGACACGGGTCAGGTCCATCGCGAACCCGGTTTCCTGCAACATGCTCGCGATCCGTGCCGGCGCGAAAAGCTGAACAGTGCCGTCTGCCATCAAAGCGATAACGACAAACGCGCTCATTATCCGGCCGGCCCACAGGGCGCGATGCAAGGTCATAGTTTCAGGTGTCTGATGCAGGTTCACGGTTTCCGACACTTGTCATTCTCCATTGGGAAGATCCCATGTTCTAAGCTTACTGTGCCCCCAAGACGTGATAAACACCGAGGAAATGAACCGACTGTTCTCTTTTCGGGAAACAATACCGGGGCACGAAAATGCAAAATCTCGAATCCATCCTCATTTTCATAACGGTAGCGGAAATGGGGAGCTTCACCCGCGCAGCCGACAGCCTGGGCATCCAAAAGGGGAGAGCCTCAACGGCGGTCCGGAAGCTGGAAGAAGATCTCGGTGTCAGGCTCCTGCACCGGACGACGCGCAGCGTGCGGTTGACGGAAGACGGACGCGCATTTCATGTCCGTGCCCGCGATCTGCTTGCTGAAGTCGATGATCTGCACTCGATGTTCGCAGGCGATCGCGTGGCACTTCGCGGGCGTTTGCGGGTCGACCTTCCAACCGAAGTGGCGCGCACAACGATCGTGCCTGCCTTGCCGGATTTCATGGCGGCGCACCCCGAGTTGGAGCTGGAGGTGTCGAGTACGGATCGGCAAGTCGATCTGGTTCAAGAGGGGTTCGATTGTGTATTGCGGCTTGGACCCATTCGGGACGAGACGCTGATTGCCCGCCCGTTGGGCCTGTTGCGCATGGCCAACGCTGCCAGCCCCGCCTATCTGGCGCGCCATGGCGTCCCTCGGTCGCTGGAAGATCTCCAGCGTCAGGAACATAGGACAATTCACTTTTCGACGGTGCTGGGCGCGAGACCCTATGGATGGGAATATCCGGACGGCGACAGCTACGCGACGCTTCAGTTGCCAGGTGCGCTACACGTCAACAGCGCGCAGACCTACGAAGCCGCCGCCCTCGCCGGCCTTGGTGTGATTCAGGCGCCACTCTTGGGCATTGGCCGATACTTGGAGAGTGGAGCGCTTGTCGAGATCATACCCGATTTTCGTCGCCGGGCGCTCGCCGTGTCCCTCGTCGTTGCGCATCGGAGCAATCTGTCACGCCGAGTCCGCGCATTCATGAAATGGAT
This sequence comes from Mesorhizobium sp. M1066, assembly GCF_040318635.1. Lineage (NCBI taxonomy): Bacteria > Pseudomonadati > Pseudomonadota > Alphaproteobacteria > Hyphomicrobiales > Phyllobacteriaceae > Mesorhizobium > Mesorhizobium sp. M1066. The sequence continues at coordinate 10,085 of NZ_JAMYMR010000071.1, forward strand.
CGAAGATGTGCTGACGCCATATATGGAATAGCGACACGAATATCTTCGTCCGACCCTCGAAATCGACATTTCTGAAGTTGTGTCTGCCGACCGACGGTCCGGCGTCGCGGGCGCCGGCTCAAGCGCGGACATGAGTACCGGGCCGTGCTCAGCCCCGCGCTGGCGCCGGAGGCGTCTGTCACCCCGGCAACGGACACCGCCAGGGATGGCGCCAAGAACATGGCCGTGCAGGCGCACTACATCCTGCTCAAGCGTGACCGCCTGCTGGAGGCGCTGAGGCTCTACCCCGAGCAGATGCTGACGTGGTCCCGCCGGCAGCGGCTGACCGAGGCCCAGGACAGCACCGGCATCGGCACTGACGATGAAAGTTCATGACCGGGGTATCAGGCGGACCGCGGCAGCGACGAGCTCACCGACCGGGCGCGTCGCATCGAGCGTCAAGGCCCGCTCCTCCACTGCCGGCGGCTCGAGGATGGCGAACTGGCTGTCGACCAGGCTTGCCGGCATGAAATGGCCCTTGCGGTTACCGACACGCTGCCTGGCCGTGGCAGGGTCGATCTCCAGATAGAGGAAGACGATTTCCGGGCAGAAGCCGCTCAACCGGTCGCGGTAGCTGCGCTTCAGTGCCGAGCAGGCGGCAACCACGCCCTGTCCGCCGCCCACCGACTCCGCGATGCGCTCGCCGATCGCGTTGAGCCAGCCTTCGCGCAGTTGATCGGTAAGCGGTTCGCCGCTTGCCATGCGTGCGACGTTTTCCGGCGGGTGCAGCCTGTCGCCCTCGATGAAGGTAACGCCCAGCGCGGCCGCCAGCGCAATACCGACGGCCGACTTGCCGCAGCCGGCGACGCCCATCACCACGATGGCCGGAGACACCGAGCCGGGAGCGCCCGCTGGCGCCTGTGCTGTCTTTTCGTCCACTGTCAGCGGCTTGCCGGCGCGCGGCCGTAGAGCAGCAGCATGGCGACGATGACGACACCGTAGATGATCTGCCGCCCCGCCTCCGGCATCTGCATGACGGAGAGGATGGACTGCAGCAGCGTGATGAGGATGACACCGGCGACAGTGCCGAGATAAGAGCCGCGTCCGCCCAGGATCGAGGTGCCGCCAAGCACCACCGCGGCGATCGACGGCAGCAGATAAGCGTCGCCCATCGACTGCGCCGCCTTGGAGGCATAGCCCGCCAGAAGCACGCCGCCGAAAGCCGAGAGCCCGCCGGAGACGGCGAAGGCGATCATCACCACACGCCGTGTGTCGATGCCGGAGAGATAGGCCGCGCGCTCGCGGTTGCCGATGCCGTAGACGGTGCGGCCGAAGCTGGTACGGGTCAGCACGAACACCATCGCGGCTCCGATCAGCGCCCAGATGATGACCGCGTTGGGCACGCCCGGAATGGCGAAGCCGGTCGCCAGGTAGCGCATCGCGCCCGTCGCCGAATCCTGCGGCGAGAAGCCGCCTGTGTAGACCACCATCAGCCCTTGCGCGACAGCGTTGGTGGCCAATGTGATGATCATCGAGGGGATGCGCAGATAGGCGACGCCGATGCCGTTGACGACGCCGATCAGCATGCCGCAGAAAATACCGAACGGAATGGCCAGCGCCACGCCGACCGGGCCGTACGCCGCCGCAGCGCAGGCCATCATGGCGCCGGCCGCCACCGCCCACGGCACCGACAGGTCGATCTGACCGAGCAGGATGACCAGCATCATCCCGGTGGCGATGACGCTGAGGAATGAAGCCACCTTGAGCTGCTGCAGAAGATATTCAGGCGACAGGAAGCTTCTGGAATAGAGGCTGCCCAGGAACAGCAAGAGAACGATGCAGGCAAAGGCCGTCAGCACCGCCGGATCGGCGCGGCGGATGAATCTGGGCATGCGGCCGGCAATGCCGCCAAGCGTCGTTTCGCTCACAGGAACCACTCCAGCCGGTTGCGGACCCGAAACAGGGCGAAGGCGCCGAGGCTGACGGCGACCAGCAGGATAACGCCCTGGAACAGCGGCTGCCAGAGCGGATCGAAATCGAAGACGAACAACAGGTCGCCGATGGTACGGAAGGCCAGTGCGCCGAAGATGGCGCCGATGGCGCTGCCCTTGCCGCCGAACAGCGAAACGCCGCCGAGCACCACGGCGGCGATCGAAAACAGCGTGTAGGAGTTGCCGCTGGCATAGGCCGCTTCACCCGTATAGGTGAAGAAGGTCAGGAACAGTCCGCCGATCGCCGCCAGCAGGCCGGCCAGCGTGTAGGCGGCGAACTTGCCGCGCCGGATCGGCACACCCGACATGTAGGCCGCCGTCTCCGATGAGCCCGCCGCGTAGGCGGCGCGGCCGAGCACCGAGCGGCTGAACGGCACCCAGATCACCAGCACGACGGCCAGCAGGACGACCAGGCTCGCCGGCACCACGCCAAACACACGGCCGGTCAGCGCGTCGGCCAGATCCTCATTGACCGAGCCGCCCGGGAATGGCCGCAGCAAAAGGCCGATGCCGTAATAGACGGCCCCCGTGGCAATGGTGGCGACAATCGGCTGCAGCCGGCCATAGATGACGATGGCGCCGTTGATCGCGCCGCACAGCAGCCCTACCGCCAGCACGGCGATGACACCGAGCGTCGTCTGCATCGGCGTGCCGACCACCAGCCAGGAGGCGAGGCAGTTGGTGAGCAGGAAGATCATACCGACGGACAAGTCGATGCCCGCGGTGATCACCACCAGCGTCTGCGCCATGGCGACAAAGGCGAGCAGCACACCCTTGTTCGACGCCGTCTGCACGACATTGGCGGTGAAGCCCGCCGGATGGTTCGAGGTGTAGATGACGAACATGACGATGAAGATGCCGAACGCCAGCAGCGTTCCGCGCTGCTCGGCCAGCCAGTAGCGCCAATCTTTCACGCGCTTGCTCCCAGGCCCACTGGGCTCTCCTCGCCATGGATGTTGAGCGCGCTTGATATCAGCGCCCGCTCGGTGATCTCGGCACCGACCAACTCGCGCTTGACCGCCCCGTCATAGAGCACCAGCACGCGATCGCAGCAGCCGATCAGTTCGTCATAATCGGTCGAGTAGAACAGGATCGCCGCACCCGCGTCGGCCAATTTGCGCATCAGCTGGTACAACTCCTGCTTGGTGCCGACGTCGATGCCACGCGTCGGATCGTTGAGCAGGATGATGCGCGGCTGGCGCATCAGCCATTTGGCGATGACCACTTTCTGCTGGTTGCCGCCCGAAAGCGCGCCGACCGGAATGTCGAGGCCCGCCGTCTTGATCGCCAAGAGGCCGACCATGTCGTCGATCAGCCGCTGCTCGGCGGCGCGATCGATAATGCCGGCTTTCGACAGCCGGTCGAGCGCCGCGAACGACAGGTTCTCGCGCACCGTCATCGGCAGCATCAGCCCTTCGGTCTTGCGGTCCTCGGGAATGAGCGCCATGCCGATGCCGTCGTCGCGCGCAACGGATGGACTGGTGATCGAGACAGGCTTGCCGTCGATCAGGATCTGGCCGCTGAGGCCCCGCAGCACGCCGAAGAAGGCGAGCAGCAATTCGCGCTGGCCCTGGCCGTCGAGGCCGCCAAGGCCGACCACCTCACCTGCCCTGACGGTCAGCGAGATATCGTGCAGCCGGTCGGCCCATGAGAGCTTGCGGGCCTCGAGCCTGGGGGCCGCGGTGGCAGGCACGGCCGCCGGCTTGGGCGGAAAGATATGGCTGTATTCGCGGCCGATCATCAGTTCGACCACCTCATTGTCGCTCTTCGAGCCGGCTGCATAGCTGGCGACATTGCGGCCGTTGCGGAACACCGTGCACTGATCCGCCAGTTCGGCGATCTCGTTCATGCGGTGCGAGATGTAAAGCAGCGCCAGCCCTTCCGAGCGCAGCCGCTTCAGCACCGCGAAGATCTTCGAGACATCCGCGGCGGTCAGCGCGGAGGTGGCTTCGTCGAGGATGAGGATGCGCGGCTTGCGTGCCAATGCCTTGGCGATCTCGACCATCTGGCGGCGCGACAATGGCAGGTCCTTGACCAGCGCCAGCGGGTGGATGTCGGCGGCGCCGGCGCGAGCAAGTGCTTCTTCGGCGATGCGGCGCTGCGCCTTGCGGTCGATCATGCCGAAGCGTTTGGGCGGATCGGAAATGACGATGTTGTCGGCCACGCTGAGCTCAGGGACCAGCGACAGTTCCTGGAAGATGCAGACGATGCCGGCCTTGTTGGCGGCCCCCGGAGAAGCGAAGGTCGCCTCGCGCCCGTCCAGCGTCATGCGGCCCTCATCGGGCGCCACGACACCTGCCATAACCTTGATCAGCGTCGATTTGCCGGCGCCGTTTTCACCGAGAATGGCGTGGATGCTGCCGGCTTCGACGACAAGCTCGGCCTTCTCCAGCGCACGTACGCCGCCATAGCGCTTGGATATGCCTTCCATACGAAAGAGCGGAGCCGCACCGTCCATCGGCCCTCCCAGGGCGATTGTGGGATTGAGACAAGCGCCGCCGCGCCAGCCCCGGCGCCCCGGGGGCGCCAGCGCAGATTTTAATGTTTTTCTTTGTGTGAGCCAATATTTACTGTGCGGGGAAAATTTTTACGCCGGTAGGGGAAGCAATTGCGGC
>NZ_JAMYMR010000072.1:0-13394 GCF_040318635.1 Mesorhizobium sp. M1066
CGCGCCGTCCATCTGCGCGGCACCGGTGATCATGTTCTTCACATAGTCGGCGTGGCCGGGGCAGTCGACGTGAGCGTAGTGGCGGTTGGCCGTCTCGTATTCGACGTGCGCCGTCGAGATCGTGATGCCGCGCGCCTTCTCTTCAGGCGCGGCGTCGATCTGGTCGTAGCGCTTGTATTCGCCAAAATACTTGGTGATCGCAGCCGTCAGCGACGTCTTGCCATGGTCGACGTGGCCAATCGTGCCGATGTTCACGTGAGGCTTGTTACGCTCGAATTTACCTTTTGCCATTGTCTCTTTCCTTGGACGGCCCGGATCTTCAGTTCGGTCGAAGACGTTCAGTTCAGTCGAATGCGGGGCGATTAGCGACAAAGGCCAAAAAACACAAGCGTCTTTTGGCCGGGTGCCGTCTCACTCAGTCCGAACCATCGATCCGATTGCGGGGATATGACGCTGATATAGGAAGGCTCTGGGCAAAATGAAGGGGTAGCGGGCCGACCGATCGAGGCCGCGAAAGCGCTGGCTTGCTTGCCCGGCCCTGTCTGAATCATGGCCAGGCCATGGACCATTGCCGCCACCACCCGCCTCTGATCTTGTGACCAAATGCATTTAATCCCTGCCTCGATCCGCGGCCCGCTGTTCATGATCGTCTCGACGGGGTCGTATCTCGTCAACGACACGATGATGAAACTCGCGACGGCAGGCCTGCCGTCCTATGAAGTGCTGTTTCTGCGGGGTGCCGCGGCAGCCCTTTGGGGCTTCCCGCTGTTGTTCGCGCTGGGCTACGGCAAGCAGATCCCGCTGATCTTCGACAAGCGCGTACTGAGCCGGAACGTGCTCGAGCTGGCGGCGATCCTTTGCTATGTCGTCGCGCTCGCCAACATGCAGATCGCGGATTCCACCGCGCTCGGCCAGATCACGCCGCTCTTGATGCTGGTCGGCTCCTCGATCTTGTTTGGCGAGCGGATCGGCGGCCGGCGCATGGCGCTGATCGGGCTCGGCTTCGTCGGCGCGCTGATGGTGGCGCAGCCGACCATGCAAGGCATTTCGGTCTACGCCCTGCTGGCGCTCGGCAACGCAGCCCTCGCGGCGGCGCGCGACCTCGCCGGCCGGCGGGTCTCGGCCGAGGTGCCGGGGATGATCGTGGCGATTTCCGCAGTCGTGGTGGTGCTGATCGGCGCCGGCGCCGCGCATCTGGTTTCAGAGCGCTGGGTCATGCCCGGGGCACATCACCTGCTGCTGATGGCCGGCGCCGGATTTTTCCTGATCTTCGGCCATTTCTTCATCTTCATGGCCTATCGCGTCGGACCGACCAGCGCCGTGGCGCCGTTCTACTATTGCTTCACCGTCTGGGCGGTCATTTCGGGCCTGCTGGTGTTCGGGCAGTTCCCCAACACACTGGCGATCTGTGGCATCCTGCTGGTCGTCGGCAGCGGGCTGACCATCGTGTCGCTGGATCAGCGCCAGCGCCGGCTGGCCGTCGTCGCCTAATGCATGTCGCCCAAAAGTGGCCCCGGTTTTGGGAGAACGACATGCATAAAACAAAGACCTGGAGCCTCCGCATCCAAGCAGGCGTGCATGAGCAGTTGCCGGGCCGAAAAAAGATCGTCTAGTCGGCGAAGCATCGTTCGATCGACGACGAGATGATCAATCAGCCAAGGGAGTTCCCCTGACCGATTTTGACCAAAACAAGAGCTCCGACGCCGAGCACAAGGCCGCTATCCGCAAGTCGCTTGTCGGCTGGGCGGTGTTCATCGCGGGAACGCTGATCTTTTTCGTCGCCGCCGATGCAGTGTTGATGCCATAGACGAGCCGCTGCACGTACAGGCCTGAAGCCGGTCTTGCCTTCGGAAACTCGAAACCTCAGACGATCCGCAGGCGCCTAAAGCGTCCGCCTTGCGCTGAACTGATGATAGGCCCACAGAACGACCACCGCGCCGATCACGGCAACGATCAGACTGTAGATGTTGAGGCCCGTGACGCCTGACGCGCCGAAGGCACTGAAGATCAGACCGCCGACAATGGCGCCGACGATGCCCAGCACGATATCCATGATGACACCCTGGCCGGTCTTGTTGACGATCTTGCTGCCTATGAAACCGGCGATCACGCCGAGAATGATCCAGCTGATGATACCCATTTTTTCCTCTCCATCCCCTCGCCAGCCGACATTTTCATAGGATTGTCAAAACCTCAAGCCAGCTTGAAATTCCGCCCGAATGCTTCATTGTTGATGAGGGGTCGGGCCTTGGTCGCTATGGAGGATCCACTATGGGACTTTTTGACAATGCCGTTCCCGGCGGCAACATCACCAAACCCCTGATGATCGCGCTCGGCGCATTGCTGGTCGGCAAGATGCTGAGCGGCAGAAGTGCCGAAGAGCCAGAGCAGTCTCCCGCGCCCGCTCCGACCGCCCCCGTCCCGACGGAAACCACATCCGCCGATGGTGGCCTGGCTGGCGGATTGGGCGGCCTGCTCGACAAGCTCAGAAATGCCGGCCACGGCAATGCCGCCGACTCCTGGGTCGGCACCGGGCAGAACCAGCCGATCAACGCCAACGATCTTGGCGCCGCGATCGGACCGCAGATCATTCGCGAGATCGCGCAACGGACCGGGCTGGACGAGCAGGAACTGCTCAAGCAACTGTCCACCGCCCTGCCCGGCATCGTCGACAGACTGACGCCGAACGGCCAGGTGCCGCAGCAGCACCAGGTCGCCACCGCGTTCAACAGCTGACGCGGCGCGGACACTGCAATTGGAGCGCTGCGCCTCGTGCGCAGTGTTCCCGCTTGTCGGTGATGGGATGAGTGTCTGGAGCGGGTAGCGGGAATCGAACCCGCATATTCAGCTTGGAAGGCTGCTGCTCTACCACTGAGCTATACCCGCGCCGTTCCTGAAGTACCGGATTCATCCGAAAAGCGCCATGCACTTTTCGGTCCGATTCTTGTCACGTTTCAGGGCTTCCGGGCCGGCAGTGGTGGAGAGGGTTGGATTCGAACCAACGTAAGCTAAGCTAACGGATTTACAGTCCGTCCCCTTTAACCACTCGGGCACCTCTCCAGTCTGCCGCCGGAGCCATGCAACGAGGCATTCACGCCGATCCGGACCCGAGTTATGTGTTCTCCGAAACCAGCGCAGCGCCTTATGGCGGCAAGCCCATTGGGTGTCAACCGCGCAACCAGGGTTTTTCGTTTCTGTTCGCCGGCTGTAGTGACAGGCCATATCCTTGGCCGGAGGACACCGCTATAGAAGCCAGCCATGAGCGACAAAACCAACACCCTCAAAGACACCCATTACGCCAAGCTGCGCCGCGCCTATCGCGACGAGAAAAGCGGCGGCGCGCCGGCGTTCAGGCCGCGACAGCCGGTTCGGCCGGGCGAAAATGCCGCGGACGGCCTGGTGCGGCTCTACGGCCTGCACACCGTGCGCGCCGCACTCGACAATCCGCGCCGCAAGATCAGGAAGATGCTGGTGACGCGCAACGCGGCCGAGCGACTGGAAATCGCCGATCTCGCCGCCCTGCCCTTCAAGACCGAACTGGTCGAACCCAGGGACATCGACAAGATCACCGGGTCGGACGCCGTGCATCAGGGTGTGCTGATCGAGGCCGAGCCGCTTAAAGCCAAGCGGCTCGATGCGCTTGGTGACGCGAAGCTGGTGCTGGTGCTCGACCAGATCACCGACCCGCACAATGTCGGGGCCATCCTGCGCTCGGCGGTCGCCTTCGGCGCCGGCGCGCTGATCACCACGGCCCGCCACAGCCCGCAGGAATCGGGCGTGCTGGCGAAATCCGCCTCCGGCGCGCTGGAGCACATCGACCAGATCGAGGTGAAGAACCTCGCCGACGCGCTCGGCCAGCTGCACGAGGCGGGCTTCCGCACCATCGGGCTTGATTCGGACGCGCCGGCCGAGCTCGAAAAGAGCTTTGCCGGGGAAAAGATCGCTCTGGTGCTGGGCGCCGAAGGCAAGGGCCTGCGCCAGAAGACCCGCGAGACGGTGACGACGCTGGCTCGGCTCGACATGCCCGGCGCCATCCATTCGCTCAACGTGTCTAATGCCGCGGCGATCAGCCTTTACGTGGCGCGGACATTTTTGAAGCGCGGCTAGAGCAATTCTAGGAAAAGTGTGAAGCGGTTTTCCTTCCAGAATTGCGTCAAGACAAAGAGTTAGAGCATTTCGCCATTTCCGTGAAACGGTGGAATGCTCTAAGCCAAAAATATCTCGAAACGAGAAACGGGTCCCGACAGACGCCGGAACCCGTTCTTCGACGGGCCAGGAGTTTGCGGCTTGGGAACGTTGCGCCGCCCTCTCCCGACCTATGCCGCTTTGCCCCGGGCGTCGGCTGCCTCGCTGCCGACCTCGAAATTGGCCATCCGCTCCAGCGCCCTGACCAGCGCCGAATGATCCTCCTTGGCGCCGCCATTGGCCGCGCAGGAATTGAACAGCTGCTGAGTCGTCGAGGTGTTGGGCAAGGAAACGCCGAGCGCCTTCGCGCCCTCCAGCGCGAGGTTCAGATCCTTCTGGTGCAGTTCGATGCGGAAACCAGGCGCGAAGGTGCGCTTGACCATGCGCTCGCCATGCACTTCCAGAATGCGCGAAGCCGCCAGCCCGCCCATCAGCGCCTGCCTGACCTTGGCCGGATCGGCGCCGGCTTTCGATGCAAAAACAAGCGCTTCGGCGACGGCTTCAATGGTCAGCGCAACGACGATCTGGTTGGCCACCTTGGTGGTCTGGCCGACGCCATTCGGCCCGACCAGGGTGATGTTCTTTCCCATCTTCTCGAACACGGGTTTTGCGCGCTCGAAGGGTTTTTCCTCGCCGCCGACCATGATGGTCAGCGACCCCGCCTTGGCGCCAACCTCGCCGCCCGAGACCGGTGCATCGAGATAGTCGCAGCCGAGATCGTTGATCTTCTTTGCGAACATTTTGGTCTCGATCGGGGAGATCGAGCTCATGTCGATGACCAGCTTGCCCTTCGACAGGCCGGACGCGACGCCATTGTCGCTAAACAGCACATCGGCCACCTGCGGGGTGTCGGGCACCATCAGGATGATGATGTCTGCAGCCTTGGCCACGGCGGCGTGGCCGGTGACGGTCTTCAGGCCTTTGGCGACGAGATCGGCCGGCGGCTTGGAGCGATGGTCGCTGGCGATGACCTTGTAACCCGCGTCCAGCAGATGCCCCGCCATCGGCGCGCCCATGATGCCGAGGCCGATGAAGCCGATGATTTCCATTGTGGTTCTCCAAATGACTGTGTGAAACGCCCCCTCTAGTGCTTACGCCGCAGCACTTCCCTGCCCGGCCAACTCCCGAAGCCACCCCAAGCCAGCCTCCGTCCCGGCCTTAGGCTTGTACTCAGCCCCGACCCAGCCGGCATAACCGATGCGGTCGATATGCTCGTACAGAAACGGAAAATTGATCTCGCCCGTCCCCGGCTCGTGACGGCCGGGATTATCCGCAAGCTGAATATGCGCGATGCGGCCAAGGTTAGCCTCGATGGTCCGGGCGAGATCCCCCTCCATGATCTGCATGTGATAGATGTCGTATTGCAGGAACAGGTTTTTCGAGCCGACGCGATCGATCAGCGCCAAGGCCTGATCGGAATAGTTGAGGAAGAAGCCCGGAATATCGCGCGTGTTGATCGGCTCTATCAGCAGCCTGATGCCGGCCTGCTCCAGCTTTTCCGCCGCGAAGGCGAGGTTTTCGGCAAAGACATCCTCCAGCACCTTGCGGTCGGCGCTGGCCGGCGCGATGCCGGCCAGGCAATTGACCTGCTGGCAGCCGAGCGCCTGCGCGTAGGTGATCGCCTTGGCGATGCCCTGGCGGAATTCCGGCACACGGTCCGGCAGCACCGCAATGCCGCGTTCGCCCTTGCCCCAGTCGCCGGCCGGAAGATTGAACAGCACCTGGGTCAGACCGTTCTTCTTCAGCCGGGCCGCGACGACATCGGGCGCATGGTCGTAGGGGCCGATATATTCGACGCCCTTGAAGCCGGCGCGAGCGGCGGCATCGAAACGGTCGAGGAACTCATGCTCGCCAAAGAGCATCGAAAGATTGGCTGAAAACCGCGGCATTCTTTTTCTCCTAATCCAACATCACGATCGCTGTCGGCGCATCTTCCTGATGTTCGGCAAGCTCCTCGAATTCGGTGATCTTGTCGATCTCGGTGCCCATGGAGATGTTGGTGACGCGTTCGAGGATGAATTCGAGCACGACCGGCACCCGGTGTTCTTTCATCAGCCGCTGCGCCTCCTTGAAGGCGGCGGCGAACTCTTCCGGCTTGCGCACCCTGACCGCCTTGCAGCCCATCGCTTCGGCGACCGCAACGTGGTCGACGCCATAGCCGGCCTCCGGTTCGCCTGATCGGTTGATATTCTCGAAGGCGAGATCGACCTCGAAATCCATCGAGAACCCACGCTGCGCCTGGCGGATCAGGCCGAGATAGGCGTTGTTCACGACGACATGCAGATAGGGCAATTTGTGCTGTGCGCCGACCGCCAGTTCCTCGATCATGAACTGGAAATCATAGTCGCCCGACAGCGCCACGATGGTGCGGTCCGGGTCGGCGGCGCGAACGCCAAGAGCAGCCGGCAAGGTCCAGCCGAGCGGGCCGGCCTGGCCGCAATTGATCCAGTTGCGCGGCTTGTAGACATGCAGGAACTGCGCCCCGGCAATCTGCGACAGGCCGATCGTGGTGACATAGGTGACGTCGCGGCCGAACGCCTTGTTCATCTCCTCATAGACACGCTGCGGCTTCAGCGGCACCTGGTCGAAATGCGTCTTGCGCTTCATCGTCTTCTTGCGGGCCTGGCATTCCTTAGCCCAGCCGGACCAGTCGCGCAGCTTGCCCGCCGTCTTCCACTCGGTGGCGACGTCGAGCAGCATCTTCAGTGCGGCACCGGCATCCGAAACGACGCCGAGATCCGGCGCGAAGACACGGCCGATCTGCGTCGGCTCGATGTCGACATGGATGAATTTTTTGCCCTTGGTGTAGACATCGACGGAGCCGGTGTGGCGGTTGGCCCAGCGGTTGCCGATGCCGAAGACGAAGTCCGCTTCCAGCATCGTCGCATTGCCATAGCGGTGCGAGGTCTGCAGTCCGCACATGCCGGCCATCAGCCGGTGGTCGTCGGGGATCGCTCCCCAGCCCATCAAGGTCGGGATGACCGGCACGCCTGAAATCTCAGCGAATTCGATGAGCAGATCGGACGCATCGGCGTTGATGATACCGCCGCCGGCGACGATCAGCGGCTTTTCGGCGGCGTTGAGCATCGTCAACGCCTTTTCGGCCTGGGCGCGCGTCATGGCCGGCTTGAACGGCGTCAACGGCTCATAGGCGTCGATGTCGAATTCGATTTCGGCGAGTTGCACGTCGACCGGCAGGTCGATCAGCACCGGGCCGGGACGTGACGAGCGCATCAGGTGAAACGCCTTCTGCAGCGCCATCGGGACGAGGTAGGGTTCCATGACGGTGACCGCCCACTTGGCGACCGGCGCGGCAATGGCTGATATGTCGACGGCCTGGAAATCCTCCTTGTTCAGCCGCGCCCGCGGCGCCTGACCAGTGATGCACAGGATCGGAATGGAATCCGCGGCGGCCGAATAGAGCCCGGTGATCATGTCGGTGCCGGCTGGACCCGAAGTGCCGATGCACAGGCCGATATTGCCCGCCTTGGCGCGGGTGAAACCTTCCGCCATGTGCGAGGCGCCCTCGACGTGACGGGCAAGCACATGGCGGATCGTGCCCCTCGCCTTCATTGCCGAATAGAACGGATTGATCGCCGCGCCCGGCACGCCGAAAGCGCAGGAAATGCCTTCCTTTTCGAGAACGAGAACCGCGGCATCGACAGCGCGCATCCTGGCCATTTTCCAGCCCTCCACAGGTTTGTCATTGTTGGATTGGCCAAGGATGTCAGCACGCCGGTTATTTTTCAATTTTTTCAGAATATTTTTTCATTTCTAGAAAACGGCGTCATTTTCTTGATTTTATTTGATTTTCTGTTTTCCAAGAATCCACCCGCGAACATAGTGAAAAACTTTTTCATTGTGCATTTGGCGAAACCGGCCGAGATTGACTGCATGGAAACCACCGAAAAACGCCAGCGCGGACGGCCGCGCGCTTTCAACGGGCCATGGGAGGCCAGCTCGGTGCAGTCGCTCGACCGGGCGCTGCGCATCCTGGCCATTGTCGCGGAAGGCAGCGGCCTGTCGCTGAGCGAGATCTCTGCGCAGAGCGGCCTTGCCGCCTCCACCGCCTACCGCATGCTGACGACGCTGCAAAACCACGGCATGGTCGAATTCGACACATCAGACCAGCTCTGGTCGATCGGCGTCGAGACCTACCGCATGGGCGCGGCCTTCCTGCGCCGCCGCAAGCTGGTCGACCGCGCCCGTGTCGTCATGCAGGAGCTGATGGAAAGAACCGGCGAGACCGCCAATCTCGGCGTCGCCGAGGACGATTGCGTGGTCTTCGTCAGCCAGATCGAGACGCACCAGGCGATCCGCGCCTTCTTCCGGCCGGGCACGCGCAGCCCGTTCCATGCGTCGGGCATCGGCAAGGCGGTGCTGGCGCATCTCGAGCCGGAGCGCGTCGGCGTCATCTTGCGCAAGGCCGGACTGCAGCGCTTCACAGACAGGACGCTTTCCGACATTTCGGCGCTTGCCCACGATCTGGCGCGGATCAAGCTGCGCGGCTGGTCGGTCGACGACGAGGAGCGGCATCCCGGCATGCGCTGCGTGGCAGCCGCCATCTTCAACGAATTCGGCGAGCCGATCGGCGGCGTTTCGGTGTCGGGACCAACGGTGCGGGTGACGCCGGAGCGGCTGGCCGAGATCGGCCCGCTGGTGCGCGATGCCGCCGCCGAGGTGACCCGGATGATCGGCGGGGTGAAGGCGGCCCGATAGCGAGGCTCTACGCCAAGATCACCGCGCCGGACGCCGCGGGTCGCTTTTGCGAGGCCGGCTGTCGGAGGTAGTCGCCTGAGGTTCGCGCTGCCCCTCATCTGCCTGCCGGCATCTTCTCCCCGTATGGTGACGGGGAGAAGGACGATGTCTAAACGATTTCGCCAATCTCCAACGCGGCTAAAAAAGTGCGGAGTGCTGCGGCTAGCGTCCTTCTCCCCGTTTTACGGGGAGAAGATGCCGACAGGCAGATGAGGGGCGGCGCCAACATTGGCTGTCGATCAATTCGACAAGAGCTTTGCCCCCAACAGCGAAAAGAGAGGCTGCGGGGGCGCCCCTCTTTTCAGTGATTGAAACGCCACCTCCTCTCAGAGACGGCAGTAGTGACGGTAGCCGTCGTGGCCGACATAGGTATCGGAGTCGCCGTCGTAGCTGGCGTAGCGATCGTAGCAGCGGCGGACATGCCACGAGCCGCCGTCTTCGTCGACATAGACGGTGCGGGGCTGGGCGAGCAGGCTGCCGAGGACGAAGCCGCCGACGCCGGCGGCAATGCCGATGCCGATTTCGCGGTTGTGGTGATGGCTGTGGGCGGCCGAGGGCTGGACGGTGCCGGCCAGCGTGGCGGCGGCAACTGCAGTGGCGATGAGGCCGGAAACGAGTGTGTTCTTGAACATGACGATCTCCTTGCTTCGTTGACCGAGGCGATCCATCCGCCTCTTGATCATCTGTCGTCGCGGCCCGAAAAAAGGTTCGAATCTTTTTTCGACTTTTCTGGGATCGGGGAAATCGGATCGACCGAGGTCATGCTGACGGCGACCTTGCGAGAGCTTGGCGAAGAAGTTGATGCGGCTGATCTCCCCCCTTGCGGGGGAGATGCCCGGCAGGGCAGAGGGGGGTTCTGTCCCGCCAGCTTGTCAACCAATCAGGGCGAGGCAACCGCACGGACAAAATAGAGAAAGTTCATGGGGAAGCCGGTGATCCTTCACACCCCCCTCTGTCCTGCCGGACATCTCCCCCGCAAAGGGGGAGATCGGCGGCTTTGCCGTCCCACTTCACAAGGTGATCGCCAACGCGAAAAGGGCGGCCGAAGCCGCCCTCTTGGAAGAATGGGTCTCTCCATCAAAGGAAAATGATCACCCTGCCGTGCCTGTGGTGATGGTTGTGGTGGTGGTTGTAGTGCTTCCACCAGAACTTCTTGAAGTGCTTCTTGTGATGGTTGTGGTGGTGATGGTGATGGCCGTGCATGCCGTGGGCGGACGACGTGCCGACAGTGCCGGCGAGCGCGCCGGTGACGACGAAGACGGCGACGAGGCCTGAGGTAAGAATGCGCTTCAACATGATGATCTCCTGGATCTTTTGATCGAGGCGACCCATTCGCCTCTAACCATCAGTCGGCGCGGCGCGGCAAAAGGTTCGAAGGGCTTGGAGATTTTTTTTTGTGGGGCGCCATTGGCGCAAACGAGCAACGACGGCAAGGGACACCAATGAACCGTCGCCCCCTATTCCCCTATTCCCCTATTCCCCTATTCCCCTATTCCCCAATTTCCTCACCCCATGCCCGTCACATGACGCAGCCAGAACGCCAGCGCGATGAAGCCGATGATGGTGGTGACGCCGGTCCAGTCGACATTGGCCTTCTTCACATCGCTGATGATCTTCACCAGCAGCATCCAGGCCACGAAGATGATCGGGAGAATGATGACAAATCTGATCATGCGACACCCCTGCGCGAAGCGATTGCACCTCCCCTGGATGTAGGAAGCGATCCGGCGCTTTTCAGCATGCCCTGCCCCGACAGCGCATGGGACATGCCGGGAAAAAATGGAGTTTTGTCTTTACTGGCGCAACAAATATGCTAACCGGAGCGCCGTGCCCTTGTAGCTCAGCTGGTAGAGCAGCGGTTTTGTAAACCGAAGGTCGGCGGTTCGATTCCGTCCGGGGGCACCAGCACAGTGCGAAATGACAGATTCAAGCAATTAAATCTATCGTCGCCGAGTTCGACCTGCTGCCATTGCGACACCTTTTAAGAGTCGCCCCGCCCAAGGACAATTCCTACGGCAACCGTTCTGTAGAGGCTCAACGTCGACAAGGCGCCGCGCGTCCGCGTGCAACCATTGATCGCTTTCTGCATTGTTACCCGCATAACGAGCGGAGATAGCAACAATGTGGATCTTGGCGGCTGTTTGTATTGGGTTCGCGTTAGCCTTGTCTCTGGGGTGGGCTATGGGGCTTTCGAAGTAGGTGAACATAGTGATCCGCCCACTGAAGCAGTGTTCGCCTTCCAATACGCGGACTTGCTCTAATGAGAGGGTTCGCCTCCGTTCGCTGCTGTTGGGTGTTGCTGATTGAGCAGTGTCGACAGCGCCGTAATAATCTGGGGGAGGAAGAATGGCTTGACGATCATCACGCTGTCTGGGACGCCTTCAGACCCCCACAAATCCGCACTATCGCCGCTGACGTAGACCACAGGTAGGCTTGAGTTGCCTCGCCTTACATGCCTGGCTATTTCCCACCCAGATTCTCCTGAGCCGAGGCGAATGTCCGTAAGGAGGCCGGCGAACTTGCTTGGATCCTCATCAAACGCCTCCACGGCGGCTTCGGCATTCGGCACTCCTACGACGAGAAAGCCAGCTTCCTGCAAAGCTGTTTCAAGGTCGAGCAGGATCAGGGGTTCGTCTTCGACGACCAGAATAGCAATGTCGCTCATGAGGCCCCCTACGTCGGCCAAAGCAACGGCGGGACAGAACTTTAGTTCCATCTAAAGGGTAACTTGGATGTGATATGGCTTGGTATGAAACCAACCTACGCCTCGCTTTTGACCCGCCTATGAACGCCATTGACACCGTGCTGAATGACCTGGAGCTAGCACGTGCCCTGCGCGCCAGCCTTGCGCATGAGCGGGCCCGAATGCGTGCGCTGCTCGACGATATCGCTCATGTTCGCATGGAAGTCAGAGACGCCGCCGCAATCCGGTCTCATGTGCGTTCTTCACCCGACGACAAAAAGTTCTTACGGTTTGAAGAGGCCAGCGCGCCGTGTCTCTTCCCGCCCGCAACATAGCAACGGAGCCATTGTACGAATCGTACCCAACGGCTGGTTTGACGTTTAAATGTAGCCTCTGATCGATTTCAGGAGGATAAATCTCCATCGCCTGCTAACTTTTTGGGCGCAGGCGACTGAGAGATAGCTGAGATGCGGTGCTCTTGCCCCAAACTGGGAGGCGAGAGCGTGGCTCAGCTTCATCAACCGCACATCCGTAATCGGCTACTGACGTCTTTGTCGCCAGATGACTTCGCGCTCATCGCGCCGCATCTCGAACCGGTCACGTTGGGGGTCCGCGAACACTTGTTCAAAGCGGAGCAGCAGATCACGCATGTAACCTTCCCGGAACGAGGGATTGCCTCAATTGTCGCCGACACCGAGGAAGGACGGTTTGAGGTAGGCATGGTCGGATCAGAGGGCCTCGCGGGAATTTCTGTCGTGCTCGGCGTCGACCGCACGCCTCACACCTGCATGGTTCAGGCTGCGGGTGAAGCATTTCGTATTGGGGCGGCCGAGTTGCAGGCGGCGATGGATCACGGCCCCACGCTGCGCGAGCTTCTTCTTCGCTTCGTGCATACCTTCATCGTGCAAGTCAGTCAGACCGCGTATGCCAATGCTGGCTACTCCATCGAGGAGCGGCTGGCGCGCTGGCTGCTTATGACCCATGATCGGCTGGAACAGGACGACATGCCTGTAACGCATGAGTTCATGAGCATCATGCTGGGCGCGCGTCGCCCCGGTGTGACCCTTGCGGTGCAGATGCTGGAGGGCGTCGGTGCGATCAAGAACACGCGTGGTCAGATCCTGCTGAAGGATCGCGCCAAGCTGGAATCGATCGCAGGACAGGCCTATGGTTATGCCGAGAGGGAATACTCGAACGTGTTCCAGTTCCCCATCAAGCGAGAGCAATGAGAGGGGCACTTGCGCTACTTCATGAACGTGCGCTGCCGGGGAAGGCTAATCCCCGACCACGAGGGCGACGAACTGGCCGATGACAGCGCCGTGCACGGCCATGCATTGGCGAACGCGCGTGATCTCGTTTTCAACACTCGCATGGACACGATGCGCAGTTGGTTCGACTGCAGCTTCGAAGTCACGGACGAGAGCGGCAGAACGGTGCTCGTGATGCCGTTCAGCGAGGTGGTTGAGGATCGGTTCTGAACTGCCACCCGCTGCCCCATTCACGGCGGCAGCGGGCGTGTCCAAGGAGGACGTGCCGGGAGGGCGGTCCCTGCCAAGCCATAACCATTAGCATTACCTGATGTTCCATCAAGTAGGCCCGGACCACTTGGGTGAGTACCGATGCGGGTCCGACCAAGGTTGCCCTTTCTTCGACCAGCAGCGCGGGGCGCGCTGCCGCTAAGAACCCCTAGAGCGGGATGAAATGAGACTGAATCGGCTTGGGATTCCCTTAGGCGTGCAAATCTGATTCAACCTTCATGCTGGGCAAG
>NZ_JAMYMR010000073.1:0-13073 GCF_040318635.1 Mesorhizobium sp. M1066
TCCTCGGCACCGTCACGTCAACCGAATGCCGAAATTACTTCACAGAGGCAGGCTATGCCCAACCTAAATTCATCCCGCTCTAGCGTGAGCAAGCCGCAGAGGCGGGGCGACGTCCGCTCCTTCGGCCAAGCTTGGAAAATCGTCACCATTTGGCTGGCTTGCGGCTATTGCGCTAAGCGAACATATTCGGCCCAATCTCGCCACTGATCTCAATGATCACATCAGCCGGCAGGTTGTTTCTTCGGGCCGCGGCCCGAATGGCTTCAGGGTTAGCCGCCTCGTAAAGGCAATAGGTCTTTTTCCTGTCGGCGCTGAGGAAGGAGATGATCCACTGCACGCCTTCCTCGTCATTGATCAAATTGACCTTTTCGACCGAGTCCTTTGAAAGGTTAAGCTGTTCGGCAAAATCTCGTTCGATGACGTAGCGTGGCATGAGAAGGCTCCTTCTGAACCGTGTTGATGCCGGCGAAGCATGACCCAGCCCCTTAATGCAGGGTCGGTTGCAACCTCTTCTTCAAGCGGACCATATCCAGTTCGACCGCAGTTGCCGAGGCTTGTTCCGACAGTGACATTGCTCTCTCGATCGCTTTCTTGCTACCGATTTTCATAAGCAGGCTCGCATATTCGGCTTGTGCATGCGCGAGCCACGGTCTTGAACTGCTGGCTGCGTTCATCGCAAGTGCATGGTCGAAGTGCGCGGCGGCCTTCTCGAAGTCACCTAGCGAGGCGGACAACATTCCTAGATAGCGGCTCGCTGCTCCAAAGCAGACAGTTGCGACTCCCGCCGTGATGGTCATATCCTTGTAGGCGATCATAAGGTCGTAGATCGTTTGCGCCGCCTCTGTGTCGCCGAGGCTGATCGCGACTTCCGACATGAACGAGAGGGACGTGCTTCGCTTCGCATCTAGCGGCATTGCGAAACCGGTGCGAGCCAGCTCGCTCAGCCTACGCTGCGCTGCGTCCCGATAGCCCAAATCACATGCAACTAACGCAAAACCTGGCAACCAGGTGGTTTCATCGGGGTTCTCTTCGATCAAACGCTTCATGACCGGTGCGACCTCCGACAGGCGGCTCTGTTCACGTCGGATCGCGAACATCTGCATGCCGTAGACGCCCTCGACTTCCGCGCCATGCGTCTGTCTACCCATGCTCAGCGCTTCTCCTGCAAGTGCCTCAGCCGTCGTGAAACGTCCCTCAAGAATAGCCATCATGGCCCGCGCATGCCGAGCCATCCAAAGGAGGTGGAGCCGCTGGCGCAGCGTTCCGAGCTCTTCCAATCCATCGATCGCTAGATCGGCTCGAGCACGATTGCCCAATTCGGTGGAGACGTAAACGTCGAGCATTAGGGCTCGGCCCCGCATGTCGTCGTCGTTGATATCAGCCGAGAGGCGCTTTATTTCGTCTATGCGAGTAGTCCGATCGATTGCCTCCGCGGCAGACTTGACTGTCGTCGGGGTTAGGAAAGGCAAGACAGAGAGTTCCAAGAGGGAAGGTTTGTCATCAAGCTGCCGAGCCAGATGGACGCCCTCCTTATGGTATTTCGCGCTCTTCTTAGCGTCGCCAAGGTACGCATATGCGCGCGCAAGGCGGGTGAGAAGCTGGCAGCGCGAGTTCTGATCGTTGTGGTCAATCTTGCCCATCGCTTCTCTGAGTAGCTGGAGCGATTCGGCGAGCGGCTTCGAGGAAAGGAACTGGGCGGCATCAAAACCGAGCGCAGAGCGGATGAAGGCCTTGGTATCGCCAGCCTCGCGAGCCAGCCGCGCGGTCAGCTTGTATTTTGCAACGGAGTCCGACAACCGGCCTGCGGCGCTCAGTGCTTCGCAGAGTTTTAGGGTCGCCTCGAGCACCTCCTTTTGCCGAGCCCGTCCTTCCGGTAAGTGCTCCGCGATAGCAAGAGCGTTCTGAAAATGGTCGACCGCCTCATAGTTGGCTGATCGCCCCAGCGCGCGTTCGCCGGCCATCATCCAGTACGGGAGGGCAAGCTCGTTTTGCTGTCCCTTGACGTAGTGCTGGGCGATGAGCTCGGGCTGCGTGACGACGAGATCGGGATATGCGTCGATGAGGACCCTGGCTATGGCTTCATGATAGTGGCGGCGCCGCCGACTGAGAAGCGATTGGTACGCCGTATCCTGGATGAGCGCATGGCGGAAAACGAGCGCGTCCTGCAAAACGCCTCCAATCACGATGAGTTGGGTGGACATGAGCTGATGCAACGCGTCGTCGAGATCTCGTTCTTCGAGTCCAGCAACCTTCGAAAGTAGGCCGCGATCGAATTCCCTGCCTATCACAGAGGCAATTTGCGCGACTTCCTTGCCCGTCGCTGTCAAACGATCGAGTCGCGCCATAAGGGAGCCCTGCAGACTATCTGGGATCTCGACGTTGAGCGACGCCGCCTTTCCGCTCTCCATGATTGAGCGCGTCAGCTCTTCGACAAACAGCGGTACGCCGTCTGTTCGCTCGGCAATTCGGTCGGCAAGCTGATCGGGAATATCCGCGAGCATCGATTCAATCAGTTCTCGCATCTGTTGCTTCGTCAGACGGCCAATGGCGAGGGTCGTCACCTGAGCCAGTCCGGTTGCCCACCCGGCGGTCCATTCCGGTCGGTGCGTCACAACGACAAGGACGGCCGCACCATGCATACGGTTCACGACCTCTGTGAGAAATTCATTAGTCGACGGATCGATCCAGTGCGCATCCTCGACGACAAAGAGCACCGGCGCGATCTTCGCCGCGAGCAGCACCCGGTTCGCCAATGTGTGGACGCTGAGTTCCTTACGGTGTTGGGCGGAGAGGTCGAGCGGTTTGAACGCGTCGCCGAGGTCGAGCGAGAGCAGCTCGGCGTAGATCGATCCGACCTCCGAGGGATGTTCCCCGTAACGCTGAACAATCGCGCGAAATTTTTCATCGCGCATGGCTTGGTCGTCGGCGGATGAAAAGCCTGCAAGCCGGCTTAGGCGTTGGATGATGGGGTAGAAGGCTGAGGTGATGTGATAGGGGGAGCACTGCAACCGGATTAGCTCATGATGGCTCTCATGGAGCCGTTCCTCGAGCGCATCCACGAGGCGCGACTTCCCGATGCCCGCTTCTCCCGACACGAAAACCGCCTGGCCCTGGCCGGCTTCGGCCAACTCCCAGCGCTCGAGCAGAATGCCGATTTCGCTGGTTCGGCCGACGAACTTCGATAAAGCGCGGTCGTGCGCTGCGTCGAACCGGCTTTCCACCTCCCGCTCGCCACGAACCGCGAATAGGGCAATAGGCGATTTGAAGCCTTTCAACTCCTGCTCACCGAGGCTCTCGATCTCGAAGGACTGCCCGGCGAGCCGACGCGTGCTGTCGGCAACGACGATCTGACCGGGAGCGGCAGCGCTTTGCAGGCGCGCCGCGAGATTGGGGGTGTCCCCTGCGATTGAGGCGCGCTCGTTCACGCTGCTGCCCGCAATGTCGCCGACGACCACGTGGCCCGATGCGATGCCAATGCGCGCCTTCAGTTGCTCGCCGTCGGGCGATTGGAAGGCCTCGACTGCGGCGAGGGCCTGGAGGCCTGCCCGAATGGAACGCTCTGCGTGATCCTCGTAAGCCATCGGCCACCCGAAATAGGCAAGCACGCCGTCTCCGAGATATTTGGCGACATAGCCGCCAAAGCGGGTGATTGCGCCAGCGACGCTGTCCTGATAGCGGCGGGTGAGCTCGTGCATGTCTTCCGGGTCGAGCTGTGCCGATAGCGCTGTCGAGCCGACCAGGTCACAGAAGAGCACGCTGAGGAGCCGCCGGTCGGCAGTTGGTTCCTGCAGCACTTCGGTGGTCTGAGCTTCCGGCCTACCGACTGGAACCGAGGCAAGACGAGCTCCGTTGGGGTGGGGCTGTCCATGTCCATCGATCGCGGCCAGAATGATCTTCCGGTGCCCGAGCGAGACACCAAGCTCCTGGAGATCGGCGTCCGTGATATGGGGAAGCGCTCGAAGGTCGACGTCGTTTTCGAGGAACGCCTGCAGGTACTTGCCAAGACCGAGGTGGCTCAGCCAATCCTCAATTGTTTGCATCGAGCTTTCTCAAGCGGCACCGCGATCCAAACTAGCGCGAATCTCGTCGCGGCACCACCTTTCAGATCGGGAGATCGAGACGAGCAGTCGGCCGAAACTCCTCGATGGACCAGGACGGTCCGCGAAGGAGGCGCGGGATATCAATTTCGGTTGGACCACGCGTAGCTTTCGGCGCAAGATAAAGGTCGGGAAATCGAACGCCGCGGGTGACGCACGCAACTCTCAGGTGGGCTTCTTTGGAGGCTGGAATGGATAGTACGCAAATTGCGGAATTCGCGCAGAGTCTGCGGGGCCAACTCATCGGCGTCGGCGACGTTGGCTATGACGATGCCCGCAAGCTGTACAATGGCATGATCGACAAGCGGCCGCTGATTATTGCCCGGTGCGCCGATGCCGGAGACGTAATGGCCGCAGTGAACTTCGGCCGTGACAGCCGACTTCCGATCGCAATCCGCGGGGGTGGTCACAATGGACCGGGGTTCGGCAGCGTCGACGATGGCCTCGTGATCGACCTCTCGACTATGAGAGGCGTCCGATTCGATCCAAGGAACCGCACGGTGCGGGTCGGACCTGCTGCACGACTGGCGACGTTGACCATGCTACCCACGCTTTCGGCCAGGCAGTCCCCTTCGGGATCATCTCGACCACTGGGGTCGCCGGCCTGACACTGAGCGGCGGCCACGGCTACCTCAGCCGGCAATACGGGCTGGCCGTCGACAACCTCATCGAAGCCGATGTGGTGTTGGCCAACGGGAGTTTCATGACCGCCAGCGAAGCCGAGAATGCAGATCTCTTGTGGGCGCTTCGCGGCGGCGGAGGAAACTTCGGTCTCGCGACCAGTTTCCTGTTTCGTACGCACCCGGCGAAAATGCTCTATGGCGGACCGATCATCTTCGATGTTGGCGATACCGCTGAGGTGATGCGCTGGTATCGCGATTTCCAGGCGACAGCTCCGGAGGATTTCTACATCTTCCTCGGACTGCAATCGGTCCCTGGCGGCGCTACTTTCCCACCGGAGCACTGGAACAAACAGATGTGTGTCCTCCTTGTCGCGTATAACGGCGAGGGCGGCGAAACGGCCGTCAACGCCATCCGCGCGGCTCTCCCCAAGCCGCTGATCGACTGGGCCGGCCCGATCCCCTACACGCGGTTACAGACCTTGTTCGACGCGCTCTATCCGGCCGGGCTGCAATGGTATTGGAAGGGCGATTTTGTCCGGGCGCTGCCAGATGTCGCCATCGACGCCCATCTCCTGCATGCAAGCAAGGCAAGCCCGGGTTCGTGCATGCATCTTTACCCGATCGACGGCGCGGTGCATCGCCGGGGCAAGGCGGACAGGAACGCCCGCGATGTGACCTGGTCCATGGTGATCGCCGGGATAAATCCCGATCCGGGCATGGCGCCGGCCCTCAAGAAGTGGGCCACCGACTACTGGCAGGCTGTTCATCCGTTTGACCTAGGCGGCGCCTATCACAACTTCATGATGGATGATGAAGGCGATGAGCGTATCCAGGCGAGCTACGGCGACAATTATCCGCGCTCGCCGCGCTAAAGGGGAAGTTCGACCCTGCCAACCTTTTCCGCGTCAACCAAAACATCCGTCCCGCGACATAGATGCAGTAGAGGTATTCACGTCCGTACCGGGCCTAAGGCGGTCAATGTGCAAAGTCTCCTTTGCGCCAGCTTCAGACCTTGGTCCACCGGGCTGAACGTCCGCTATCGTTCTTCGGACGCCAAAAGCCGCCATTCCGCTTTCGGCCCAAAAGCCGCCAGTCTCAACGCGCAGCATATGAGTCATTGAGGCAAAACGTCGCCGCGGCCCGGAAGCAGACATCGCGGGTGACCATGATGGAGGTCGCGGTTGCGCTAGAAGCTGACGTTCCGTCAAACATCACTTTTTCGGAATTCAAGGCGAACGCTCGTAGCCGATTTTGTAACGTACCTAATCGGAGAAGGACTGTTTGCTGCTAGCTCTCGTAGGGACGGTGTGTATGGTCATGTCATTGGGCTTTCCCTATAATTCTATCCAGTGGAACAGGCTCAACATCTGGAACGGAAGTTGGTCGCTATCCTTGCCGCCGACGTGGTGGGGTACAGCCGCCTGATGGGTTTGGACGAGACGGGCACACTCACCCGGCTCAAGTCGCTTCGCCGCGAATTTATCGAACCGTCGATTGAGGGGTATCATGGCCGCATCGTCAAGCTCATGGGCGATGGGGCTTTGGTCGAGTTCGCCAGCGTTGTCGATGCGGTGGCTTGCGCCGTCGAAATCCAGCGGGTCACCTCGCAGCAGAACCTCAGTCTTCCCGAAGATACTCGGATCGTGTTCCGCATCGGGATCAACCTTGGTGATGTGATCATCGACAACGACGACGTCTACGGCGACGGGGTCAACATCGCGGCCCGGCTGGAGGGGCTGAGCGATCCTGGCGGCATCGTCATCTCGGGAACGGCCTACGATCAGGCCCATAACAAGCTCGGCCTAATCTTCAAGTCACTCGGCGAACAGCGCCTCAAGAACATTCCAGAACGGGTCCGCGCCTATCGCGTTCTGCTGGAACAGACCGGAGGAGCCAGGAAGTCGCGCTCTCGGCGGTGGCCTGTGATCGGCGCGGCGGCGCTCCTTCTGGCTCTGGCAGCGGGGATTGCCCTGATGCTTTGGCCGCAGGTAATTGGCCTCCTGCCTGGTCACGGTTCCCATCCGGCCGCTTCAACGCCCGGCAAACCTTCCATCGCCGTGTTGCCGTTTACCGATCTCGGCCAGAAAGCGGGGCAGGATTACTTTGCCGAGGGGCTCGCAGACGATCTCATCACCGATCTGTCCAAGATCTCCGGGCTCCTCGTCATCGCCCGCAACTCCGCGTTCTCCTTCAAGGATCGATCCCTCGACGTCGACGAGATCGCGGCCCAGTTGAACGTCCGCTACGTGGTCGAGGGCAGTGTCCGCCGGGAGGGCGATGCAGTCCGGATCAATGTTCAGCTCATCGATGCCAAAACGGGAAGCAACATCTGGGCCGAGCGCTACGACCGCGACTACTCCCGAATATTTGCGCTTCAGGACGAGGTGATCGGGCGCATCGTCGAGGCACTCTCGGTACGCCTGACGGAAGGCGAAAGGGCACAGATCGCTCGTCTCCCTACACGAAGCCTGGAGGCGTACGATTTCTACACCCGAGCCGAGCAGAAGGTTTACGTGGTCGACAACAGGTCTCTCGGCGAGACCCTGTCCCTGTATCAAAAGGCGATCAAGCTCGATCCTGTGTTTGCGGATGCTTACTCGGGCTATGCCCGCGCCACGGTGGACGTGCTCGGCTTCGACTACGGGCTGCTCATGCTTAGCGCCGTCGCTCGCCAGCGCGCCTATGAAGCGGCAGGGCGGGCGCTGGAGCTCAATCCCCAGTCATCGAGAGCATATGCTGTGCTCGGCATCCTGCAGATGCTGGATGGCGAATGGGTTCAGGCGGTCGCATCTGTTCGGAAAGCCGTCGAACTGGACCCGAACGGCGCGGAGGCAGAGCTTAACCTGGCCATCGTGCTCACCTACGCAGGACAGGGCCCGGAGGCGCTGGCTGCGATGGAGCGCGTGTTGCAAGTCGATCCCAAGCCGCGAGCGCAGGTCTTGGACTACTACGGCTTCGTGCTCTACATGAACCGCCAATACGAGAAGGCGTTGCGGGCGCTAAGCCAGGTTCAGCCGGAAGATCGCAGCGACCTCGGCCTCGAAACCCTGGCAATGGCAAATGCGCGGCTGGGCCGAATGGCCGAGGCGCACGACGCGGTTGCAGCAATCCTGAAAAAGATCCCCGAGCAGAATCTCGCCGCTTATCGTGTCGTCTATGCCCATCACCGGCGGCAACAGGACCTCGATCACCGGCTGGACGCCCTCCGCGCCGCCGGGATTCCCGAGCGGAGCTTCGATTATCGCGGGCGGGAAGAAGACCGCCTGGACGGTTCCCTCTTGCGCGCCCTGACAGGCGATCGGACATGGGTCGGACACCAACACAATGGTGCGCCGTTCGTCATGGAACTGAGTGCAAATGGAGATTTCGCCCTGAGTTCGCAAACCAGCATCATCACCGGCGCCTCCAGCTTGGAAGGCAGCTTCTTCTGCACGCAATCCACCGCGACCTTGCTCGGCCGCAAGTTCTGCGCCCCGGTCTATCGCAACCCCCAGGGGAGCAGCGAAACGCAGGACGAGTATGTTTGGCCGGACTCCGTCACCGTCTGGTATTTCTCAGTGTCTCAGTGACGTGCAGCATTCAACTTGCGGGCTCGCGACATGCGCCTCGGCTAGTTGGCGGCCGCTCTAGCCTCGAATTCCCTCGCCTCCACTGAGGCCCATTCGGCTTCCGCCTTCGCAATGACAGGCGCTGGGTTGGCATCGAAGTCTTCCTCCAGGCCCTCCTTTCCGGAGAAAAGGAAGAGCTTGCCATCGACGATGCGGAACGCTTCCGGGTCAAGGTTCGCAGATGCCTCCTTCGCCGACATTCCCCCGGTGCAGAAGCCGCCGAATTGAGGGGCATAGCGCACAGGCTCGGAAATAAAGGCATCGCGGTGCTCGGCGCTGGCGAAGTACCACGTCGCCCCAAGCCATTTCTTCGAGATCTTGGGCGAACCCATCGTTGCGCGACCGTCCGTGAAGTACGCCACCGGATCGTAGCCCAGTATGGCGACGTTGCCGAAATATCCGGTGTTCACTCCATCGCCGGCGTAGGATGCGCTAGTGCCGAAGAGCAGAATGGAGGCGGCGGCTACCCCCGCGCAAAGCAAACTGTCAAACGTGGAACGGTTCTCTGTCATGTTCTTCTCCCGTAACCCTACTCGATGTCAGTTGCCGAGGGCGATGCACACCTTGTACGACGACCCCATCGTTTCCTTGGGTTGGCATTTTGCGCCGTGCTTCTTGAGCAAGACCATTACATCTGCGCTCTGAAAGAACGTCGCGCGGCTGAGAGGCGTGTAGCCGTATTCCTGGATTGCCTCGACCTGTGCTCCGTGCGCGATCAACAGCTCCGCAATGGCCGTCTGGTTCTCTTCTGCTGCTACATGCAGCGGCGTAATCTTGTGCGTGCTCAACGCATCGACCTCGGCCCCGTGGTCGAGCAGCAATTTAGCTATGTCCAGGCTTCCTGAATAGGCTGCGGCATGGAGGGCAGTGAAGCCGCGGTCGTTGCGGGCTTCGATGTCGGCCTTGGCCTCGATCAACACTATGGCGACCTCGGTCTTGCCGGCAAGTGCTGCATCGATCAGCGGGGTCTGTCGGCTTTCGTCGCGATTGTTGACGTCGGCGCCTTGTGCCAGGAGTTCGGCGATCTTGGCGGCGTCGCCCTCCCGCGCAGCGTCGTGGAGCGGCCCGGCAGTCACCGCACCGGCGGCAATTCCGAGCCAGGAAATATACGCAACGAGCGCAGCAATGCAGACAAGCCGATCCGAGCCTATTCCGAGGGGCGTGGCCCTCAGCGAGGCCATCAGCAACCGCATTCGCTTGGTGACGGTCACGACAAAACCTCCGGGCGACGTTCGCTCGCAGACCGATTTATCAAATACTGTACTCCATTCGGCGCGCGGGGGCTATGGATTCCGTCATTTCACCAAAGGGCAATCGGCGATGCGATTTAGGAGATTCTTTGCTCTAGAAGGCAGCCTCCCGCGGTTCTGTCGCAGCGCATTGCGTCCGCGCCGTTTCCATGATGCCCAAGCGCTCAAAATGTCCGCTGTCGAAGATTCGCAGCCTGAAGCTGCCAGTCCGCAGTCGGCCCCACTATTCTCCTTAACGTTTGTGCCCTGGCCAACTAGTAGTAGCCAGAGGAGAAACGATATGGGACATTCGCAGTATGACTTCGCCGAACAAGGCCGTCCCGCTTGGAATGCAGGCAAGAGAGTAGGCGTATTTTGCCTTTCCCAGTCGGGTCGATCATGCTGGCCATTTGAGTACCAGGCAGTATGCGCGCTTGGTCGATGAATGGGTTTCGGCGGTTGGCCTTCGCCGTGAGGATTATGGCACCCATTCGCTTCGTCGTACCAAGGCCTCCATCATCTATAAGGCCACCGGGAATCTCCGAGCAATTCAAATTCTGCTTGGCCACACCAAGATTGAGAACACCGTCCGGTATCTCGGCGTCGACGTCGAGGATGCACTGACGCTGGCCGAGGGAACTGAAATCTGAAAGAGGACGACCTCGCGAGAGCGGGGTCGTCATCGCTTCGTGTTCGGCCCAGCGGCTTTGCGCCTAATCTCGGTCGTTGCGGACAGATCTGCCACGGATTGAAAGCGGACATCGCGGCGACCACGCTGGGCGTCGCTCGCGACTCAGCGCGATCAAAGCCACCACGGCCGAACAAGAGTCGCCACCGTACGCCCGATTTGGATTGTGCGTCAGTGCATTGGCAAGATGTTCTGGTTGAGGCGGAACAGATTGTCCGGATCGTATCTGTGCTTGATCTTGGCGAGCCTCGCGTAGGCTTCGGCTCCGAAGGCGTCGCGCACGAGATCCGCTCCTTCTCCATGGCCAGGGAAGTTCAGATAGAGGCGCCCGGTCGAGTAGCGCTGCATGTCCTGCCAGAAGCTGCGAACCCAGCCGATGTTCGCATCGTCCTCATCAGCGCCTGGCCAGATGGCGTCGAGGCTGAGCATGAAGGTCATGGAGCGGTCGCCGAAGGCGGTCGCATCGGCAGCAACGCGCTGGACGAAACCGCCAAACTTCCAGATCGAGGCGAAGGTCATTTCGGAGGGGCGCTTCGCCATCCGTGCGGTGATCTCCTCGATGACCTCGTCGTCGAGGCGCGAGAGGTAGGTAGATTTCCAGTAGCAGCGGTCGCGGCCTTTCGGGAACAGCCCGTCATAGAGCGACTGGATGGTGCGATACGGCATGCGGCTGCTGAAATCGACAAGCGGTTCCCCAAAACTGCGCAACGGCGCCACGACCCGCTCGCCCTCGTCGGCCGGTCCGTCATAGACATGCGCGAGCGCCAGGACGCGCCGGCCCCTTGCATGCTCGGGAATCGAAGGATCGTCGGGCAGGGTGGAGAACTCGGCCAGGCCACTCAGGCGATCAGGTGCGGTCTGCATGAAGTCGC
The DNA here is from genome assembly GCF_040318635.1 of Mesorhizobium sp. M1066. Classification (NCBI taxonomy): domain Bacteria; kingdom Pseudomonadati; phylum Pseudomonadota; class Alphaproteobacteria; order Hyphomicrobiales; family Phyllobacteriaceae; genus Mesorhizobium; species Mesorhizobium sp. M1066. The sequence goes on from NZ_JAMYMR010000073.1 coordinate 11,118, forward strand.
GCCAGAGGGGAATGATCTCGTTGGCGCGCTCTTCGGGATAGGCTGGACCGCACAACATCAGCTCCGGTTCGATCGGGTGCAGCTTGAACTCGAAGCTCGTCACCACGCCGAAATTGCCGCCGCCGCCGCGCAGCGCCCAGAAGAGATCCGGGTTCTGCGTCGCGTCGGCATGGATGAGGCGGCCATCGGCGGTCACCAGATCGGCGGCCAGCAGATTGTCGACACTGAGGCCGTGGCTGCCGCGCAGCCAGCCGATGCCGCCAGAAAGCGTCAGGCCGGCAACGCCCGTCACCGAGATGAGCCCCCCCGGCGTGGCGCGGCCAAGCGGGGTGGTGGCGGCATCGACATCGGCCCAGGTGGCGCCGCCCTCGACGAAGGCACGGTCGAGGCCCGGCGCGACCCGCACGCCCGTCATCAGCGACATGTCGATCATCAGCCCGCCGTCGCAGACGGCGTAGCCTGCAACATTGTGGCCGCCCGAGCGGATTGCGATCGCCAGCCGCTGCTCACGCCCGAAATTCACCGACGCCACGACATCGGCAGCATTCCGGCAGCGCGCGATGAGGGCCGGACGGCGGTCGATCATTCCGTTCCAGACGACCCGCGTCGCGTCATAGGTCGGGTTCGACGGCTCCAGCACCTCGCCGCGCAAGATGGAACGGAAGCTTTCGATGCTCGATGGTGTAAGGGTAGCGGTGGCGGCCATGGGGCGGTCTCCTCGTTTCACGCACGCTAGCGCGGCGCGGGCACGGCCACTAAAGTCGAAAATGCTGAAAGGCGGTCATTTCTGCCATGGTTGAACAGGCCGGCCCATTGAATGTGGCGATCCTTGCCGCTCCGGAGGCTACCGTCTCCACGATCTACGGGATGTTCGACTTGTTTTCCTCGCCCGGCAGGGATTTCCTGTTCATCACCAGCGGAGCCGCGGGCACGCCGCGCATGCGGCCCTATGTGGTTGCCGGGGACGGCAGCCCGTTTCGCGCGGCAAACGGCATCTGGGTGCGCCCAGATCACAGCCTTGCCGATTGCCCACCACCCGACATCGTCTGTATTCCAGATTTCTTCGTCAATCCGGGCGAAAGCATTGCCGGGCAGTATGACGCCGAAGCCGCGTGGCTGAAGCGAGCGCATGACGACGGCGCGATGCTGGCCAGCGCCTGTTCGGGCGCGGTGCTACTCGGCGAGGCCGGGCTGCTCGACAATCGCGAGGCCACCATTCACTGGGGCTATGTCGAGACGCTCACGAACAACTATCCCGGCGTGAAGGTGAGGCCGGATCAGTCGCTCGTGCTGAGCGGCGAGGCCCAGCGCATCGTCATGGCCGGAGGTGGCTCGAGCTGGCAGGATCTCGCCCTCTATCTGATCGCGCGCTTCGTCAGCCTCAGGGAGGCGATGGAGGTCGCCAAGGTCTATTTGCTGCAGTGGCACGATATGGGACAGCAGCCCTTCGCTGCGCTCATGTGCTTTCGCCAGACCGACGACGCGGTGATCAACCGCTGTCAGAAATGGGCCGAACACAACTACCGGATGCACTCGCCCGTCGCCGCAATGACCAAGCTGTCAGGCCTGTCCGAGCGCTCCTTCGTGCGCCGCTTCGCCAAGGCCACGGAAATGAAGGCAATCGACTACATCCACGCGCTCCGGCTCGAGCAGGCCAAGCAGCTGCTGGAGACCGGCGATCTCCCGGTCGAAGCGGTGGCGAGTGAAGTCGGCTATGAGGATGCGAGTTTTTTCGGGCGTCTCTTCCGCCGCAAGGTCGGGGTGACGCCGGCGCAATATCGCATTCGCTTCGGTGCTCTCCGGCGAGCGCTGAGCCGCGATTGAATCTCAACCGTCGCAGCCAGATGCCCATATTCCGCTTTGCGCCTCACTGCACGAACCCGCTCCGCGGGAGGGGCGCCTCGTTCTGCGATGGCGCGATATTCATAGACCTTGAGCGGGTAGAGGCGTCGATCT
>NZ_JAMYMR010000074.1:0-12890 GCF_040318635.1 Mesorhizobium sp. M1066
CGGCGCAAACGTCGCTGGCGAAATTGAATCCTCGTCTGCGTCCGCCGCCCTGCTCATTGCTCCGACCGATCGTTTCCGCCGAGCTGCGCCAACTTAGCAGGACTATGATCCGATTGCCGGTCGGCATGCGTCAAATGCAGTTTTTATATCGCCGTGCCTTAGTAACATCTCGCCGCTAGATGACGACAATATAAAAACTGCATTTGACGCAAACCGCCAAGACGGTTGATCGTCTGACGGAAACAAAGACGCGGAGCAGCGACAGCTTCGAACTTCGGTCCGGTGCGTACCGTTTGCGCAATCGAACCGTCAACATGACATTTCATTGAGGTGAGATATGACGACGGTATCCTCAGCGATTCCTGTGACGGGCGTCCCTTTCCCGAGATCAGAATACGAGCGGAGGCAGCTTAAGGTGTTGGAGGCCATGGTCAGCGCGAGGCTCGACGCACTTGTGGTAAGTGCGCATGGCCATCTTCGGTATCTTAGCGGATATGATGGAAGTGGCGGATACTTCGCGCCGTTTCCACTGATTTTGGTGCCGGGTCGGCCGCCGACATATGTGGTTCGAGAATACGATGAGCACGCAGTTCGTGTCTATAGTTGCATTGACGAAATCGTTACATATACCCATCAGCCCGATTTCGGGACGGTTTGCGCCGACGTCCTTCGACGGTATGGGCTGCAGAGCAAGCGGGTCGGATTTGAGCTTGGTTGCTGGAACCTCGCACCGGCCGATGTCAGTGCGCTTCAGGTGCAGCTTCCCGATTTGAAGATCGCGGATGCGACTCGGCTGGTTTCCTCGGTGGCGGCGGTGAAGAGCGAGCTGGAACTCCAGTGCATGCGCGACGCGATGCGCATGACCGACTTGGCATTGAGAACCTTCCAGAGCTCCCTGCGGGTAGGTGTTACCGAATTGGAAATGGCGGGGACCATGGCGGCGGCGATCCAAGCTGATGCCGGCAACGTTGGCGGAGAAGTCGGAATGGCTCCGCCTACGATTCTGTTCGGGGAGCGGACGAAGTTGCCGCATGGTCCCCCAACGCATCATCCAATCAATAATAACGAGCCAGCCTTTTTAGAAGTCGGCGCATCGAAGCACGGGTACACAGTTGGAATGGTCCGGTGCGCCGTGCTTGGCCGACATCCGGAGACCGAATCCCTGCACGAGCTGGCCGAGGAGGTCATCGAAACACTCGTTGCGGCGATCAAGCCGGGTACGACCGCGGCGGCGGTGGACGCTGCGGGTCACGAGGTGCTAAAGAGATCTGAGCGGCAAGGAGTCTTTCGCCAACGAACCGGATACCAAACCGGAATGAATTGGACTGAACGCGGTGACCTGAGCTTAGAGCCAGGCGTTGAGGATGTCCTTCAGGCCGGCATGACATTGCACATGCCAAATATATTGCGCAGCGAAAACGGCTACCTATTTGGCGCCGGCGCCCACGTCCTGGTGACAGAGCGTGGTGGGGAAGTACTGAGCCGCACACCGCACACGCTCTATCGTGCATGACACCTAAGCAAGTCGTGTCGCGATGAAGCACTGCCTACCACTTCGCTGCCGGAACAGGCCTGAGAGCGTGCCGTCGATTGCGAGTTCGATCAGGAGGCCCGCTGGTTCGGCATCCTCGGGCCTGTTCGAACATGGTTTGCACGAGCTGCCTGCAGCTAACCGCGATCATCCTAACGCCATCGAAATGGTTCGCATTATGCGTAAGCAACAGGCGAGGTTGGCCTTCATTTGCCGCGTGATTGGCATCGTGTCAGATTTATTGCGCCAGCGCGTTCATCACTCCGACGATCCCAGCGCACGGGCGTCTACTCTTCACCAGCAAGCGCGGGGCCGTGTGGGCGGGCAAGCGCGCTGGTGGTCCTAGTCACCTGAATCTAAAATTCGCTGCATAAGATCTGTTCGGCCTTTTGGCAGAAGCGCTTGACGGATGAGAGGATGTCGTCGGCGGATTTGACCCAGCGATATGGCTTTGGGTTCTCATTGTGCCGCTCAATGAAGGAGCGGATGTCGGCTTCGAGTTGGCTGGTCGAGGTGTGGACGCCGCGGCGCAACTGCTTACGGGTGAGTTCGGCAAACCACCGTTCAACCTGGTTGATCCAGGATGCCGATGTCGGCGTGAAGTGGACATGGTAGTGCGGCCGTCGCGCCAGCCATGCCCTAACCAGCGCGGTTTTATGAGTCGCGTAGTTATCCATGACGATGTGGACGTCGAGGTCCGGCGGAATACTGGCATCAACCTGCTTCAGGAAGTCCAGGAACTCGGTGGCCCGGTGCCGTTTGTAGCACTTGCCAATAACGAAGCCGGAGGGACGTCGAGCGCTGCAAACAGCGAGGTGGTGCCGTGCCGGACACAGCTATGTGTCCGGCGCTCGGGGATGCCCGGCATCATCGGCAGCACGGGCTGCTCACGATCGAGCGCCTGAATCTGGCTCTTCTCGTCGACGCTGAGCACGAGCGCCCTATTGGGTGGCGAGAGGTAGAGCCCGACGATGTCGCGCACCTTGTCGACGAACAGCGGATCGCTCGACAGCTTGAACGTCTCCGAGCGGTGCGGTTGCAGCCCGAAGGCGGTCCAGATCCTGCGGATCGTCGTGTGCGAGAAGCCGGTCGTACCGGCCATAGATCGGATCGACCAATGGGTCGCATCGCTGGGCGTGGAGCGCAACGTCCGCTCGATCACGGCTGCGACCTGATCGTCATCGATCGTCCGGGGCCTGCCTGGCCGGGTTTCGTCCAGTAGACCCTCGACGCGATCCTTGAGGAAGCGGCGCCTCCACTTGCCGACCGGCTGCTCGTGGACCCCCAGCTCAGCTGCGACGGCTTTGCTGGGAACGCCCTCGGCACAACGAAGAATGATCCGGCACCGCTCGGACATGGATCGCGCCACACGCTGCCGACGCACCTGTCGTTCCAGATACTCGCGCTCTTCTCGCACCAGAACCAGAGGCGCCGTCGGTCGGCCTGTCGCGTTCGCCATCGCTGCACTCTCCATCGAATAGGCGAACACCTCACAATGTAACGAACTTCAGTTCCAGATGACTAGGGCTAAGACTCATAACCAGTAGCTGACGGTTGCAGCGATGCAGACGGCGGCGAGGAAGTTGCGGGCGAGCCGATCGTAGCGAGTTGCGATGCGACGGAAGTCCTTGATGCGACAGAACATGCGCTCAATCGCATTGCGGTCCTTGTAGAGGAAGGGCGAGAAACAATTCTTCCATTTTCGATTCGCCTTGGGCGGGATATTTGGCGAAGGCGCCGCGTCCGCGAACCTGCTCCCGGATGGCATTGCTGCCATAGCCTTTGTCGGCATGCAGGATTGGCGCCGCCGGCATCTGCTCGATCAGCAGCGCCCCGGCAGTGCAATCGGCGACGTGGCCGCCGGTCAGGAGAAAGGCGACCGGCCGGCAGAATCCATCCGTCAGGGCATGGATTTTGGTAGTCCGTCCGCCTCTCGAGCGACCGATGGCCTGATTTTGCTCCCCCCTTTGCCGCCGGCCGCACAGCGATGCGCCCTTACCGCCGATTAGTCGATGAGAAGCTCGGCCGGAGGCCCGCCGGCGTTGGCAAGAGCATGGAAAATGGCACTCCAAACGCCCTTGGCCGACCAGCGCTGGAAACGGTTGTAGAGGGTCTTGCGCGGTCCATAGACCGACGGAGCGTCGACCCAGCGTCCGCCGCTCTTCACCACATGAATAATGCCGCTGATCACGCGGCGATCATCGACGCGCGGCTTGCCTCGGGTGTCGGTCGGCAGATGTGGTTCAAGCAACCCAAACTGCTCATCGCTGAGCCAGAAATATTCGCGATTCATGAGTGGTCCCCCTCAGAGACCCGTGAATCACAATCCCGCCGTCAGAGGAACCCCTTTTATGGGTCCGGACCCTAGTGCAAGGGAGGCCCTTATTTCCCAGGGTTCCAGTTCTTTCTTGGGAACGTCGGAGCAGCGGCAGTTTAGCAAAGCAGGCCCTGGCCATCTGAAAACGCGATGGCACCGTCCGGGACATTATATTGGCGAATTGACGATAGGTTGGCGCATACTTGCAGAGCGAACAAACGCAAACCTGCGCCAAGGTCGCGTGAATACTCAAAATTAGGCTGAACAATGAGCGAAGCACATCTTACGTTTGATCTCGATACGCCCGGCGTGAGCAGGGGGCATCTGGTCGTCCCAGGAGGTGCCGACCATGGGGAGCTTTCGCTCCCGGTCTTCAGTCTCAATAAAGGAGAGGGACCGCGTCTTCTTGTCACCGGTGGAAATCATGGCAACGAATTGGAGGGGCCAATTGTCGCGCGACGGCTTATTAAGTGGCTGCCAGACGCGCAAACCTGTGGAAGGGTCATCGTCCTACCGGTGCTCAATCCATTGGCCGTGCAAGCCTGGAGCCGCAATACTCCGCTCGACGGATTGAATCTCAATCGCGTCTTTCCAGGCCGCGCCGACGGGTCAGTGACCGAACGAATCGCGGATGCGGTTTCGCGCGTATTGTTGCCAATGGCCGACACCGTATTTGATCTGCACAGCTTCGGACCAACGTGGGAGTTTCCACCGGCGGCCACGACGCACCCCATTGCCGATCCCGATCTCATGGCCAGGACGGTGAGAATGGCGGAAGCGTTCAAATTGCCCTTGACGTTGGTGTGGCAACACAACGACACGGCTGGAATGTTTGATATCACGGCCCAAAACCAGGGTAAGGTATTTGTTTGCACTGAATTCGGTGGGGGCACGGTCGGCGCGGACAATCTCGCGATCTACGAGGCTGGAGTGCGCAACGCGCTCATCGCGCTCGGGCTGGTCGAGGGAAAAGCCGAGTATCCAACTTTCCGTCAACAGAAGTTCGGCCAAACGCTCGAAACGCGTCCATCCGATGAGCTGAAATCGCCTGCGCCGGGCATCTTCGAACCTCTCTGCTCGGTGCTGGATGAAGTGAAGCAGGGAGATCTCATAGGTATCCTGCATTCGATAGATTCGCTGTCCGCTGAGTCCATCGATATCCGCGCGCCTGAAACGTCCATTGTCTTGGCCATAGCATCGGGGGCGCATGTCGACGCCAACGAAGAAGTAGCGCTGGTTGCGCGACCGCTCAAACTCTGAGTGTCGGATACGCATTGAACTCCTAAACTGCATCAGCAGGAAGAGGAGATAAGATGCCGGTGCCTCTTAGATTAGGGAGCTGGATGAAGCCCCACTGTGCGCGACGAAGTCTGCTTCGTCGGCGCAACAAACCTCTCGACGACGTCGCGCTATACCCATGTGGCAACAGGCACGATTTCCAGGACGCAGAGCCCGCTCGACCGCCTGACGCTGGAGGTGGTGCCGCCTGCCTGAGCCCAGCGATGCGCCCCGAGCTGGAGGTGGCGGATACCTTCCGTCGCCATGGTCATGCCTATCGTGTTGCCCATGACGGCCATCTCGGCCGCGTCGAGCGTCGCGCCATGTCCGCGATCGAGCTCTGCCGGACTGCGGCGCTTGGCGGTCATGTCGAGGCCTGTGAGGACTGCGCGCATGCCCGCGTCTCCTATGACTCCTGCCGCAACCGGCATTGTCCCAAGTGTCAGAACGCGACGCGCGAACGGTGGCTCGCCGACCGTCGGGCCGATCTGCTGCCGGTGCCTTACTTCCACGTCGTGTTCACGGTGCCGGCCGAAGTCGCCGAGATCGCCTTTCACAATAAGGCAGTCGTCTATGCCATTCTGTTCGACGCCATGGCCGCAACACTCAAGACTATCGCCGCCGATCTGCGGCCCTCGGCGGTAAGATCGGGGTCCTGGCCATTGTTCACACATGGGCCAGGCGCTCACCATCATCCGCACATCCATTGCCTCGTCCCCGGCGGCGCTCTCTCTTCCGATGGGGCTGGTTCAGCTGCCGGCCACGCTTCTTCCTGCCCATCCATGTCCTCTCCCGCCTATTCCGGCGGCTGTTCCTCGAGCTGCTCCAGGCGGCCTATGCGTGGCGACTGCGCTTCTCCGGCACGCTCGACGGGCTCGGTCAGCCCATGCCTTCACGGCCGCGATCCGGCAGCTTCGTCGCAAGAACTGGATCGTCTATGCCAAGCCGCCGTTCAGCTCGCCCGTGCAAGTCCTCGCCTATCTCGACCGCTATACCCACCGGCTATGGCTTCCTCGCCAATGGATGCCGCCGACCCGACTCGCCATCATCCGGCAACTCCTGGTGGCGATGAAGCGCGCTCCGACCGCCGCAGCCGGCGAGACCACCAAGCTGCTGCCGCGCTTTGACCCAACGGTCTGACCCTGCTGTGGCGGCATTCTGCGCATCACCGCCACGCTGGCGCGATGGCGCACTGGGCCGTCACGACCGCAGCCAGATACCTCATGACGACAGGATACCGCCCCAGCATCGAGGCATCAGCGTCGACGGACGCAATGACCCCCGCATCATTCCCTGTGACTACTCAGACAGCCATCTTGGTCCTAGATGAGGCCGATATACAAACTGCATTTGACGGAAGGCGCTGGACGATTGATTTTGATGAAGGCGCTAAGTTGCCTCGCCAATAATTTGGGAACAATAGATGCACAGCGTTGAGACTTTCCGGGATTTGCAGGGCGAGGCAACCGAGTGGCGCCGCTACCTCCACCAGAATCCCGAGCTCGGTTATGGAGTACACAACACAGCTAGCTTCGTGGCCGAGAAACTAGCTTCATTCGGCATCAATCATATCGAAACGGGAATCGCGGAAACCGGTATTGTCGCAATCATTCAGGGCGAAGGCGGAGACGGACCGACGATCGGGCTGAGAGCCGACATGGACGCCCTGCCGATCCGAGAAGCCTCGAGCAAGCCCTGGTCTTCGCAAGTACCGGGCAAGATGCACGCGTGCGGCCATGACGGTCACACGGCCATGCTGCTAGGGGCGGCGAAATATTTGGCAAAGACGCGCAACTTCAAGGGCTCCGTGGCCCTGATCTTTCAGCCGGCGGAAGAAGATGGACTGGGCGGCCAAAGGATGGTCCAGGAAGGCATCATGGAGCGGTTCGAGATTTCCCAGGTTTTTGGGATGCACAACTCGCCGGGCCTAGAAGTTGGCAAGTTCGCGATTTGCGATGGCCCTACCGCTGCCGCTCTTGATGAGTTCGACATAGTCGTGAAGGGCAGGGGTGGGCACGCAGCCAGTCCGCATCAGACCATCGATCCAATCGTTATAGCCGCACAAATCGTCCTCGGCCTCCAGACTTTGATCTCGCGGGGCACGGACCCGCTCGAGTCCCTCGTTATTTCTGTCACCAAGCTAGAAGCCGGCACGGCATACAACATTATACCAGAATATGTTAGGATATCCGGGACCGTGCGGTCCCTCGCATCTGAGCTCAGGGAATACGCTGAACGACAGATCAGGAAATGCGCCGAAGGCATAGCGCAAGGATACGGCGCGGAAATCGAGTTTAAGCATCGGCGGCTCGAACCCTGCATGGTAAACCACACGGAAGCAACTAGTGTGGCGATAAAGGCGGCATGCGGTCTCGTCGGATTTGAGTCCGTTAACGATAGGCTGCGACCCAGCATGGGAGGTGAGGATTTCGCTTACATGCTTGAGGCGCGGCCCGGATCTTACATTGAGCTCGGCAATGGCCCGACCGCTGCATTGCACAACCCGGCGTATGACTTCAATGACGAAGCCCTGCCCTATGGCATCGGCTATTGGGTGAACCTGGTCGATACGACGCTGGCGGCCCGTGACTAAAGCCGTACGACTGAATTGCGAAACAAAAACGGAATCCTGTCCAGCGACGGGATATTGAGGAGGAACGAATAATGAGCATGTCAATAAACCGCAGACGTTTCATGCATGGAGCATCCGCTATCGCGGTAGGTGCGATGTCTTACCAGTCCCGCCGCGCTGCCGCTCAATCCTCGGGCGAACTGAGCGTCGCTCTCAATGGTGGCGATTACGCAAAGGCGTGTATCGAAGCCTATGTAAAGCCTTTCGAAGCCGAGACGGGAATTAAAGTGACCCCGGTCGCTGAAGAAGTCCCCGCAGCCACGCTTGAGCTAATGGTGTCGACCAATAGCGTTTCGGTGGATGTGATTCCCGTGGACGCGACCACAACTTTCAAAGCTCCTGAGAAGGGTCTCCTGGAGAAGATCGATTACTCAATCTACAAGAAGGATGAGTTGGATGCGATTGTAGAGTTCACCAGGACTCCGTATAGTGTTGGGTCGATCGTCTACGCGCTGTGTATGGTTTACAATACCGAGAAGTTCCCAGCTGGCAAACCGCGGCCGGCCACTTGGGCAGAATTTTGGGATGTCAGCAAGTATCCCGGGGTTCGTGCGATGTCCTCGGGCGTGGACGGATCCGGCCCGTGGGAGGAAGCTCTGCTGGCGGATGGTGTGCCTGCTGATGCCCTCTATCCCTTGGATATCGACCGAGCTTTCGCGAGCTTGGACAAGATCAAGCCGCATATCCGCAAATGGTTTGTTACCGGGTCCGAGAACCAGCAGTTGCTGCACGACAAGGTTGTCGACCTTGCGCAATCCTACGACGGCCGAGCGGTTGCATTGATGGACCAAGGCGCGCCGATTGAGGTCAATCGAAACCAACAAAAGGTGACTTGGGAAAGCTGGGGTATCCCAAAGGGCACCAAAAATCTGCAGAACGCACAGAAATTTATTGAATTCGTCACCCGCGCCGACAGGCAGGCCGCATTTGCAAAGCTCATTCCTTATGGCCCGGCGAACCGAAATGCGTATAAACTGCTGCCAGAGGATGTCGGACGAAAATTCGCCAGCCACCCTGATTACCTGAAGGCTAGCATAGTGGCGGACTCCAAGTGGTACGCTACGGCAGGATCAGACGGCGTGACAAACGTCGAGCGGCTTATCCAGCGTTGGAACGAGTGGATTCTTCAGTGATCGCCGATCAATAGTGTCTGGGGAAGGCGGCCAAACGGTCGCCTTCCTGACTGAAAAATGGCCTGACTGAGAAATGGATTGAGCCGCCTCGGCCGGAACCCTGCTATGTCGAAGCAATGTGCCAAGCAGCCGCTTTCGTGTTGCGTGTTGGAGGATCAATCATGACCTTGCATCTCAAAAGCACTACCCTGCCAATGGCCAAGGATGAAGCATTGAAAATGAGTACGGCTCAGGCGCAGATTGAGTTCTGCAACGTGACCAAGATGTATGGGGCGGTCGCTGCGGTCAAGGATGTGTCACTTGAGGTTCGTCGCGGCGAGTTTTTGACTATTCTAGGGCCAAGCGGTTCGGGCAAGACCACAGCGTTGATGCTGCTCGCCGGGTTCGTAGAGCCTACTGAAGGAGACATCCTGATTGGTGGGAAGTCGGTCGCCTCGGTGCCGTCCTACCGGCGCGACCAGGGCATCGTCTTTCAGAGCTATGCACTGTTTCCGCACCTCACAGTGCGCCGGAATCTGGAATTCCCACTCGAAATGCGCGGCGTCAGGGCCGCCGAGAGGGCAAGGCATGTCGATCGAATGCTTGAGCGCGTCCATCTTAAGGATTATGGCGGCCGGATGCCGTCGCAACTAAGCGGGGGCCAGCAGCAGCGCGTAGCGCTTGCGCGAGCGCTGATAGCCGATCCGCCGATCCTCCTGCTCGACGAGCCACTGGGCGCCCTTGACCGCAATCTTCGCGAGCAGATGCAGGGCGAGATCAAGAGCCTGCACCGAGAGTTTGCCAAAACCACTGTATGCGTCACGCACGACCAGGAGGAGGCGCTCACGCTGTCGGACCGAATCGTCGTTATGCGCGACGGTCGAATCGAGCAAACCGATACACCAGAGGCTCTCTATGACCGGCCTGCGACGCAGTTCGTGGCGAATTTTCTGGGCGAGGCCAACATCCTCGAAAATTGCGGATTCAAAGTTGAATCCGATGCCGTGCCGCCCTCGGGCGCCGTTGCGATGCTTCGGCCAGAACGCATTTGCGTCGCCGGTCGCGCGGCTCCAACGCGAGCCGACTCTGACCAAAGACAATCTATCGCCGGCACTGTCGCAGACATGATTTATGCCGGCCCGTTGCGGAAATACTATGTGCGCGCCGGGAACAGTGTGCTGATTGTGCGCGAACACGTTGGCGCCGGCCAACAGATCTTTCGAGCTGGCGATGAGGTACGCCTCGACTGGTTGCGCTCAGACGTTCGCTTTGTCAGTGCGTGAGGCGCCGAAAGGGGGAATCGGGATGAAGACGTTTCAGAAACTGGGCCGAATGCCCTTAATTCTCACTGGCCCCGCCCTCGCCGTGCTGCTCGTCGTATTCGGCATTCCGATCATCCTGCTCTTCCTGACCAGCCTCAAAGCGCCGGCCTTCTCGCTCACCAACTACCAGTCGTTTTTCAGCCAGCCGGCGAATGTCCGTGTGCTCTACCAGACCCTCGAGATCAGCGGGTTAGCCACAGCAATCTGCCTCCTCGTCGGCTACCCTACGGCCTATCTGATCGTGGCGGCATCGAAGAGGCTGCGCATGGCTCTCATCCTGGTCGTCGTCATCCCCTACCTGACCAGTCTGCTAGCGCGCACCTATGCCTGGATCGTGATCCTCGGCGACAATGGCTTGATCAACAATCTGCTGCTCGAACTTGGACTGATCTCCAGTCCTCTCCAACTCATCTATAACCGCTTAGCCTTGTATATCGGTATGGTACATATCATGCTACCGATGATGATCCTGGCGCTGGTTAGCGTCATGATGGGTATCGATAAGTCCCTCATGGCGGCCGCCCGCAGCATGGGGGCGCGGCCGTTCACCGCCTTCTGGCGGGTATTCTTCCCGCTCAGCATGCCGGGCGTGCGCAGCGGCTGTCTGTTGGTCTTTGTGATCTGCCTCGGCTTCTACATCACGCCCGCAGCCCTTGGCGGGTTGGGCGACGCCATGCTTTCCACCTTCATCGCGTCGCAGGTCCATACTTTCTTTGACATGGGGCGTGTCGCCGCATCGGCCTTTATCCTCCTGGCGGTCGCGATCGTCGTGCTCTCCACGTTCGGGCTTGATCTTTCTGGTACACAGGGACGAGCGGCGCAACCTGCGCGGAAGTCTTGGGCCAATCGACTGCCGGTTTTCGGCGGGTTTAAACGCCATCTAGACGAGATTTTTACTCCCCGTCGGGCGAAACGTTGGACGATGCATCTCTACCAAGCCGCCGGTAAAAGCAATTGGTCGAAGATGGTCGGCATTATATTCCTAGTGTTGGTTGTTTTCTACTTGCTGGTTCCAGAACTGCTCGTCGTCATCATGTCGTTCAGCGCGGGACAGTTTTTGCAATTTCCGCCCCCAGGCCTTTCACTGCAGTGGTATCGCGCGTTCTTCAGCGATCCCTCCTGGTATGGCGCCGCCTGGACCAGCATCCAGATAGGCATTGTGACTACTATCCTATCCACCATCCTCGGCACGCTTGCGGCTTACGGCCTCAATCGCAGTCTTCCGCGGCCGCGCAGTTTCTTGACTATGGTGATCCTGACGCCGATCACATTTCCGGTCATCGTCGTGGGAATAGCGACCTATCTCGGGCTGCTCAAACTCGGGCTGCTCGGGTCGATGACCGGCATTGTCTTGGCGCATACCATCGGCGCCATCGGTTATGTCGTCGTGATCGTGTCCGCCACGCTGGCGAATTTCGATTCCGCGCTGGAGCGGGCCGCCATGAGCATGGGGGCGAATCCCTTGCGGACTTTTATCAGAGTGACGTTGCCTTTGATCAGGCCCGGTATTATTGGTGGCGCCGTGTTCGCGTTCCTCGCCTCTTTCGATGAGGTAGTCGTCACATCGCTGGTAGCTGGGTTCTCGATCCGCACGCTGCCATTGAAGATGTGGGAGAATATTCGCAACCAGATCGATCCTACAATTGCCGCTGTGTCGTCGCTACTGATCCTCATCCCGGTACTCTGTCTAATCGTCCTCTACGTCGCGGGGTGGCGATCGACGCCTAGCCTTCAGCGCGCGGGTCCAGCAGCTGCGGCTTGAGATAGCGCCTTCAGGATCAGAGGTGGGTAGACTGTAGTGTGAAGCCGCTCTTGATCCATGCATCAGTACAAGGATTTAAGGCCTCAAATTCGGCGCTGCCGGCGGGGATGTCATTGGGGGCGATCTACAGCGGCGGACGTTCAGATTGAATCAAGAGGGATTGATCGGGATAGGGGACGCCTCGCGGCGCCGCCCCTCCCACACCACCGGACATACGGATCAGAGGTATGGCTTCAGCTCTTTGATCAACTGCGGCAGACTTATGCCCCGGGTCCGGCGTGTCATATCCCGGATCATCGCCTTGAATTTGGTGGCATTCGGCGCGATGCGCCGCTCGCTCCCGCCATTCGCGATGCTGAACCCCAGGAACTTCCGCTCCTCCGGCCACGCCACCGCGCTCTTCGCTTCGTCGACCTTCAGCCGCAGCTTCTTGGTAAGGAACCGGCTTACGGAAGCCATGACCAGGCGACACGGGCAATCTTGTTGGCGAGCGCCACCGCAACCAGCTTCGGTTTCTTCCTTTGCAGTAGTTCGGTGAGCCATCGGGAAGCATGTCTGCTTCGACCTGTTCTGACGTGCTGAAGAAGAGCAGTCGCGCCAACCACCAATATGCTCCTTAGCATTTCGTCGCCAGCACGTGTGATCACCCCCAGTCTGACCTTGCCTGCGGTCGAATGGTCTTTGGGCGTGAGTCCTATCCAAGCGGCAAAATCGCGACCGGACTTGAACGTTCGGGGATCTGGGGTCTTCATCATTAAAAGCCGATGCGCCGACCGGCCCGACACCCGGAATTTCGGCCAGGCGCCTGCTGCATTCATCGGAGCGATGCAACGCGATCAATTTTTCTTCGACGTAAGCGGTGCGCCAAGGCACTTTCCCGAAATCGACTTGATGGTTAGATCGCTCGTTGGTCGGCCCGCCGGCGCCGATCACTGC
>NZ_JAMYMR010000075.1:0-12706 GCF_040318635.1 Mesorhizobium sp. M1066
ATCCTCGGCACCGTCACGTCAACCGAATGCCGAAATTACTTCACAGAGGCAGGCTATGCCCAACCTAAATTCATCCCGCTCTAAAACCCGGGACTTGTCCGATCTGTTTGAGAGGTGAATGACGGCCCCGATCGGGGCCGTCATGATTCTCAAGATGATCGCAAAGTTTACGCATAGCTGCCTTGCCGTCCGGCTCAGCGCCGGGAGGCACCCCTGATCTTACGGCTTTCGGAGGGGACGCAATCCACGCTAGACTGTGCAGGCGGCCGTCCTGGTTGCGGAGCTCGCCGGGACTTTGGCAAGCGATCGGACGAACCGCTATCCTCGATACGGAGACAAGCCATGTTTGCGGCCAAGGCCATCGACACGTCAGACAAGGCCGCGTTCTACCGCGACCTCGCCACTCAGCTTAAGGCGCTGCTCGAGGGCGAGCGCGATTCGATCGCCAACGCCGCCAACACCGCCGCGCTGATCTTCCAGATGGTGCCGGATCTCAATTGGGCCGGTTTCTATTTCCTGCAGTCGGACGAGGAAATGGTGCTCGGGCCGTTCCAGGGCAAGCCGGCCTGCGTGCGCATCGCCGTCGGCAAGGGCGTGTGCGGAACCGCGGTCGAACTCGGCACCTCGATGCTGATCAAGGACGTGCATGATTTTCCCGGCCACATCGCCTGCGACGCCGACTCGCGCTCGGAACTGGTCGTGCTGCTCGAGGACGATGAAGGCGTCTTCGGCGTGCTCGATCTCGACAGCCCGCTGCCCGGCCGCTTCGACAAGGCCGACCAGGCCGGCATCGAGACGCTGGCGGCGATCTATGCCGCGGCGAGTTCGTTCGAGGACTGAGCTGCGTTCTACGGCTCGGTCTTCAGCGCGCGATTGAAAGCTGCAATCGTCATGTCGATCAGTTGCGCGTGGATATCACCGCGCGATCGTGCTCCACCGTCATCGCAAACCGGGTCGCCGATCTGTTCGGCCGCAATGATGCCGACAGCGCCGCGCTTGCATTCGCCGAACATGCTGTAGTGGCTCGCATCCTCGATCGTCGCATAGCTCGCCTTTGAAATTGCTTTTGCGATCCCGGATGCGTCGGCGGTCACGGGAATCTTTCCTGGCCGGCCAAGATTGACGATAGCGACCGGAATTTTGATGCCGGCAAAGCTCTTGACGTCAAAGACATCGGATGGGGCGGGATCGATTGCCATGGCGAAGCGAATGCGCTCATCCCGGTTGTCCCGGCCGGAGGACCGCAAATCCATGGCGTGAAGATCAACCCCGCTTTGCCTGACCCAGTCGCAGAGCGAGACATTGAGCAGGTCCGTATCGCAATAGGCCGCCAGCAATTTCGGGTCGATGCGGGCACCGGCTATCGCCAGTGCCGTGTTGCCGCCCATGGAAAGACCGAGGACGCCCACTTTGCCTTGTTCGAGGTGCCCTGCGAAGAAGGCGTCCTTCGCCGTCGCAGTCAGGGCAGCCGTGAGATCGGCGGGCCGCAACCAGAGCTTCATCGTCTCGGCGGCGGATTTGTTTTTCCCCGTATTTCCCGGATGTGCGGGAGCGGCGACGACGAATCCCTGCCTGGCCAGAGGCGTTGCAATCCAGCTCAGGGCTTGCGGCGTTCCCGCAAGGCCAGCTCCATGGGAGAGCAGGATGAGCGGAAATTTTCCGCCTGATATTGGCGCATCGCGCATGGCGGCCGTTCCGACGAAAAGCGCGGTGTCGCCAGACATTACCGTCTCACCACCCGGTTGGGCCGGATACCAGACCGTCACATCGAGATCGGCGCCGCGTTCCCCGGATGGGGCGGGGAACTGACGAACGCCGACATTGTCGCCGGCGTCTGCCGGGTGTTGCATCTGCGTTGTCGAGATAATGATGGCACAAAGCATGGCCCAGAATTTCATGGAAATCTCCGTTGTCGAACGCGTGCGCCATGGCTGGAGACCCCGGAGTCTTCAGCCCTGGGGCCGGTTGGCGTTGTGTTCGCTTTCTGTCTGTGTCGATCCCGCGATGTCAACGGATCGGAGCGAAGCCCACGACCTCGATCGCGATCGAGGTCGTGCTTTATCGCGATTGAGTACCGTTCAGCGGCCCACAGCGCCCGCAAGGGAGGGCGATTGCGCGTTCCGCTCCCGCCAGGCGAGCGGTGTCGTGCCGGTCACGCGGCGGAATTCGCGGTTGAAGTTCGACTTGGTCTGGAATCCGACCGCAAGCATGATCTCGGTCACCGATTGGTCGGTTTGGCTCAGCAGCCGGCAGGCCTCGGTGATGCGGTATTGATTGACATATTGCGAGACGTTGCTGGCCGTGGCCCGGTTGATCGCCGCCGAAATCTGCCGCGCCGGAATTCCGGCGCGCCGGGCAAGCCGGTTGAGGTTGAGATTGGCGTCGCGATATAATTTTTTCTCCTGCATCAACTCGTTGACCTTGGCGATCGTATCGGCGTCTTCGCCGGCGTGGGATGGGGACTGAGTCTCGACGGGCTCGGCGGCATTGAGCGGGACATGGCTTTGGCTGGCCGCCGCCGCCGCCACGCCGACAATGACGAGCATGAAAAGATTGCCTATGCCGATCACGGTCGCCGCGCGAGCGCCATGTCCCGACGCCAGATCGAATGACACCAGCATGTCGACGGCTCCCGACAGGCACAGCGTAGCCGCCGCGAAAAGGATGGCCCTGTAGACCGGGACCGCGCCGTCGAAGGGCGCAAGGCGAAGCCCGTCGGCGCCGGAGCGAAGCAGCCAGAGAATGGCGGCGGCGTAGATGAAATCGATTGATGTCAGCGCCACGTCGATCGCCTCGCGCCAAAAGATCATCAGCACGATGATGATGATGGCAGGCGTTGCGTGGAGCCCCAGCAGGGCCGGCCACCGGCGGTCGCTCTTGCGGACCAGCCTCGAGACGCCAGCGTGGAGTAGTGACGGCATGATCGCGGCGGATATGGGGGCGATATAGCCGACTTCGCCGATGCCATAGCCCCAGCGCAGTCCGGTGAGCACCGATTGCAACGCTGCGACGAGGATCAGGGCGAGAAACGGCAGGTTGGGTGCTGCCTCATCCTGGCGCCTGGCGACGACCAAAAGCAGGATGAACAGCGACATGGCGACGACGAAGGGCAGGGGGACAAACGGCATGATCGGCTGTGGGCTCGCGTGCTGACGCGCGGACCGTAGCCGATATGGTTTGATTTCCAAACCCGCCGATTGAGCGGCGCACTAGGCGAATTTCACCAGCAGCAGGCTGAAGCAGCCGATGAACAGGAAGGCCGAGAAGGCGAGCGCCAGCGGGCGCAGGCCGCGCGAGCGCAGCTGCGAGATGTCGGCCTGCAGGCCCATGGCGGCCAGCCCCATGGTCAGCATGATGGTGGTGGCGAGCGCCATTGCCGACTTCACCTCGGCCGGCACGCTGACCAGGCTGTTCAGCGCCACGATGGCGACGAAGGCGGCGACGAACCACGGCATGGGCGGCCGCGCCGCCACCTCACTGCTGCTCCTGCGGCGCGCCATCAGACCGAGCGCGACGACCATCGGCGCCAGCATGGCGACGCGGGTCAGCTTGGCGACGGTGGCGATCTCGCCGGACTGGGTGCCGTTCTGAAAGCCGGCGCTGATCACCTGCGCCACTTCATGGATCGAGGCGCCGGCCCACAGGCCGAAAGCATGCTGGTCGAGGCCGAGCATGGGCGCGAGCAGCGGAAAGCCGAGCATGGCCACGGTGCCGAACAAGGTGATCGAGGCGACGGCGTAGGTGACGTCCTCGTCGCGCGCATCGGTGACGATATTGGTGGCGACTATGGCCGAGGCGCCGCAGATCGAGGTGCCGGCGGCGATCAGCTGCGCCAGCTTGGCGTCGACGCCGATCAGCCGGCCGAGCGTGATGGTGAAAACGAAAGTGGCGCCAAGCGTCGCCGCGACAATGCCGACGCCGCCGGCGCCGATCGAGACGACTTGGCCGAGCGTCAGCTGGAAGCCGAGCAGCACGATGGCGAAGCGCAACAGGCGCTTTTGCGAGAATGCGATACCGGCTTTGGCGTGCACCGGTGTGCCGAGCACGTTGGAGTGGATCATGCCGGCAACGACGGCCAGGATCATCGGGCTGAACAAGGCGAAGCCGGAGACATTACGGGCCGAGAAGGCAACAGCAGTGATCATCGTGACCAAGACGATGCCGGGGACGATGCCATTCCAATTGAGGGATCTTCGCCCTTGGGTCAGATCGGCAGGAAACGCGCTTTTCGGAATATCGTTCGCGAAGTGGGAAACGGAAGACAATGCAACGCTCCAGGCGAGTACGCGGGGAGAATGTCATTCCTCAACCGATCTTTCTAACGAATTATTTTCGTTAGAATGATCGATTTTTACGAACGATTTCCGTCTCGGCGAACTCTTCCAAGCCTTGCCAATGCGTCGAGCCCAGGAACGTTCGAATCGGCTGACTAAAGCAATTCTTGCCACTGCCGTGCGCCATGGATAACGCGCACGATCTCCGCGCCGTCCTCGATCTGGCGATAGAGGACCAGGTAATTTCCTGCGGGGAAGGTGCGCAAGCCCGCTCGCACTTCCGGTCGTGCAACACCCATTCCCGGCATGTCGGCGATGCGCTGGCACTGGCCATGGATTTCGTCGTACCAACGCAACGCCGCAGCGGGACTGTCCTCGGCGATATAGAGCGCGATGGCCTCAATGTCCGCTTCGGCTTCGGGCCGTAAGTGCAGCGTCATCGCAACTCGCGCTCGGCGATCCCCGCATCGAGCTTGCTTTTGATCCGGGCGAAGGCTTCGCGTCCGTCGACAGCGTTGCCGCTTGCGATCCCTTCGTCCCAAAGCCGGCCCAACTCGTCGACAGCCTGTTCGCGTTGCGTGCGGCGAAACTTCCACTCGCGCAACGCCTCACGCATGACTTCGCTTGCCGAGGCGTATTCGCCCGCCGCGACGACCTCGCGCATCATGGTTGCCATTTCAGGGGTGAGGGCAACGCTGACCTTCTCGACATTCGACATCCGCATAGTCTCCTACGCACGCAAGGTAGGCAAGTTTACCACCAGCTGCAAGGGCGATGGATGGCTCGCATGCTTGACGATGCTTCCAACCGGAGGATGCGATGCCGCGCGCAGCCGTCAAAGCTGCGCTTCGATGGCCGCCTTGTCGATCACCGACCAGACGTTCCTGATCCTGTCGTCGAGGAATTCATAGAAGACGTTCTCGCTGAAGGACACCTTCCTGCCGTTGATGGGCAGGCCGAAGAAGGTTCCCTTCGGCGTGCAGTTGAACTGGAGCCGGCTGGCTATGAACGGCGGTTCGGCAATCAGCAACTGGATGTCGAAATAGAGGTCCGGGATTTCCCGAAAATCGCGCTCCAGCATTTCTTGGTAACCCGACAGCCCGACGCGGTCGCCATTGTAGTGCACCTCGTCATGAACGAAGCGATGCAGCTTCTGCCAGTCCTGATTGTTGAGGCAGGCGATGTAGCCTCGATAGAGGTCGGTCACGGTCACGACGATAGCTCCGGATTTCGTCAGATCTGCTCGATCCGGAAGATAGAACGACTGCGGGCGCAGTCCAGATGGAGAGCCTGTTCCGAATCCGGATGGGGCTCTATCTGCTCGTTTTGAGCATGATCTTTTCCGGAAACTCGGTTCCTGTTCTAGCCGCGGTAGCGCAGCGCGTCGACCAGCAGCGAGAAGGCCGGCGTCGCTTGCCGGCGGCTGGAGTAATAGAGGTGGTAGCCGGGAAAGGGCGCGCACCAGTCGGCGAGCACCCGCACCAGCCGGCCGTCGGCCAGATGAGCCGTCACCTGCTCCTCCGGCAGATAGGCAAGGCCGAGGCCGGCGAGCACCGCGTTCATGCGCAGCGCGGCCGTGTTGAACACAAGCTGGCCTTCGACCCGCACCTTCAGCTCGCGCCCGGCCTTCTCGAACTCCCAGGCGTAGAGCCCGCCATAGGTGGGCAGCCGCAGATTGATGCAATTGTGGGTGGTCAGATCCTGCGGCGTGCGCGGCTTTGGCCGGGTGGCGAAATAGGCTGGCGAGCCGACAACCGCCATGCGCATGTCGGGAGCGATGCGCACCGCAATCATGTCGCGCGCCACCTGTTCGCCCAGCCGCACGCCGGCGTCGTAGCGCTCGGCGACGATGTCGATCAGCCCATAGTCGACGATGATCTCGACCCTGATGTCGGGATAATCTGGCAGGAATTTCGCCAGGGCGGGCCACAGGACCGCATCGGCGGCATGCTCACCGGCGGTGATGCGGATGGTGCCGGCGGGTTTTTCGCGCAAGGCGCTGAGTGCCGCGATCTCGGTCTCGATCTCGTCGAGCCTCGGCCCGACGGTGCGGAGCAGCCGCTCGCCGGCTTCGGTCGGCGACACGCTGCGCGTGGTGCGGGTCAGGAGACGCACGCCAAGCCGCTCTTCCAGCGCCCGCACCGTGTGGCTGAGCGCCGATTGGGAAACCCCGAGCTTGGCCGCCGCCCTGGTGAAGCTTTCCTCTCGCGCGACAGCGAGGAAGGCGGTTAGCTCATTCAGATTGTCACGCGGCATTCATGAGCCCCTTTCATAAGATTATGCTGAATATAGCACCTAATCGGCACTAATCGCAGTCCCTAGATAGGCGTTATCACACCGGGCGCCTCTACCGGCCGCCTCTGAAGACCGGCGGTCGTGTCACGCCTGTTGCCAGGAAGGGACAAACCATGGACATCACGCGAAACGGCTCTCAAGCCTCGGCCAAGGGATCGGCTGACTATTTCACCGGCGCGGTGCGCATCGACGCGCCCTTCAAGGGCAGCGAGCCCGCCCGGGTCGGCGGCGCCACCGTGACTTTCGAGCCCGGCGCGCGCACCGCCTGGCACACGCATCCGCTTGGCCAGACGCTGATCGTCCTATCGGGCGCCGGCCTGGTGCAGCGCGAAGGCGGCCCTATTGAACCGATCCTTCCCGGCGACATCGTCTGGTTCGCGCCCGGAGAGAAGCATTGGCATGGCGCCGCGCCGACCACCGCGATGAGCCACATCGCTATCGCCGAAGCGCTCGACGGCAAGGTCGTCGACTGGTTGGAGCATGTCAGCGACGAACAATACGGGGTTTGACCAAGTATCGGCGCGTGGCGCCGAGTCAACGCCCGAACTCTACGAAGGAGACCACCATGACCGACGTTCCAAGGCTAAAAAGCCCATTCTCCGATATCGCTCCCGCGCTCGGCAGATACACCGACGAGGTGTTGTTCGGCGGCGTTTGGGAGCGTCCCGGCCTGTCGCCGCGGGACCGCAGCCTCGTCACCGTCACCAGCCTGATTTCGGGCTACCGGATCAATGAAATGCCTTTCCACATGAAGCGCGCGCTCGACAATGGCGTCACCCGCGACGAACTCATCGAAACCATTACGCATCTCGCCTTCTACGCCGGTTGGCCTGTTGCAAGTACTGCGATCGGCATTGCCCGGAAGGTCTTCGAACAAGCCGACGCCGAGAAGAAGGGATAACGACAATGCAGAAGCGCACACTTGGAAACAGCGGGCTCGAAGTTTCGGCCATCGGACTGGGCTGCATGGGAATGAGCCAGTCATACGGGCAGCCGATGGAGACGGCGGATGCGGTCCACCTGATCAGGGCGGCGTTCGAACGTGGCATCACCTTCTTCGACACCGCGGAGGTCTATGGACCGTTCACGAACGAGGAGGTCGTCGGCGAGGCGCTGCAGCCGATCCGCGACAAGGTGGTGATCGCCACCAAGTTCGGCATCGACATCGCCGGGACAGCCGGACACGATGGCATGGACAGCCGGCCGCAGCATATTCGTGATGTCGTCGAGGCCTCGCTCAGACGGCTCAGGACCGACCACATCGACCTTCTCTACCAGCACCGCGTCGATCCGGTCGCGCCGATCGAAGAGGTGGCGGGCGCTGTGAAGGACTTGATCGGCCAAGGCAAGGTGAAGCATTTCGGTCTCTCCGAGGCGGGCGTGCGCACGATCCGGCGTGCGCATGCGGTACAGCCGGTCGCCGCGGTCCAGAGCGAATATTCGCTCTGGTGGCGTGAACCGGAAGAGGCGATCCTGCCGGTGCTTGAAGAGCTGGGGATCGGCTTCGTGCCCTTCAGCCCGCTGGGCAAGGGGTTCCTCACCGGCGCCATCAATGCCAGCACGACATTCGACAGCAGCGACTTCCGCAACACCGTGCCGCGTTTTGCAGAAGACGCCCGCAAGGCGAACCAGGCGCTGGTCGACGCGATCGGCGTGATCGCAGCCGAGAAGAAGGCGACATCAGCACAGGTCGCGCTCGCCTGGTTGCTGGCGCAGAAGCCCTGGATCGTTCCGATCCCCGGCACCACCAAGCTCAATCGCCTCGAAGAGAACATCGCATCGGCCACCATCGCGCTGACGGCGGACGATCTTGCCAACATCGAGAATGCGGTCTCGGCGATCGCGGTGCAGGGAGCGCGCTATTCTCCGCAACAGGAAGCAAGGATCGATCGTTAGCCAAGCCTAGGAGAGCGCGATGAGCCAACCGGTCTCAAGACGGAGTGCACTTATGACCATGCTTGCACTGCCACTGGGTGCCGGATCGAGCCGGCCCGCCAGTGCGTCGAGCGCGCGGCGAGCGGGCGGCGCCAAGGTGCTGGTGGCCTATTACACCCGCACCGGCAACACGCGGGTCATCGCGCGCCAGATCAGCAGGGCGCTCGCAGCGGATATTTTCGAGATCGCGACCGTCGATCCATACCCGGAAGACTACAAGCAGCAGGTTGCGGTGGCCGAGCAGCAGCGGGAGGCCGGTTTCGAACCGGCGCTGGGCGCCACGGTGCCTGATATCGGATCCTACGAGACGGTGTTCCTCGGATTTCCGATCTGGGGCATGACCGCGCCTTCGGTGATCCGCTCCTTCCTGTCGAAACACGCTCTGTCCGGCAAGACATTGGTGCCGTTCATCACCCATGGCGGCTACGGAACAGGGCAAAGCCTGAAAGTCTTCGCAGATCATGCACCAGGGGCTCGGCTCATTGAGGGTTTTTCCAAGCAGTGCGACCAGGAACGTCAGACGCTTGACGAGGTCACCGGCTGGCTCGGTCGGGTCGAATTGCCCGGCTGAGCCGCCAACGCGAACGCCCAGGCTGCCGTGGGCAGCGAAGCTCAAAATCAGAAGGAAGAGATCATGGCCGAGAACATCGGGGACAAAGTCGTCGTCATCACTGGCGCCAGCAGCGGGCTGGGCGAAGCCGCCGCACGGCTTCTGGCCAGGGAGGGTGCGAAACTGATCCTGGGGGCGCGCCGCCTCGACCGGTTGCAGGCGCTGGCCGGCGAGCTTTCACTTGGCGAGGACGCCATCCTTCAGACCGACGTCACCGATGTCAGCCAGGTCCGGCGTCTGGTCGACCATGCGGTCAAGACGCACGGCCGCGTCGACGTCATCATCAACAATGCCGGCCTCATGCCGCACTCGCCGCTGGAGCGGGGCAAGGTCGAGGACTGGGACCGGATGATCGACGTCAACATCAAGGGCGTGCTCTACGGCATTGCCGCCGCGCTGCCGCACATGAAAACGCAAAAGAGCGGTCACATCATCAATGTGTCGTCGGTCGCCGGCCACAAGGTCGGGCCGGGCGGAGCGGTCTATGCCGCCACCAAGCACGCGGTGCGTGTCATCTCGGAAGGGCTGCGCCAGGAAGTAAAACCCTACAACATCCGCACCACCATCATCTCGCCGGGTGCGGTGGCGACCGAGCTGCCGGACAGCGTCACCGAGGCCGATGTCGCCGAAGGCGTACGCGCGCTCTACGACCGGGTGGCCATCCCGGCCGATTCTTTTGCCAGGACGGTGGTGTTCGCCATGAGCCAGCCCGACGAGGTCGACATCAACGAGATCCTGTTCAGGCCAACGGCGCAGGAGTATTAGAAGCCGTTGTAGGTGTCTTGACGCGCCGCGCTTCCTGTTCCAGCTTGACGCTATGTTCGTTCCTGCACTCACAAATACCAAGCGACGCCGCACCTGCATAGTGCGGAGCGGCAGACTGATTGCGCGACGACAAAGACCGGCAGGATAGACCCGGTTCGTTCGTTTCCAGCCCCGTCCGCGAAATCGCCGGCGGGGTTTTTCATATCTGGAGCACTTTGATGACCAACAATTCTTCTATCCGGCATCGGCCCGCCGAGCCCGCTGACGCCGCCGCGATCCGGGATATCGTTCGTGCCGCCTATGTCAAATGGGTGCCGGTGATCGGCCGCGAGCCGCTGCCGATGCGCACCGACTACGACAAGGCCGTTGCCGAGCATCCGTTCGATCTCGCCGTCGAGGATGGCGGCATTGTCGGGATGATCGAAACCATCCTGGCCGAGGATCACCTCTGGATCGAGAATGTCTGCGTGGCACCGGATGCGCAGGGGAGAGGGATTGGCCGGCTGTTGCTGGAGCTGGCCGAGCGCAAGGCAATCGAAGCAGGACGTGCCGAGCTTCGCCTGCTGACCAATGGCGCCTTCGAGGCGAATGTGTCGCTCTACAAGAGGCAGGGCTATGTCATCGATCGGGAAGAGCCGTTCATGGGCGGCATGACGGTCTATATGAGCAAGAGGCTCGCGGGATTACCGGCAATCTGACGAAGGAGTTCGATAATGGCTGCCAGGGTCAGGCTTAAGCAACTCCTAGGGCTTTACGCGGTTTCCCGGCTGGAGGCGGGCGAGATCATTCCCGGTTGGGCGGACGGGCCAGGCTTCGTCAGCATCACAAGGACTGACGACGAGCTTTCGATCGTTTGCTTGCAGGACCGCGTGCCGCATGCCGTCAAGCAGGATATCGACTGGGTGGCCTTCAAACTCGAGGGCCCGTTTGCCTTCGATGAAACCGGTATCGTGCTGTCGGTTATCAGGCCGTTGTCGGAAAACGGGTTGGGCATCTTCCTGGTGTCCACTTTCGATGGTGACCATCTGTTGGTGAAAGCGACGGATCAGGCCGCCGCGAGGCGGTTTCTGGTCGAGGCCGGGCATATCTTGCTGTAGTCCATCCTCACCACTACTCGCTGGCCCAACCGCTCTGGCTCAATCACTGCCGCACTGGCTCAACGACTTCGGGGGTTGCGTTTGACAGCGGCGTTTGTGCATCGTTATCTCCAGCCAGATATGACGGCCCGGCGCGGCCATGCGGCCAAGGAGAAAACCATGTCACACAATCTGCAATTCTATATCGATGGCGCGTGGGTCGATCCTGTTGTGCCCAACACATTGGACGTCATCGATCCCTCGAATGAGGACGCCTTTGCGCAGATTTCGCTCGGCTCCAAGGCCGATGTCGACAAGGCAGTGGCTGCCGCCAAGCGCGCCTTCAACAGCTTTGGTTTTACAGAGGTTGGTGAGCGGCTCGACCTGCTGAACCGCATCATCGCGGTCTACAAGAAGCGCAGTGGCGATCTTGCCGTCGCTGTGTCCCGCGAGATGGGTGCGCCGCGCCAGATGGCGTTGGACAGCCAGGTCGGCATCGGTCTTGCGCATCTGCAGAAGATGGCCGACGTGCTGAAGACTTTCGAATTCCGTCACGTCAAGGGCAACCATCTGGTGGTCAAGGAGCCGATCGGCGTCGTCGGGCTGATCACGCCGTGGAACTGGCCGCTCAACCAGATCACCTGCAAGGTCGGTCCAGCGCTTGCTGCTGGCTGCACCATGGTGCTGAAGCCCTCGGAGATCGCGCCGCTCGACGCCATCATCTTCGCCGAAATCCTGGACGAGGCTGGCGTGCCGAAGGGCGTCTTCAACCTCGTCAATGGCGACGGACCGGGCGTCGGCCAGGCGCTGTCCAGCCATCCCGACATCGACATGATGTCGTTCACCGGCTCGACCCGCGCCGGCATCCTGGTGGCCAAGGCCGCCGCCGACACGGTCAAACGCGTGCATCAGGAGCTTGGCGGCAAGTCGGCCAATATCCTGTTCCCCGATGTCGACCTCGCCGCCGCCGTCAGCAAGGGCGTCGCCGGCTGCTTCAGCAACAGCGGCCAGTCTTGCAACGCGCCGACGCGCATGTTCGTGCCGCGCGACCGCCATGACGAGGCGGCCGGCTATGCCAAAGCGGCCGCGGAAAAGTTCACCGTCGGCCCCGCCGACGCCGCCGGCACCAAGCTGGGCCCGGTCGTCAGCCAAGTCCAGTTCGACAAGATCCAGGACCTGATCCAGGCCGGCATCGATGAAGGTGCGACGCTGGTAGCGGGCGGCCCAGGCCGGCCGGCCGAGCTTAACCGCGGCTACTATGTCAGGCCGACGGTATTCGCCGACGTCACCCACGACATGCGCATCGCGCGCGAGGAGATCTTTGGGCCGGTGCTGGCGATCATGCCCTATGACAGCGTCGACGAGGTGGTCGAGACCGCCAACGACACCGTCTATGGCCTCGCTTCCTACATCCAAGCCAAGGACATGAATAAGGCGCGCGAAGTGGCGGCGCGCATGCGCACCGGCAATGTCTACATCAACTATCCGCAGTGGGACGCCGGCCTGCCGTTCGGCGGCTACAAGCAGTCGGGCAATGGCCGCGAATATGCCGAATACGGGCTCGAGGATTTTTTGGAGATCAAGGGCATCGCGGGGTATGAGGCGGCGGAGTAGGCGGGGTACTGGCGGCAACCTTCCAGGACTTGGATTCCTCTCCCCCGTCGATCGGGGGAGAGCGACTATCTGGGGTGTCAAGTTGCAATTACGAACTCGTTGCGCGCATCGCGTGCTTTTGCATTGAGGATGACCAG
>NZ_JAMYMR010000076.1:0-12020 GCF_040318635.1 Mesorhizobium sp. M1066
CACGGTTTCACCTATTCCGGCCATCCGGTGACAGCCGCCGTCGCCGCCGAGGCGATCAGGATCTACCGCGAGATCGATCTCGTGAACCAGGCGCGCTGCCTCGGCGAGTACCTGCATGCAGCGCTCGCCGAAGCGCTCGGCGACCATACGCTCGTCGGTGAGGTCCGCGGCCGCGGTTTTATCGCGGGCATCCAGATCGTCGAGGATCGCGCCGCCCGTCGCGCCTTCGCGCCGGAGCTGCGAATTGGCACCGATGTCGAGCGGCGGTGCCGCGAGCACGGAGTCATGATCCGCAACATGGGCGACGTGCTGGCGATCTGCCCGCCGTATGTGATCACCCCCAAGGAGATTGATGCCATGGTTGACGGCATTCGGGCAGCTCTTGATGAGACCGCGGCGGCTCATGCGCGGACCGGCCAGTCGGCATGAACCTCCGGGGCCCGACGGCGAGACATCGCGCCTGGGCGCGAGCACGTATGGGTCGTTCTGCCGTGCGACAAGGGCGCTTCGCTAAGGCGCGAGCCGCAGCATATCGAATCCTGATCACCATAAGCCGAGCGGAGGCTAGACCATGCTGCAGAAAACCAGCCATTTCATGCGCCAGGCCAATCTCATCAATGGCGAATGGGTGCAGGCCGACAGCGGCCAAACGGTCGACGTCAACAACCCGGTCACCGGTCTCAAGATCGGCACCGTGCCGAAGTCAGGCAAGGCAGAAACCCGCCGCGCCATCGAAGCCGCAAGCGAAGCCTTCAAGACTTGGCGCAAGACGACCGCACTCGAGCGCTCGAAGCTGCTGCGCAAGCTGCATGACGCGATGATGGACAATCAGGACGTGCTGGCCGAACTGCTCACCATCGAGCAGGGCAAGTCGCTGTTCGAATCGAAGGGCGAGATCGGCTCGGCCGCGGCCTATATCCTCTGGTTCGCCGAGGAAGGCCGCCGCACCTATGGCGACGTGGTGCCGTCACCCTGGGCGGATCGCCGCATTCTGGTGACCAAGGAGCCGGTCGGCGTCATCGCCGCTATCACGCCGTGGAATTTTCCGTCCTCGATGCTTGCCCGCAAGCTCGGCCCGGCGCTCGCCGCCGGCTGCACCGCGGTGGTAAAGCCCGCCTCGCAGACGCCTTACTCGGGTCTTGCCTGGGGCGCGCTCGCCGAGGAAGTCGGTTTCCCGAAGGGCGTCATCAACATCCTGACCGGCTCGGCCAGCGAGATCGGCGACGAGATCTGCGCAAATCCGCTGGTGTCGAAGATCACCTTCACCGGCTCGACCGAGGTCGGAAAGCTTCTCATTCAGAAGTCGTCGGTCACCGTCAAGAAGGTGTCGATGGAACTCGGCGGCAACGCGCCGTTCATCGTCTTCGACGACGCCGACCTCGATCGTGCCGTCGCCGGTGCGATCACCGCCAAGTATCGCAATTCCGGTCAGACCTGCGTTTGCACCAACCGCTTCCTGGTTCAGTCTGGAGTCTATGACAAGTTCGTCGAGAAGCTCGCCGCCGCCAGCAACGGGCTGAAGGTCGGTTCCGGCCTCGAGGACGGCGTGCAGCAGGGACCGCTGATCGACGAGAAGGCGGTCGAGAAGGTCGAGGAACTGATCGCCGACGCGACGTCCAAGGGCGGCAAGGTCGTCGCCGGCGGCAAGCGCCATGCGCTCGGCGGTTCGTTCTTCCAGCCGATGGTCATCGCCAACGCGACACCCAAGATGCGCTTCATGAAGGAAGAGATCTTTGGCCCGGTCGCACCGGTGTTCAAGTTCGACACCGAAGAGGAAGCCGTCGCGCTCGCCAACGACACCGAATTCGGCCTCGCCTGCTATTTCTACACCGGCGATCTCGGCCGCGCCTTCCGCGTCATGGAAGGGCTGAAATACGGCATGGTCGGCGTCAATGACGGCCTCATCACTACGCCGGAGGCGCCGTTCGGCGGCGTCAAGGAATCCGGCCTCGGCAAGGAAGGCGGACATCAGGGCATCGAGGACTATCTCGACACCAAATATGTCTGCATCGGCGGCCTCGGACTCTAGTGGGCCGGCTTTTCCCGCGTCTCAGAACGCGGAATGACGAACCCGCGGGTGATCCGGTGAAAATCTTTACGATTCCGAGGAGAAGGGACTTAAGATCGTGAGCGCCCTATGATCTTACGTTTCCGGAAAAAGCTTAGGAAACAGCGCGCTCAGACTGGCCATTTCCGAGAAATCGCAAACCGAGCTTGCCATGCTCCCCTTACCAAAAGGTTTGCCACAGAGCCCCCTCGGCCCAGGTGATGGCAACACGTGACGAGTTTGCGCGGCAATCGAGGTGAGCTTTGCCAGGCCGAAACTGGCGCGTTCCAGCTGGTGCGAGTCCGGCCGGGGTAAGGGATAGCGCGCTCGGTAGCGACTGTTGCGGCGTGGGAGGTGACGACCACGGCAAAGCGTACATAGCAATCATGTGGGTGGGGAAATGAGCCAGGATGTATAAGATTGCAGGGGCCGAGACGTTCTCATCCGTCGAAGGCGACATGTGCGGAGGCGATAAGCGAGGAGCCGTCGCCCTGCCGGGGCCTAGCGCCATCAAGCATGAAAGGAACACGTCGGAACCTGGGATATAGCTTGCCTGGCCGGGCGGCGATAGCCTTTTCGGCGCGGGCGAGGAGCCGTAGCCGATGATGAACACAGGAGAAGTCTGGCGTGAATGGGGCGATGATTGTCAAGCTTTGCTCCCGAGTCAGTTCGTCAACCATCTTGCCTGACCGATTGGCGACCATCTCCTCGTCCCGACCTTATATTACCGTCGCCTGTCGCCGCGAGCGCGCAGTGACTTGTCAAGGATGGAGGCCCGCAGACCCCATCGCGGGGCGACTTGTCCTTGACGGTCACGAGCACGGCGGCAGGTTTGCCGTGGTCGGGGATCCCTTCCTTGGGCGGAAGCCGACGACAGTGTTCGAGGGGAACTCGCCATGAGCCGGGTGCGCAGAGATCGTCCGACGCTCTTGTATTTGCTGGATCCCAGCCGGCTCCGCCTCCGATTGCCTCGGTAGCTCGGTAGCCTGAGCGCGTCGGCGGCATCATGCCATTATCATCGTACGAATTGCATGCTCCATCGTCCTGGACGAGACCGGTTTGGCTAGCCAAAGGACGAAGGTCTGATTACCAGATGTGATCGGCATGGGGTCGCTTCCACCAACGACGATGATGGGCACCGTCATCAGGGTGGGACGTACGGCTTCGGCCTGTCCTCGCCCAAGGAAAGTCGCTTCATCGAAAATTAGGAGGTCGGCTGCCTTCCCGCTCTCGATCCAGTCGCAAAGACTTTCGAAGGTCGCGAAGCCGACCGGCTTATAACCCAGCGCGGCGATCTTATCCTTGTAGATCTCCAACGCTGCTGGATCGGGCTCCACGACTGCAATGATTTCTCCGTTGCCAAGTGATCCATCGTATGGACCGGAAGCGCTATCAGCTCTGACCTGCTCCTCAGCGCAGGCCGGTAAGTAGAGATCGAAGCGTGTACCTCGGCCAACAGCCGAGGTGACGTCAAGGCATCCTGCGAGCGCGCTCACATGGCGGTCCACTGCAGCAAGACCCAGTCCGGTCCCGCCGACGCGAGAGCGCGTGGTAAAAAAGGGCTCAAAGATATGCGGAAGCACCGAACTTGCGATTCCTTGGCCATCGTCGCTGATGGAGAGGAGAACGTAATCTCCCGGTTTCAAGGTGCCCTTAGCCACGGGCTTCGTTTGACAGACGTGAGCGCGAGAAACGCTAATCTCGACACGGCCCTCATTCAAGAGAGCCTCCGACGCGTTCTTGCATAGATTCATAAGGATCTGCTGTATCTCGGTCGGGCTGCCCTCGATCACCGTTTGCCACTCGTTGATCTTGAAGTTCAACTGAACATCTGCACGAAGTGTAACCCGCAGCAATGGCGCGAGATCCATTACACTCTCCGAGACGTCGAAAGGCATCGTCACGCGCTTCCGATTTCGGCTTAGTGACAAAATTTGATCAATAATCAGCTTGGCTCGGTTGCTGGCCAAGATAATTTGGCCGATGTGGCCCCGAATTCTCGAGGGACGGCGCACAAGACCTTTAGCCATCTCTGCGTAGCCGACTATTGCTCCTAGAACATTATTGAATTCATGTGTAACGCCGCTTGCGATTGTGCCGACAGCCGTCAGCCTTTCCGCATGCTCCCATCGACTCTCAAAAAGGTTACGTTCCGTGTGTACACGTTGCATTTCAAGATGGTTGCCTAAACGCACAGTAGCGCTCGCCAGAACCAGTAGGTCGTCTGTGGGGGGTGGTGAGCGATCTCCTTCAAAAACAAGGATACAAACCGCAGCCTGCTGATCGGAGGCCCTGCAACCAACAATTTGACAAACACCGGTAGTGCCTACGGCAGTCCGAACCACTTCCGACGCCGGAACGACGCGAAACACTGGCTGTTCCGGGTGTACAAGTGAGACGACTTCATGGATTAGCGTGGCGTTCCAGACGCGCATGCGCTTGTTCGCGACAAAGTACTCGGTATTCCTGCTGATACTCGGATCCACCAGAGCAAGCGCGCATTGATCCGCATCGAAAACGCATTGAATGAGTCTAAGCGCTGCTTCGGTGGAGAAGCGCCGCGAAGCCTTCGTTGCTTGACTGTCGATGAAGCAAGCTTCGATCTCACTCATTGCCGCTTCAAGCTCTAACCGCCTTTCCAACCGGTTCGTCCGCACATGCAGCGTGGAGGCTCGAATGGTCGCAAACAAGCAGAGGCATATGGACACCAGGCCAAAGAAAAGTCGTGTACGCTGCGCTTGCGCGCTGGCGAAGCTGTAGGCTTTCAGATGTTCTCGCTCCAATTCGGCAGCCTTGGCGAACGTGTCGAAGGATGGGATCCGATTGACAGCGCGGTCCAACCTCAACATTGAGGACAGGATAGCGCGGCCCTCGCGGGCAACATCCTGCGTGACTTGGTCCTGGCTAGGAGGAAGTCGGCCGAGAGACTGATCGATTTGTAATGCGAGGCTGAATCCCGGTCTGGCCGAAAATTGAAGGATCAGATTGGAAAATTCAGGCCTGTTCGACACCCCCCCCCGAAGGCGATTAGCCGAGCGAGCAAAGCGTACGAGAGAGCTTTGCAGAAGCTCATTTTGCGCGGCCGAGGCCGAGATGGCAGCTTCTGTGTTTTCGAGGGACTTTTTGAGCTGTGCAAGCAACCTGGAGTGCACCCCGGAGCTCTCATTGGGCGAAATCTCAACAAGGCGTTGGTAGTTTTGAAGGTTCCTTTTTAATGCTTGCCCGGTAGAAGCAACGGAACGGAAGTCCAATACCATGTCGGCGCGGGCGACGTCTCGCTGGAGCAATGCGTAGTTGATCTGAATCGTCCGCAGTTCGCTTAGGACCGCCTCGTTGATCTGGGGGTCTTGCCACTGTATCGCGACCAAGAGCGCAACCGAGGCCACTAGGGCCATTACAGAAGCTTTGTCGGTACTGAGCCATTTTTCCCAAACGAACGGCGTTTGATCCGCGGTGCGTGCCTTGCGAAGGTCCGATTTGAATTCTAGCTCCCCATCGCGTCGGTGTGCGGCCGGATGCTGCTGGAACAGGAAAGCCAAGTGTACCTCTCCCCTCAAATAGGCGGTGTAGACACCGTTGCACTCTGCCCCCATGGCCCGCTGACCTTCCATTGATTCGCGGGCGTTTCGACCTCGACGGCGAGGCGGCAGCACAAGGCGGGCAACTGATCGCAGTTTTCGGAACTGGTGTTCCGAGAGATCATCGAAGGGGCATACAAGCGCACGCCTGCAGCAGCCGAGGATGATACCGGTCGGTCAAACGCAACTGGCGAGGGCCGGATCTGCTGTTGGCTGGCAGCTAACACTGGCGGGGCGGCGGCCTCAACTCCGGCGTGCCTAGAGCCGGCTGCTGCGAAAGCGTCCGACACGCTTCCCTTGGGGTCATCCCGTCCAGCGGGCATCCTTGGATCGCTGAAAAAAGACGAGGCGGCTTGATGATCCTGCCCTCGCTGAAGCACCTCGCGAAACCCCTGTTCCAGTCGCAGAAGCTCCTCTGGACCGGTAGGCGGCTCGTCAGCTCGACCATCGAACAGCGGCCGGAGCGCCTCGGACACGTGCTGCTCAAAGCCCACTCGCCGGGCCTGGACCGCTTGCCCGTCTTCCAAGCCGGCGTCCTGCACCTGCGACAAAGCTGTTACACGGGATGGATTACTATTTCGCGGGTTCATACTAGCCTCACATCAAACTGTATCGTCAAAGTCCTGCGCCAATCCACGCAGCGGCTCATCGAGTTGATTCTGTGGAGAGCCCCCCGTCTGCTTTCGTCAAGGGCGTCGGCTCCGGGAGGGCGCCTGTCTGGCTTTCAAAGATGCGTTTCAGAATGCGATCCGAAAAATATCGCACCTTCCTCAATTTTAATGGTGGCAGACTTTGACGAGAACGATTTCGTACTCGTCATTGAGCAGCCGCACCTGTTCGGGACGCAACAGCGGTGCACCTTGATGTGAATTCTGAACGTTCCAATCGAACGTTCGCGCCTGGCTGTAGGAAATCGATTGGGCTTGAAATGTGAATCCACCGATAGCTTTGGAAATGTAGTTCGGAGTCTCGTCATCTACCTCGATGTTCCTAGAAGCGCGCCGGCAGCCCGGGCGGGGGGCTTGGGGTTAGACTGCCGGCGCACGCCACTCATAAAGAGCGGCCTCTTTTCGCGGTTCGGACACCCATAGTCAACCCGGCAACGTCTGGATGCCCGCTGTGCTTTTTGCAGAGCGGCGATGCCGGGCATATCGGCCGATCCTGTCTAGGATGGTGTGGCCACTCTCGTCGGCCGAGTTGATGCTCCAGCCACTATCGCCTTGCCGACCAGCATGAGTTCGCCGTTAGCAATCCATCGTTGCGAGCCGAGACCGAGGTAAAAAGCGCGTGTTATCGACTATGCAGCTGACGCTCCCGCTGACGCCTTCGAGTGCGCACGCTATGCCCCGTTCGCACCCTCTTGTGAATAGTACTGCCCCATGCACCTGAAACCGCCTCCTGGGACCAGGCTTGCTCAAGCCCTTGATTCAACACGATTGATCCGGCGCCAAGGGAAGCGGTTTCGAGGTGCCGCAGCGCGTACATGATGATGGCCGCCGCGGGGGCCTCGCGGACTTCGAGAACCTTTTCACCGGTTGAGATGTGTTCGAGCCCGGTTGCTGACATACTGGCTCTTGCGGATGCTGATCGACTTCAGTGCTCGTCGCGATGCCGCAAGCGATTTTTTGCGGCAAATGACCTTTCCGAAAAGTTTGCGACAGAACCCGCCGACGCCGCTCTCATCGAAGCGGATGAGGCTCAGCGGCCTCCCCTGTCCGACAATTTGCGTCGGTTTGGCGATTTGACGACACAGGCTTGTTGGCCGGGCTTGTCGCGTTGTCTGAAATTGGCCGGCCGAGGGCTGCTGCTGCAGAATTCATGCGGGCGTTCCAGTCACGGCCTTCGATTCGGCGATGGCTTGCAAGCGATGAACATGTATGGCGAGAGCAGAACGTTTGGGGCGGGGCGGGACGAAGAGGTTGCGGAGGGCTGACAAGGTCGAGACGAAGCGTTGCAGGCCTCCCGGCGATCGGACCCCTGCATCATCCGCTCCCGTTTTCGCGGCGGCACATGGGAATTCTCCGCTCCGTTGTTCAACCCCTTGTGCGACCGGTGCTCGACGTCCGGCATCACCTGTCGCTTTGCCGCTCCATACGAGCGCAGCTAGTCGGTGATCATGCGCTTCGGCGCGAGCCCCTGCTTCTTCAACAGCCGCGTCAGCAAGCGCAACCTCTCGCAGGGTGCCCTCTCAGAGTTCGTTCCTGCGCAGCGGCCTTGTTATCTCGATACTGGATAAGCGTCTACGAACCTACGCGCCGCATAACGAGCTTTGTTGCGCTGGTCGGTTCCGAAGGGTGGCTCTATGCATCGCAGTGGCGGACGCGAAATCCTCACCATCCTTCTGCATCGCGCTATTTGGCCTGCCGAAAACCCAATTTCGCCGGCACGCTGCCGCTGAATACGATGATCATCTCGCATTCTTGATATGGAGGCTGTCGTCCTTCCTGGGCACGCGGCTGACGGCGACGAAATGTCAAACGGCTTCCAAAACTGGGTCTGACTCACATTTGATGATTTTGCATGGCGGCGTGGTGCTGTTTTCTGAGGGGAATCAGCACCATGGTGAGAAATTTGCGTTTGTCGTCCTTGATCCCGGCGGGATTGGTCGTCGAGGCCATGGCTGAGAACGAAGGCGTGATCATCATTACCGCGCGGTCAGGGACGCCGGCGCGGCCTTGCCCTCTTTGCCGCAGAGTGTCGAGCCGGGTCCACAGCCGCTATGTTCGACGCGTGTCCGATCTTCCCTGTAGCGGGACGAAGGTAGAGCTCCGCCTCGTCGCGCGGCGCTTCGTCTGCGATGCTACATTGTGCCGTCGACGAATCTTCGCCGAGCGCTTTGACGACAGTGTTGTCACCGAGCGATCGCGCCGGACCTCGCGATTGGAGTGTATCGTTCATCATCTTGGTCTGGCGCTCGGCGGCCGGCCGGCGGCTAGTTTTGCAAAGCGGCTGATGGTTCCGGTCAGCAATGACACATTGCTGCGGGTAGTGCGGCGACGGGCCTGTTTACGAACAGACCCTATCAAGATTGTCGGCATTGACGACTGGGCCTATCGCCGTAACCATCGCTACGGCACGATCGTCTGCGATCTGGAGCGACGGCGGATCGTGACGTTGTTGCCCGACCGAGAAGTTGCCACCGTCGAGGCTTGGCTTGCCGATCACCCTGAGATCGAAACCGTCTCGCGCGACCGCGGCGGCGGCTACGGCGAAGCCACCGCGAAGGCGTTGCCGAATGCGGTTCAGGTCGCCGACCGCTGGCATCTCATGGAGAATGCTTGCGCGGCTTTCCTCGACGCCGTTCGCAAGTCGATGCGGACAATCCGAACTGCAATCGGCGCTACGACGATCAATCCCGACTTGCTCACCTACGTAGAGAAGCTGCAATACGAAGGCTATCTGCGGCGTGAGGAGACAAACGCGGCAATCATGAAACTTGCCGGCGAAGGCATCCCCATCAAGGAGATCGTGCGCCGCACCGGTCACAGTCGCAAACTCGTACGCCAAGTGATCCGTGGCCAGCGAACCGATATTTTCCGCGTCCGGCAGAGTTCGCTCGAGGCATGGTTGCCGTTCCTGGATGGGCAATGGATATCGGGCTGCCACAATGCAAGCGAGCTCTGGCGGCGGCTGAAGACAAAAGGCTTTCGGGGACGCCTGGGCGTCGTCAGCGAATGGGCAAGGCGACGGCGTCGTGCCGAGCAGGCATCCGATCAGCAACTCCACAAGGTGCCGTCAGCCAGAACGATCGCGCGGCTGATGACGACGGCGCGCGATCATCTGAACAAAACCGACACTGTGATGATCGCCGTCATCGAGGCGGGTGTGCCCATGCTGATGGAAGCACGCAATCTGATCGCTGGTTTCCATTCCATGATCCGCAAGAAAGTCGCCGATGAGCTCGAGCCGTGGATCGCCGACGCCGGCAAAAGCCTCATTGCGTCTTTCGCCAAGGGCATCATTCGCGACCATGCCGCCGTCCGCGCCGCGATCACCGAACCATGGTCCAACGGTCAAACAGAGGGACAGATCACCAAGCTCAAGCTTGTGAAACGGCAGATGTATGGACGCGGAAAGCTCGACCTCCTGCAAGCCAGGCTGATCGGTGCCGTATGATCCCGAACTTCATCGAGAGTGCGTCAGACCCAAAATTGGACGCCGATTCCCCGGCTTATAGGGTCAATTTTGCACACGATGACGTAATTGCTGCCGTCGCGCCTTTGAACGAAGACTTGGCTGACGGCAAAAGCCGCCGACCATTGAGATGAAGGAGGCCGCAGTGAAGCAATATGTCGGATTAGATGTGTCGCAGCGAGAGACCAGTGTTTGCGTCGTCGATGATGCTGGAAGGTCTGTCTTCCAAGGGAAAGTGAAGTCCTATCCGGGAGCACCGACCGAGTTGCTCCGCAAACGCGCACCGCACGCCGAGCGCATCGGATTCGAGACCGGCGCAATGTCCAGCTGGCTCTGGCATGAGCTTAAAGGGTCGGATTACCGGTTGTCTGCATTGATGCTCGGCATGCGAGGGCGGCACTTTCAGTTCGAATGAACAAAAGTGATGAGAACGATGCCCGCGGCCTGGCCGAGCAGTTCGCGTCGGCTGGTATCGGGAGGTCAAGGTCAAAAGCACGGAGAGCCAGGCAACCCGATCCCTCCTGGTGGCGCGATCGCGACTTATCGCCATCCGCCGCTTCTCGAGAACCAAGTCCGGTCAATGCTGAAAGAGTACGGGCTGCAGTTCAGTCGCTCAATCGGTGCGCAGTTTCGGCGAAAGGTCGAGGCGTTGGTTGTCGACGGGCATCAGCTTCGATCCGTGATCGAGCCGCTTCTGACCGTCCATGAACAGGCCTGCAGGGAACAGGAAAAGCTGGAGCGGCAGGTACGACGCCTTGCTCGTGAGGATGACACCACGCGCCGGCTTATGACGGTTCCTGGCGTCGGCGTCGTGACGGCGTTGACCTACCGCCACACGATCGACGATCCTTCGCGCTTTTCCTCGGCCAGTGACGTCGGCGCCTACCTTGGTCTGACACCGCGGCGAAAACAATCTGGGGAAACAGATGTCAACGGCCGTGTCTCACACTGGGGAGATCGGCTGTTGCGGACCTATTTATACGAAGCGGCCAGCGTCCTCATGCACCGGACAAAGAAATGGTCGACGCTGAAGGCGTGGGGCGTTCGCCTGTCGAAGCGGATCGGCATGAAAAAGGCGAAAGTGGCGGTTGCTCGCAAGATCGCGGTTCTGCTCCACTGCCTCTGGGTTGACGGCACCAGCTTTGAGTGGGGCGGCGAAAAGATGGCGTGACAGATCCGCGCTCGATCCCAATCGCGGGTCCGCTTCCGAAACCCGTGATGTCCCCGCCGGGACGGTTGAATCGGCTGACGTCGACTTCGAACTTCGTTGCACACGTTGAGGCGCCCAACCCGAACATCATCATGAGGCATTCGACCTCGGAAAGGACCATGACCCCGGCGATGACAGAGCGAAACTCGGATTGACAATCACCCGCAATTAAAGGGCCGATTCACAGTCAAGCTTACCGCATGTGAGTTCAATCTCTTGATCGCATTTCTGGAGAACCCCCGCAACGTGCTATCCAGAGAACGGCTTTTGCTCGCGAGCCGTGTGCGTGGAGAAGAGGTGTACGATCGAAGTATCGATGTCCTAATCATGCGCTTGCGCCGAAAGCTGGAGGCTGATGCGGCCAACCCTCGCCTGGTCAAAACATCCCGTGGCGCAGGGTACTTCTTCAACGCTGACGTAGATGTTAGCTACGGAGGCACGTTGGCCGCGTGACAGTGAGCTATGCTGGAGATTGGGGTGACGAGGCTGATCAAGCCTTCCAACAGTACCAGCCTGATCAATTACGGCGAGAGCTACCGGTCCGGAGATCGCATCAGCGCCTCTGTCGTCAAGAGAGCTGTTCTGCTTGACCCCAGCCATGGAGCTCAACGCCCCGCGTCGGAGCGCTCCCTGCTTCTGAAGGAAGCCATTAGGTCCGCTCGGGCTTGATCGGAGGCTTGGCTGATGGACGTCGTGGTTGCTTCGCTCAGTTGCCGCCCCATGGCGCGGCTTTGCGGATTATCAGTCCTCTGCCTCTTCGCCGGTCTCAACAGCGCTGTGTAATGTTCATTGTTTATGATGACGCCCCCGCTGTTCACGAGGTTGCTCCTGTCAAGTGTACTCGTCAGTCCGTCCTGGGCCTCGCGCGTCTTGCCCAAGTGCCGTTCAAACGGCGCTGGCGCGACTTGTTGAGCTCGAGAGATGGGTCCCTGCTCTCCTGCGTGGCCATGAGCTTGTGCCGCGGTTTGCGCAGCGGCGTCCCCAATGGCACGAGCCTCCATGCCGACTGCGTCTTCCGGACGAGCAGCAAGGGCAATTTCGCGCCCGGGTG
>NZ_JAMYMR010000077.1:0-11652 GCF_040318635.1 Mesorhizobium sp. M1066
CCCCCCCCCCTATTTTTTTAACACCCACCCCCCCCCACCCCCCCCCCGCCCGGGGCGGGGGGGCGGCGTTTTGGTTAAACCCCCCCCCCCCCCCCCCCCCCGGGGCGCCCCCCGGGCCGGGGATAGGCACGACGCGAATGCCGTGGTCGAGCGCCTCGCCGACCAGCCGGTAGCCGGGATCGGACACCAGCGGCGTGCCGGCATCGGAGATCAGCGCCACGCTCTGCCCGGCCTGAAGTGCCGATATCAGCTTCGGCCCGGCCTCGCCGGCATTGTGTTCATGATAGGCCGTGGTGCGGCGGCGAATGCCGTAGCGGTCGAGCAGCACGCGCGACACCCGCGTGTCTTCGCAGGCGACGATGTCGGCGGCGGCAAGCGTCTCCAGCGCGCGCAGCGTGATGTCGGCGAGATTGCCGATCGGCGTCGCCACCAGATAGAGCGCCGGCTCCAATGGCCGTGCCGCGATCTCGGTCTGCCCGACCACATAGCTGCGCTTGCCCGTCTCTGCGGTCACCGATGACTTCTCCATTCAGCCCTGTTTGGCACGGCTGACGCGGGCTTGCAAAAGCTGACGCCGATGTAAGGAATTCGCCTTTCCTTTGCCACAGTGGGGAACCAAACCGGCGTTGGCAGATTAGCCCCCTGATTCCGGAGGAGGACAGGATGGACAGCCTGAAGATACAGGACGCTTTCGAGCCCTACTATGCCGGCCGCAAGCGCGGTGCCGCGCCCACGGCCAAGCGCCCGCCCGCCAAGACCGAGAACGGCCTGACCAAAGAGCGGACCGCGAGCACCTCGCCGACGAAGGGCAGGCTTTCCGACAGCAACAAACCAGATAGCACGACGGAGCACTGACCGGACGATGCCCAATCGCTTCGACATCTTCATCACCCGTCTTGAAACAAAGAACGCCCGCAACGGCGCGCAACTAGCCTCGATAGGCGACCAGCACCGCGCCCGTCGCGATAAGGGCGACGCCAAGCCAATTCGCTCCGGACAACCGCTCGCCGAGAAAGGCCGCGCCAAACACCGCCACAAGCACGACGCTTAGCTTGTCGATCGGCGCCACCTGCGCCGCATTGCCGATCTTGAGCGCCCGAAAATAGCAGAGCCATGACGCGCCGGTCGCCAGACCGGACAGGCCGAGGAAAGCCCAAGTCTTTCCCGAGATCGTGGCCGGCGACTGGAACTGGCCGCTAGCAAGCAGGATCGCACCGAGCACGATCAGGATGATGACCGTGCGGATGAAGGTGGCGAAATCGGGATTGATGTTCTCGATGCCGACTTTGGCGAAGATCGCCGTCAGGGCCGCGAACGCAGCCGAGAGCAATGCCCAGAATTGCCAGGAGGATACGGTCAGGTTCATCAAGGTGGCCTTCGCTGATGACGTCTCAACCGAGATACCGTGAAACGCGTGTTTCCAGAAGTGCAATCCTCGGGTTCGGAGATTTTTGGGGGTGCATCTGTGAGATGTCCGGCAGGACAGAGGGGGGTGTGAAGGATCGCTACAGAACAAGCTTCTGCTCTGTGCCGTTGCAGTCCTCTTCCTCGTCGCGGCATGGATCCCAAGGTCTGCGCTCTGCTGCTATGACGAAGGCGTGGTAAAGCCTACCGCGCCAGATCGGCGACCACGGCGTCGAGCACGATCATACCGGCCGGCGTGGCGCGCAGGCGCGCATTGCCGATCGGCGCCACCAGCCCTTCGCCCTCCAGCATCGACAGCCGCGCGCTCGACAGGCCGCGTCCGGAGAACGCTTCGTAGCGGGAGAGGTCGATGCCTTCGGCGAGCCGCAGGCCCATCAGCAGGAATTCGTCGGCCTCTTCCGAACGCGTCAGGATTTCGCCGCCGGTGACGCCATGGCCCTTGGCCTCGACCAGATTGGCCCAGGTTTCCGGCATCCGCTCGGCGATCGTCACCGTGCGGCGACCATTCTCGACGAAGCGGCCATGCGCGCCCGGCCCGACGCCGACATATTCGCCATACCGCCAATAGGTGAGGTTGTGCCGGCTCTCGGCGCCTGGCCTTGCGTGGTTGGAAATCTCGTAAGCCGGCAAACCATGCGCCGATGTAATCTCCTGCGTCAGCGCATAGAGGTCGGCGGCGTGGTCATTGTCGGGAATGATGAATTTCTTTGCCGCGTGCAGGGCGTGGAAGGGCGTGCCTTCCTCAATGGTCAGCTGATAAAGCGACAGATGGTCGGCGGCATGGCCGATCGCCTGTTCCAACTCGGATGCCCAAGCCTCCGGCGTCTGGCCGGGCCGGGCGTAGATCAGGTCGAAGGACAGCCTTGGGAATATTTCCCGCGCGAGGCCGATGGCGTGCAGGGCCTCTTCAACATTGTGCAGCCGGCCGAGGAAGCGCAAATCCTTGTCATCCAGCGCCTGCACGCCGAGCGACACGCGATTGACGCCGGCCGCCCGATAGCCGCGAAACCGTTCGGCCTCGACCGAGGAGGGATTGGCCTCCAGCGTCACCTCGATGCCGTCAGGCACAGTCCAGTTCTTCGCCACGGCGTCCAGAACCCTGGCCACGGTTTCCGGCTTCATCAGCGACGGCGTGCCGCCGCCGAGAAAAACGCTGGTCACCTCGCGCGGCCCGGTGCGTTCGCGCATCGTCGCCAGTTCGGCCTCGAAGGCGGCGGCAAAGCGCTCCTGGTCGACTGGCTGGTGGCGGACATGGCTGTTGAAGTCGCAATAGGGGCATTTGGCCGCGCAGAACGGCCAGTGGACATAGACGCCGAAGCCGGGCGTCCGGTCGAGCAGCATGCTCATGCCGAGCCCAATCTCGCTTTGGCGAACTTCTGGAAGGCGCGAGCGCGATGCGACAGCGCCGTCGGCTGGCCGGGCTTCCAGCCGTGTTTTTCCTCGGCGCTCATTTCGCCGAAGGTCTTTTCGAAGCCATCGGGCAAAAACACCGGATCATAGCCAAAGCCGAGCTCGCCGCGCGGCGGCCAGACCAGCGTGCCTTCGGCCTCGCCGCGATAATATTCCGCCTCGCCGTCGGGAAACGCCAGGCAGATGACGGCGACGAAGCGGCCCTTGCGCTGTTGCGGCAAGGCGGCGCCGACTTCCTGCAGCGCCACTTCGGTGCGCTGCATGGCCATACCGAAGTCGCGCGTCCCCTCAGGGGTTTCGGCCCAGTTGGCGGTGTAGACACCGGGTGCGCCATCAAGCGCGTCGACGCACAGGCCGGAATCGTCGGAGAGCGCCGGCAGGCCTGTCGCCTTGGCGGCGGCGAGCGCCTTGATGTAGGCGTTCTCCTCGAAGGTGGTGCCGGTCTCGTCAGGCTCCGGCAGGCCATACTCCTTGGCCGACTTGGCTTCGAAGCCGAACGGCCCCATCAGGTCGGCGAATTCGCGCAGCTTGCCGTCATTATGGCTAGCGACGACGATCTTCTTTCCGTCGAGAGAATGCATCAAAGGCCCCAGATTCGTGGCTCGGCGAATTCGATCGAATTGCCCGAGGGGTCGCGTATATAGATCGAACGGCCGCCCTGCGGCCATTCGAATTCGCTCTCGATGGCGATGTGCTTCGCCTCGAGATGCGCTTTCCAGCGCACGATTTCGTCGGCGGTCGCCGCAAAGCAGAGATGGCCTTCCCCGACCGTGCCGTGCGGCGGCACTTTCAGCTTCGCATCAGGCGCCGGAGGGATTTTGGTCGCCTCGGCGTTGAAGACGAGCAGCACGCCGGGGCCGCAGCGGAAGAAGAGATGCCGGCCGGCCACCTTGCCGAGGAGGGGGAGGCCAAGGATGTCGGTGTAGAAAGTTTCGGCGGCGGCAAGGTCGGTGACGTAGAGAGCCGATTCAAGGATGGCGGAGGGCGTCACGAGGCACCCCCCTCTGCCCTACCGGGCATCTCCCCCGCAAGGGGGGAGATTGGCTGTGGCCCCGCCGGCATTTCTCGCGCAACGTTGACTATTGGCGAAGGCCAAGACAGCATCCGATCTCCCCCCTTGCGGGGGAGATGCCCGGCAGGGCAGAGGGGGGTGTTCAAGCTCGGCATTCGAAACCTCAGGCCACCGCCATCTGTTGCAAACTCACCAGGCGCTGGATGCCCTTCTTGGCCAGGCCCATCAAGTCCGCGAACTGCTCTTCGGAGAAAGGCTCGCCCTCGGCGGTGCCCTGGATCTCGACGATGCCGCCCTTGCCGGTCATGACGAAATTGGCGTCGGTGCCGGCCGAGGAATCTTCGAGATAATCAAGG
Source organism: Mesorhizobium sp. M1066 (assembly GCF_040318635.1). Taxonomy (NCBI): domain Bacteria; kingdom Pseudomonadati; phylum Pseudomonadota; class Alphaproteobacteria; order Hyphomicrobiales; family Phyllobacteriaceae; genus Mesorhizobium; species Mesorhizobium sp. M1066. Next base: position 4,204 of record NZ_JAMYMR010000077.1, read on the forward strand.
TCGATGACAGGCTGGCCGTCATGGATGCCGCAGGAGATCGCCGCGACGTGGTCCTTCAGCACCTTGGCGACGCTGGCCATCTGGCGGGCTTCCATCCAGCGCAGGCAGTCGTAGAGCGCCACCCAGCCGCCGGTGATCGAGGCGGTGCGGGTGCCGCCATCGGCCTGGATGACGTCGCAATCGACGGTGATCTGCTGCTCGCCCAGCGCCTGCAGATCGACCACGGCGCGCAAGGAGCGGCCGATCAGCCGCTGGATCTCCAGCGTGCGGCCGCCCTGCTTGCCGGCGGAGGCCTCGCGGCGCATGCGCTCGCCGGTCGAGCGCGGCAGCATGCCGTATTCCGCCGTCACCCAGCCTTTGCCGGAATTGCGCATCCAGCCCGGGACTTTTTCCTCGAGGCTGGCCGTGCACAGGACATGCGTGTCGCCGAACTTCACCAGGCACGAGCCTTCGGCGTGCTTGGAGACGCCACGCTCGAAGGAGATGGCACGCATTTCGTCGAATTGACGTTTGGAAGGGCGCATTCAGGCTGCTTTCTTGTCATTTTCGGAATCTTGGCCGGCTTGTAACCGCATGAGACGCGTGGCGCAAAGGAAAATGGCCTGACGATCTGACGCAGACACCGGGTGATCTCACACAGACACCGGGTGATCTGACACAGACACCGGGTTGCGCGGGTGCAGTGTAAGTCTATATCCTTGGGCCGGAGGTTTTTGGCCGTATGACCAAGGCAGTCGATCCGAATTCGCAGGCGCCCGCGCTTCAATCATTGGACATGCGCTCGCGCGACATTTTTCGGCGCATCGTCGATTCCTATCTCAGGGACGGCGAACCCGTCGGATCACGCAGCCTGTCGCGCATTCTGCCGTCCTCGCTGTCGCCGGCGACCATCCGCAACGTGATGAGCGACCTCGAGCATCTCGGCCTGATCTACGCGCCGCACATCTCGGCCGGCCGGCTGCCGACGCAGGCCGGCCTGCGTTTCTTCGTCGATGCCTTCATGGAGCTTGGCGACCTTTCCGACGAGGAGCGCCGCGCCATCGAGGCGCAGGTGCGGGCGTCCGGCTCGGGCGCGACGCTGGAACACATGCTGACCGAGGCCAGCCAGATGCTGTCGGGCATGTCGCGCGGCGCCGGCCTGGTGCTGGCCGCCAAGAACGAGGTGGCGCTGAAGCACATCGAATTCATCCAGCTCGAACCGACCAAGGCGCTGGCGGTGCTGGTGTCGCAGAATGGCGACGTCGAAAATCGCGTCGTCGAGCTGCCCGCCGGCATCACCGTCTCGCAACTGCACGAGGCCTCGAATTTCCTCAACGCCCATATACGCGGCCGCACGCTGGCCGAGGCGCGGATCGAGATCGCCCGCATCAAAGAAGAAACCAGGGCCGCGCTCGACACGCTGTCGCAGGACCTGGTCGAGAAGGGGCTGGCGGTGTGGGCCGGCGCCGACAGCGGCCTGCCGGCACGGCTCATCGTGCGCGGGCGCGCCAATCTGCTCGAAAACGTCACCGCCCAGGCCGACATCGAACTGCTGCGCCATCTGTTCGAGGACATGGAGACGCAGGACGGGCTTATCCAGCTGCTTGACCTCGCCGAGCAGGGCTCGGGCGTGCGCATCTTCATCGGCTCGGAAAACAAGCTGTTTTCGCTGTCAGGCTCGTCGCTGGTGGTGGCGCCTTATCGCGACAAGGATGCCCGCGTCGTCGGCGCGCTCGGCGTCATCGGCCCGACCCGGCTGAACTACGCGCGCATCGTCCCAATGGTCGACTATACGGCGCAGCTGATTTCCCGCATGCTGCGCTGAGCTGATCCAACCGAGGAGACGACGATGGCGCTCGAAGAATTCAAGGCCCGGATCAGCCTGCTGCTGGAGGAGATGGTCAACCAGCCGGAGGACCAGCACGAGATCCAGGAGCAGTTGCGTGAAAAACTGCAGGAAATGCGCGCCATGGGCCTGCCGCTGCCGGCCGACCTCGTCGAATTGGAAAAACGTCTCGACGACGATTTCTACGCTGCCGGCAATTGAGCTGGGCGCCACGCCGCTTCAACTCATCGTGTAACGCGGAACGATCGACCAGACCCTGCCGTTCCTATCCTCGTCACCAGATGTTGGAGGACAGGATGATCCGTTTCGCCGGTCTGGCTATTGCCGCCCTGTTTGTCGTCACGCCGGCATTCGCCCAGCAGGCGGACCAGCCCATGCTGAAAGGGGCGGACGCCTTTGGCGGCTGGCGGGCGGACAAGCCCGGCGTGCGCCGCCTGATCAAGCCGGAAGACTTGCCAAAGCCCTATCTCACCAAATCCGCCTCGAACAGCGCCGGCCTCGCTGACAGGCCGGCGAACGCCAAGCCGAAACTGCCGCCGGGGTTCTCGGCCGAGCTGGTTGCATCGGGCATCGACAATCCACGTGTCGTGCGCATCGCGCCGAACGGCGACCTGTTTGTCGCCGACAGCAAAGCCAACCAGGTCCGCATCTATCGCCTCGCCGAAGGCAGGGCGAAGCCGGCACAGGACGGCATCTTTGCCGGCAATCTCAACCAGCCCTATGGCATTGCCTTCTATCCCCCAGGCAATGACCCGCAATGGGTCTATGTCGCCAACAGCGACAGCATCGTGCGCTTTGCCTACCGCAATGGCGACCTGAAGGCAGCCGGAGATCCGGAAACCATCGTCGGCAACATCCCGGCCAATCATCACTGGACCCGCGATATCGCCTTCTCGCCGGACGGCAAGACACTTTATCTGTCGGTCGGCTCGGGATCGAATGTCGCCGAGGACATGGGCCGGGAGCCGAAAGGCGGACTCGATGCCTGGGCGAAATCGCAGCCGCTCGGCGCCACATGGGGATCCGAGGACGGCCGCGCCGGCGTCCTGGCCTTCGATCCCAATGGCAAGAATGGCCGCATCCTTGCCACCGGCCTGCGCAACTGCTCGGGCATGACCGTGCAGCCGGCGACCGGCGCGCTGTGGTGCGTCGTCAACGAACGGGATGCGCTTGGCGACAATGTGCCGCCCGAATACGCGACCGTGGTCAAGGACGGCGCCTTCTATGGCTGGCCGTGGTATTATATCGGCGACAATGAGGATCCGCGCCACAAGGGTGAGCGCCCCGATCTTGCCGGCAAAACGACCGTTCCCGATGTGCTGATGCAGGCGCATTCGGCGCCGCTCAACATCGCCTTCTACGATGGGAAGAGCTTTCCGGCCGAATACAAGGGCGATGCTTTCGTCGCTCTGCACGGGTCATGGAACCGCGGCAACCGGACCGGCTACAAGGTGGTGCGGTTGCTGTTCAAGGACGGCAAGCCAACCGGCGAGTATGAGGATTTCATCACCGGCTTCGTCGTCTCGAACGGTGAGGTCTGGGGCCGGCCGGTCGGCGTGGCGGTGGCCTTGGATGGCGCGCTGATCGTCACCGAGGACGGCAACGGCACCATCTGGCGTGTAACCCATGGCGACGGTCGTTCCTGAGCGCAGTTCGCACAGGCGTGGTGCAATCGAATCCGAGTTTCAGGGAATTCACGCCCGCCGGACTTTGTGCGATAGGATGCCGTGATAGCAGCGTCGCGCAGGGCCGCAACCATGACCCTTACCGGATTCCTCGCCTATAGTGCGGCTCTCGGCATCGCCGCCGCGATTCCTGGCCCCGGCATCACCGCGCTGGTCGCCCGTGCGCTCGGCTCCGGCTTCCGCTCGTCGCTGGCGATGTCGTTTGGCCTGATGGTTGGCGACATCACCTATCTGACCGCTGTGGTGCTCGGCCTCGCCTTTGTTGCACAGAGTTTCGGCATGGTTTTCCTGGCCATGAAATGGCTCGGCGTCGCCTATCTCGCCTTCCTCGGCTGGCGCTTCTGGAACAGCGGCATCACGCCCGAGACCGTCGAGGCCAGAAAAGGCAAGGGCGGCTTGCTGTCGAGCTTTGCCGCCGGCCTGACTGTCACGCTCGGCAATCCGAAGACGATGATCTTCTATCTCGCCATCACGCCGACCATCGTCGACCTGAAAACCATCACGCTGGCCGGTTACGGCATTCTCGTCGCGCTGACGGTCGTCGTGCTTCTGGTGGTGCTGGTGCCGTATCTGGCGCTGGCCGCCAAGGCGCGCTGGTTCCTGAAATCGCCGCGCGCGCTCAAGGCGCTGAACCGTACGGCTGCCGGCTTCATGGTCGGTGCCGCTGCGGCGATTGCCGCCCGCCAATAGCGGGCTTTCGGCCAAAGCATTTCGCAAACAGGCCTTTGTGGGAAATGCTTTTCCGAGACGGCACCGTTTTAGACACAGGTCCCACTCGGATATTTTCAATCGACAGTCTATCTTGCGCGGTCGAAGGTCCTATGTTGCCCGCAAATCCACTTGCCTGAAATTCTGGGAGCGAAACCAATGAACAAGCCCGTTACATCAGCCCGCGTGCCCGGCCGCGGCCGCGTCTACGATTCCATCACCGACACGATCGGCGATACGCCTCTGGTGCGGCTCGACAAGTTCGCTCGGGAAAAGGGCATCGTCGCCAATCTCATCGCCAAGCTCGAATTCTTCAATCCGATCGCCTCGGTCAAGGACCGCATCGGCGTGGCGATGATCGAGGCGCTGGAGGCGTCAGGCAAGATTTCTCCCGGCAAGACCACGCTGATCGAACCGACGTCGGGCAACACCGGCATCGCGCTTGCCTTCGCCGCTGCCGCCAAGGGCTACAAGCTGATCCTGACGATGCCCGAAACGATGTCGATCGAGCGCCGGAAAATGCTGGCGCTGCTCGGCGCGGAGCTGGTGCTGACAGAAGGCCCGAAAGGTATGAAGGGCGCCATCGCCAAGGCCGACGAACTGGCAGCGACGATCCCCAACGCGATCATCCCGCAGCAGTTCGAGAACCCGGCCAATCCGGAAATCCACCGCACGACGACGGCCGAGGAAATCTGGAACGATACGCATGGCGAGGTCGATATCTTCGTCGCCGGCATCGGCACCGGCGGCACCATCACCGGCGTCGGCCAGGTGCTGAAGAAGCGCAAGCCCTCCGTGCATGTCGTCGCCGTCGAGCCGGACTCCTCGCCGGTTCTGTCGGGCGGCCAGCCCGGCCCGCACAAGATCCAGGGCATCGGCGCCGGCTTTGCGCCCAAAATCCTCGACACGACGATCTATGACGAGATCGTCAAGGTGTCGAACGAGGATTCGGTCGCCAATGCCCGCCTCGTCGCCCGCCTCGAAGGCGTGCCGGTCGGCATCTCTTCGGGCGCCGCCCTGCAGGCGGCCATCGTCGTCGGCTCGCGGCCGGAGAACAAGGGCAAGAACCTTGTGGTGGTCATCCCGTCCTTCGCCGAGCGTTACCTGTCGACGATCCTGTTCGAGGGGCTGGGATCGTAATCCGACGCTTCTTCGTGACCAAGCTGGCCCGCTGAAAAAACGCCCGTGGCCGCCATCGGCGGCTTGAGCCCGACACCGCTTCCGGTTCATATCGCCCCCGGCCTGCTTTGCGCGGGCCGGGGGAGGATTTCATGTACAAGCTCTACACCCGTCCTGGCAGCGGCGGTTTCGTCGTCGAGGCGGCGCTGGTGCTGGCGAATGCACCGTTCGAGCAGATCGACGTGCCGAAGACCGACCGGCCCGATCCCGCCTTCCTCGACATCAGTCCGTTGAACCAGGTGCCGGTGCTGACCCTGCCGGACGGAAGGTCGATGACCGAATCGGCAGCGATCTGCATCGTGCTTGCCGAGCGCCACCCCGACGCCAATCTGGCGCCGGGAGCAGAAGCGCCTGCCCGCGCGGATTTCCTGCGCTGGATGGCCTTTATGTCGTCTGTTCTCTATTCGGCAGTGCTGCGTTTCTACTACGCATACCGCTACACGGCCGATCCCGAAGGCACCAAGGCGGTCAAGCTAGCGGCCGCGGCCGAGATGGACCGCGGCTTTGCCGTTCTCGATGCCGCGCTCGAGGGCCGTGACTGGCTGGTCGGCGACCGGATGTCGCTGGCCGACATCTATCTGGTCATGCTGGTGGCCTGGCATCCCGACATCGACAGCGCGCGGACGGCCTGGCCTGAGATCGAGCGTCTGTGGTCGAAGCTGCGCGGGCACCCGCTGATGAAGACGCTCAATACATCGCATGAGATGTGGCCAGGCTGAACGAGCCGGCAAGGCGCCGCCTTGGCGAGGCTCAGTTTCGAAGCACCGCTCTTTTACCTTGCAGGAACCGGCGCACCGCCGGGTCGCGTTCGAGGCCGATCGCCCGGTCATAGGCTTCGCAGGCTTGCGGTACCTGACCAAGCCTGGCCAGGAGACCGGCGCGTGCGGCCCAATAGGGCTGGTACTCGTCAAGCCGCTTGTCGTCGCCCAGCACGTAAAGCGCCGCCAATCCGGCCACTGCGCCCTCGGCCTCGGCAATCGCCACCGCGCGGTTGATCGCCACCACCGGCGATCCTGCCATCGAAAGCAGCGCGTCGTAGAGCTCGCGGATCGCCACCCAGTCGGTGCGGCCGGTCAGCCGTCGTGCCACATGTGCGGACTGCACGGCCGCCTCAAGCTGGTAGCGGCCGATGACGCCCATGGTGGCGGCGCGGTGGAGCAGGGATTCCGCTTCGTCAACCAGAGCGCGATCCCACAGCGCGCAATCCTGCTCGGCCAGCGGCACGTAATCCCCGGCCGCATCGCGCCGTGCGGCGCGGCGCGCCTCGGCAAACAGCATCAGCGACAAGAGGCCCAACGCCTCCGGCTCCTCCGGCAACAGCGAAGCCACCAGCCGGCCGAGCCAGATGCCTTCGGTCGCCAGATTGCGACGTCGCGTCTCGGTGCCCGCCGGGTCGGTCCAGCCTTCGGCGAAGGCGGCGTAGATCGCTTCCAGCACCGCATCCAGCCGTTCCCCGAGTTCGGCCCGCTCCGGCACGCGGAACGGAATGCCGGTTTCACGGATGCGGGACTTGGCCCGCACCAGGCGCTGGCCCATGGTTGCGGGCGAGACCAGGAAGGCGGAGGCGATCGTCGCGGCGTCGAACCCCAGCACCGTCTGCAGGATAAGTGGCGAGCGTACGCTCGATTCGATCGCCGGATGGGCGCAAGCGAACATCAGCCGCAGCCGATCGTCGGGCAGATCTTCCTCGGTCATGCGTGCCTCCGCCTCCTGCGCAATCAGCTTGAGATGCTCGCGGCCGGCCTCGCTGGTGAGCCGCCGCCGCACCGCATCGACACGGCGCCGCCGCGCCACCGCCAGCAGCCAGGCTTCCGGCTTTTCCGGCACGCCGGTTCGCGGCCAGCGCTCGAGGGCGGCGGCAAAGGCATCGGCCAGCGCGTCCTCGGCGGCGGCCACGTCGCGCGTGCGCGCCGCGAGCCAGGCGACCAGCTTGCCGTAGCTCTGCCGCGCGGCCCCCACCCCGGCCCCCCCGGCGCAGTACGGGCGACAGTTCAAAACCCGGAATTATTTTGGGAATATTAAGGCAATTAACAAAAAAGCCCCAAATACAAC
>NZ_JAMYMR010000078.1:0-10869 GCF_040318635.1 Mesorhizobium sp. M1066
GAGGGCGATGTCACGTTGTCTGCATATACACGCGTTGAGACCTGCGGCCGCCGATGTCAGCTGACCATGGCCACAGCTTTCCATTCCGCCATGGCCTGCAGGCGGTGAATATGTGTAGCCAGAGCGGAGCGTTTTGAGCGGGGCGGGACGAAGAGATTGCGCAGAGCCGAGAAGATCGAAACGAGGCGTTGCAGTGCTCCTGGTGATCGGAAGCCTTGCATCATCCGCTCCCGTTTTCGCAGCGGCACATGTGCATTCTCCGCCCGGTTGTTCAATCCCTTATGCGACCGATGCTCGACGCCCGGCATCACCTGTCGCCTGGCTGCTCCATAGGAGCGCAGCTTGTCGGTGATCATGCGCTTCGGCGCGACGCCTTGCTTCTTCAACAGCCGCGTCAGCAAGCGCTTGGCCGCCTTGGTGTCGCGGCGGTTCTGGACGATCTCGTCGAGCCCCATAACCATCCTAGTCGACGGCGCGCCACAACCAGTGTTTCCTGCCGGCGATGGTGATGACGACCTCGTCCAGGTGCCAGACATCGTTTTGGCTGTGCTGCTTGCGGCGCAAGCGGCGAGCGTAATGCGGACCGAACTTGATGCCCCACCGGCGGATTGTCTCATACGAAACCACGCATTTCCTCGACCAGACGCAGGCTCAAGGGGAACCTGTAGTAGAGCCAGACCGCATGGGCGATGATCTGCGGCGGGAAACGATGGCGCTTGTAGCTGACGGTCGCGGTGTTCATGCTATCGGTCTATGCCGCAAATCTCTTTTGATAACGCCATCCTCTGTCGTGAAGCGCCTCGGCAAGCTTGACGTCGGACAAGTCGTACCAGATCGACAGCAGCATCGCCTTGAACAAGGCCTCTGGCGGCCAAGCAGACTCACCCTTCGCAGAGCAGGAAATCACACAAAGGGCCTGATCGATCGGCACCCAGTCAATCAGTCTGGCAAGCGCATCCAAAGACGAATGCTGGCCGCGATCAACAGCAAAACCAAACTTTTCCTGACCAATGCGCCGACGTGACACCGCATCCCTCAATCCAATGTACTGATTGAGAGAATCACAGGTCAACACGCCAGTCCAGACACCCGCGCACTGGTCTCCTAGCCTCCAAAGGTGAGATGTTTTGGCGACCTCACTGTGCCACCGCGCCGGTCCCCCACAGGAACTGAACAGTTCGCCAGTTGTATCGTCGCCGCCGCGCACTGCTATCCTCCGAATCACTTCGGAGCCAGTGAATCACCGTTGCGCAGACGGCATGAATTTTCCTCCTTTATTGCGAATCGCCTCGACTCCGCGGCGGCTCAGATGTCCTCGAAACCAATGGGCGAAAGATCATATTGTAGTAATGAGGCGCGTTGAACTGTTGCAAATCAACGGGACGTATTGTCGCGACACTTGCCCGTGACAGGCATTGGTAAATCTCTCCCTCCCGGTTGATTTCTTTCAAATCGAGAGAGCTCGACACATTTCCACACACGCTTCTTGCACTATTTAAAAGTTGTATATCTTCGATTTGCAACCATTCGTAGTGCTCCCCCAGGAGCATTTTTACACTGGTGCCGCTTATATATGGCAGCATCATGGAGAAATATCCATCATGCAGATGGTGTGCCCTAAGCAAGAAGACCTTGGACTCGTGTATGCTCCCTATCGAGATTTTCAGAGGTGAAAAACGCACATTCATATCTTCTGAGCCTAGATCAAGCTGAAATCTTCTTTGCACCAGACCGCTGAATGTGAAGTCAAGCCCCAAGCTGCGCGTTTCATATGCGCCCAGCCGAGACGGTGAGGCCAGGCACCTCGCATTCTTCCCAGCACTTTCTAGATGATAGATCGTCTTCTTGCGATCTGGTTCCATAAAATTGTCGTCCTCGAAATCCTTGAAATATTCCAACTCCGCTTCAATAGGCATGTAGATCTGACGAAATAGAGCTGCATGGGCGGCCCGCTGCAAAATAGAATACTCGTGCGTCACACTAGACTCGGTAAAAAACGTCGTCGCATCACTAATGAACCGCAAGCATTCAGCCTGAACATTGGCAATCTTCTCGTACTGTTTATCACCCAATATGATATCCCCAAGAACTGGCTCTCCGTATAAGTCATAGTCGACAAGTGTTCCTTCCTTAAGAGTGCAGCATTGCTCAAATAATCTGCAATGCCACCATGGCGACGTAATGAGTGCTTTACTGTTCGCCGAACGGTAAGGTTCGTCGGAGCCGACCACATAGCGCCCCAGTATGTCGACTTTCAATTCGTCTTTGAACGTGCGAGCCAGATATATCTGCGTATTGCCGATATAGCCTGTGTCTGCCAAGATAATGGTATCGCCTTGCTTCAACTCCAATTCCTTTGACATATAGCGCAGCAAGCGCACACGCAAAGCAGAGGAGTTCTTGAATATCAACTCTAACACATCGTCGTCGTGCAGCAACTGATGGAACGCCGTTCGTGGATCGTCAGATTGATGAGCGATCCGTATTAACAATTCCGTCACTTCCGGCGGAAGCAAAAGCTGTTTTGCAGTGGCATGAAGATCGTGAGTTTCGGGCTTGATCCCGCTGATGTAATAATCGACATCGGCGCGGGTTTTGAAAGAGGCCGCAACAGCAACGAAGTTGCGGATTCGTACCAGCGTGCCGACGGGCTTGCCCGCATAGGCTTCACAAGCGGCTGAAAGAAGATAAGCACCACGCAACAGAAAGAAGACTCCTACTCGCTTGCCCTGCTGTTGTAGTGTCTCCACCTCGTCCATAAGAAAACGGGCATAAGCGTATAGCAGCGGGCCGAACGACATGTAGCCGATCACTGTCTCAGGCGCGTACGGCTGCAGGTTTGCTACAGAAAAAATTGGCCGAAATGGACTATAGCAGGGAAGAACAATTGCTTCCGGTGCTGATTGTTCGAGTACAATCAACGAAGATGCCGCGTGCTGTAGGCGCAAGAAGTCTGCGACCTCACGATCAAACTGCAGAAAATGCAGCGCACGTACGCCCAATTTCCGCGGCGCTTGCGCATCGGATACGTCATTATCCCCGATGTGGAGTAGTTGCGATGCAGGAATGCCACACTCTTTGATTACAATGTGAAAAAGGGCATGGCTCTTCGACGTCCCATAATCGACAGAGCAGTAAATCTTGCTGATTGCCTGCATAGCGTCCGCAGGCAAATGCCGAGCCAAGAGGCGCCTTAACTCGCCTTCGCGCAAATACGTATCGCTCACGACGATAATTTTGATACCACGGGTGTGCGCCAGCCTGATCAGTTCAACGTACGGTGAGAATGCAAAGCAAACATTCATTTCGGTCCGGATTTCCGCCTCGGCCAATAGCTCCCGTTCCTCACAAGAAAGCGATGTAAAAATCCGATAAATATCACCGATATCGATCTCCCTGGATCCGTTCTCCAAAGGCTTCGCTCGATAGGCACGCGCAGCAGCGCTAATGCGTTGGTGAGGAGTTATCCCGAACCTTCGCCCGACGGGATTATCGGCCAGCACGGCAAAAACGTCTTTGGGTGTCGCTGTTTTGCGCCATAGCAACGTATCGAAGCAGTCGAGTGAGAGTACCTTTACGGAAGCGCCAAATTCGTCCAGAATATTGGGGATATCGTGGGCCGTTATTTGCGTCTTATGGTGGGTATGACGCATGTTGCTGGAGAGAAGGCGATCCTCCGGCTTTTGCCATTGGTTGATCTGTTCTGTTAGACGTTCCCCGTATGGAAACATTGCATCAGAGTGACCGATAAACCGATAGACGTCGTCTCCGGCGGAAATATGCGGCACGAAGTCAGGAGCAAACATATCCTCAATACGTAAGCTTCCGGAAGACTGATCAATATCGGCTTGCCTTATCTTGGCGGACAAGCGCTCCAGTATAGGCTGCATAGTGTTTCTCCTTCGCGCAAGTGCAATCGTTCTGGCTGAGAACTTCTCACTTGTCGTCCACTCTTGGGTCTAGGCCCTCCGCATCGCCAAATTGTCGAGGCCAGCGGCAACCGCGTTCGCTACGGAGTTTTCCAAGAAGCCGGCAATTAAAATAGAGATGTCCTGAACTGGTTGAGGGACTTGGGTTCGAACCAGGGTCTGCCGAGCAAAACTCCGCTGTCCTACCGCCAGACGATCCCTATCTCATCGTTTTACCCCTGCTCTTGCAGAATCGAAATGCGGCTAACGTCAAAATACATCCGACCATTGAGTGACCATCTTCGGCTCAGCAAACCGTTGGCCGAAGACTATCAGTTATAGAGTTGCCGTCAACGTAGCGACGGGAGTGAGGCATTGTATCCCAAGTGTTTGATTATGTTCAGAACAATAGCGTGTGTACGCACCTGGTCTTTGTGATGTTTTGATGAAGAAGTGTTAAAGTGCGATCTCACGTTGTCTGCATATACACGCGTTGAGACCTGCGACCGCTGATGTCAGCTGACCATGGCCACAGCTTTCCATTCTGCCATGGCCTGCAGGCGGTGAATATGTGTAGCGAGCGCGGAGCGTTTTGAGCGGGGCTGGACGAAGAATTGCGCAGAGCCGAGAAGATCGAAACGAAGCGTTGTTGCGGTGCTCTTGGTGATCGGAAGCCATGCATCATCCGCTCCCGTTTTGCAGCGGCACATCTGTCGGTGACACAGTCGAGTTTTGGTTCAGCGAGCAGCGCGACCTGCCGGCGGCCAAGCGCTTCTTCAGAAGGCGCTGGAGCGTCATGGCCAACCGGATCGCGTCATGGAGCCAGACCAACCACGAGGCGATCGTTTCCTGCGACACCACAAATCGCTTGCAGGATCGCTCCCAGCGCCGGCTGAAGCCGATCCGCATCCGCCGGAGCCAGTACTTGAACAATCGGCTCGAGCAGGACCATCGGCACATCAAGCGGCGTGTTCGGCCGATGCTCGGCTTCAAATCGACGGCCACCGCCTCCACCATCCTGTCCGGCATCGAAATGATTCAAATGATGCGCAAGCGACAGGCGAGGTACGCTTTCAATCCGAATCCGTCCCTGGCCGAGCGGTTCGAAATCTTCGCCGCCTGATTGACCGCGCATCAGGCCTCTCTGCGCCCCTATTCAGCCGTTGCAACAAAACCGTCCATATAATATACGTCCACATATGGAATTACCAGCGCTGGACGGCCTTAGTTGCCCGCCTAAGGTACATGCGGCATACGCGCTCCCATCTTGCCTGATTGCCGCGCGGCACCCGAGGGTCGGACGCCATGGCAGGGCTTTGGTGTTTGTTCAATGACAGCGTTCGATTGCGCCACTCCATCAGGGCAATCGCTCGAAGATGAGGTTGACGTTAGTCATTGCAGCAAGCCGGTATGACCTGCATTCCATCAGATTGATGATCCGGTCCCTGATGCCGTTCAGATAATGCTCACTTGGCTCGCATTGGATGACAGCAGGTCTGATGCGCTCGTAGTCGAAGGCCCTAATGAGATCGTGATCTAGTCCCTCGCAGTCGATTGATAAAAAATCGACCTTATTGGCATAAGGCGCTATAGTTCATTGATACCGATCGCGCTCACTTCAATATGCTCTCGGATACCTCCTATACCGTCGAAGTCGCCGAAACTTTCCACATGTGCCTTATCCACCGACGAAAGCTCATGGGCGTTTCCGATGAAGAGCGTGGCAGACGCTTGCGGAGCAGGCAAGACAACGGATCGCACGAGAACGTCTTCCGGGCGCGCAGCCCGGATCAGCGCCCCCAGCTCGGGATTGGGTTCAACCAAAACACCTCGCGCGCCTCTTTGGTACAAAAGATAGGTACTTGAGGTAGAGATGGGGTGATTAGCGCCGATCTCGACATAGAACGCACTAGCCCAAGATCTTTGGCTCTTGCAGAGTCTTGCAGACAGTATTCCTTCGACAATAACGTCTTCTCCAGCTTGTGCGTAACTAGCCGGCGCGAAGTGCTTGATCCGAGAGTTCGGTAGATTGAGCCTGGCGACCTCTTGATTTATGGACTGGTTTTCAAACTGGGACAGCATGGCTCGGCGCTCCAATGTAACTTGTGATCTTGGTGCGGGGCCGCCCGACCGGTTTGTCGCGGCGGCTCTTGCTCATCATCGCAGCAATCGGCGTGCCACGTTGCGGAATGGGGTGCTCCTCACTTAGAAAAGATGAAGCACGCGCGCCCGCTGGAATGGCCGCGACACTTTGTCGGGTTCGCGACATCGGCGCCACCAACCGGCAAGCCACTTGCCGAAGTGACGCGCAGACAGCGAAACTTGCTGTAGATCGCGCGTTGTGCTTGGTGGCGGCGCGGACATGCGCGTACCGTTGCGTATTGAAAGCGGTATCGACGAAGGCGCCGATTGGATCTGTTGCAACCTTTTGATTACCAGCACTGTGGCAAGGAGCCTTCGATCATTTTCGGAGGGTTGGAATTTTCAAAGGCCGTCAGTTCGACCGGTCCGTGATCCTGCTTTGCGTGCGCTGGTACCTGGCCTACAATCTGAGCCTGCGCGATCTTGAGGAGATGATGGCCGAGCGGGGGATCGCCGTCGACCACACGACCATTCACCGCTGGACCGTTCATTTCGTACCGCTACTGCTGGAGCATTTCAACCGGCGCAAGCGTAGCGTGACCGGGAAGTGGCATGTCGACGAGACGTACATCAACGTCCGCGGCCAGTGGATGTATCTTTACCGCGCCGTCGACAGTGTCGGCGACACAGTCGAATTCTGGTTCAGCGAGCAGCGTGACCTGTTCTCGGCCAAGCGGTTCTTCAGAAACGCGCTGGCACGTCATGGCCGGCCCGACCGCGTCGTCATCGATGGTAGCCAGCCCAACCAGGAGCTATCGTTTCCTGTAACATCACAAATCGCTTGCAGGATCGTTCCCGGCGTCGGCTGAAGCCGATCCGGATCCGCCGGAGCCAGTACTTGAACAATCGGATCGAGCAGGACCATCGGCACATCAAGCGCCGGGTCCGGCCGATGCTCGGCTTCAAATCGACGGCCACGCCGCCACCATCCTGTCCGGCATCGAAATGATCCACATGATGCGCAAGCGACAGGCGAGGTACGCTTTCAACCCGAATCCGTCCCTGGCCGAGCAGTTCGAAATCCTCGCCCCCTGATTGACCTCGCATCAGGCCTCTCTGCGCCCTAGTCAGCCGTTGCAACAAAGTGAGGAACGGCTGAGCGCTCACGCCTATAGAAGCCAACAGAGCATTCGCCAATCCCTGCGGGCGGTATGCAGCGCCCCCACAGGATGGCTGCGACGCTCGATGGGATGAATACCGGCAGGAACACCAAAACTCGCAGCAGCGAGACGATCCGTGAGTTTTCGCCAAACAGCAAAGCGAGGCCGAAAGCGATTGCCGTCTGCAGCGGCACGGTCACCGCGACAAAGGTTAGGGTGGCGTGCAGGGTCTTGGCAAATGAAGGCGCCGTGAAAAGAAACCCGAAATTATCGAGCCCGGCGAATTCGCCGTCGGGGCCGGACAAGCTCTGCTGAACGAGCCAACCTGCCGGCAACAACCGAAACCCGATGAGGGCAACCAGAGCCGGCGTCAGGAAGAGGAGCGGCGCTATGGCCGCTCTCCATTTTGAACGTCGACCAATCATGGGAGCGGCCCTCACAATCCGTCCCTCAGAAACCGCTCCCATCTCCATCGCTTTTAGCGCTCGATCCGCTTGAAACTACGCTCAAGTTCACTTTGAAGCTGTGTAAACGTCTGAGCAGCCTCACTTCCGTTGCGAATATCGCTCCACGCACGCGTGACCAGCTCCTCCAGCTGGAGATATCCGAGTGTACGCGGTCGCCGGACAGCCGTGTTCGCGAGCTCATAGCGGATCAAAGAATCAACACCCTTCAGGTTGGGATTCTGCTGGGGAATGCGGCTCAGCACTTCGGCCGAAGCCGCGATGTTCGCGGATAGACCGTCTTCGTCGGAGGCGAATAGCGACCCATCTTTATCTAAACCCGCGTAGTTCAGGAATTCCAGAGCCAGGTCGGCATTCGTAGCGTTCGCCGCCACTCCAAAATGCCACGATTCAGAAGGCGTCACCGCCTTGCCACCGGTAAAATACGGATGAGGCGCCACCCCATAATCAAGACCGTCGGCCTTGTTGAAAGCGGCGACTAACCAAGGGCCGCCAACAAGGAATGCGAGCCGGCCAGCTGTGAACAGGTCAAGCATCTCAGCTCCGGTCGGGCCACGCGAAGCCACGCCATCGGCGAAGATGCTTCCATACCATTTTCCTGCCTGCAGCCAGGCATCGTTGGCTACGTCTACGGTCAGCAGGTCCGGACCCTTGACGCCTGGGCCACCGCCAAGCGACTCGGGAAGAATCTGTAGCTGGTAGTAACGATCGACTTGCTCGAATCCAAAGCCGATCTCGGCTCCGCCTTTCTGCACCTTCTTGGCCAGATCAATGAGCTTGTCCCAGGTCAAGCGCGCGTCGGGCGAGACACCCGGCGCCTCAACAGCGGCTTGGGCCAGAAGCTTCTTGTTGAAGAACAGGAGCTGCGTTGACTCCCCGATCGGCATTGACAGCATCTTTCCGTTGTAGGTAGCGCCCTGCACGTCGCTGGGGAACAGTGTGCCTTTGCTCTTTTCTGCGAAGGCACTCGTCAAGTCGGCCAAAATGCCCAGCTTGGAGAACGTCGGAACATAAGTCGGGTCCACGAGCAAGACATCGATCCCGGAATTCCCCGTCCGGAAGCGCTGGACTATCGTGTTCTGAAGGTCGGAAAACGGCACACCTTCGAAAGAAACCTTCTTGCCAGACACCTTTTCGAAAGCATCCAAGAGCCCCTGAAAATCGGCGCCGTCGCCATAGCCGAAGAATCACAGCGTCTGGTCCTGCACCCTGGCCGGCAATGATCCAAGGAGTGGCAGCGACGACACCCCCAACATGCCAGTCAAGAAGCCACGCCGAGCCAAGCGATAGCTCGCTATAGTCATTCTGTTTCCCCCTCCCGTTCGTTCTGCGGAACCATAATGGAACCACTCCCTTCGCTTCAAAGCGTACGCTAGGTTATTTCTTGCAAGAATGCAATAACCTAATATTGCCAAACGCTAACGCCATGTGGTAGCAATGAGTCGCCCTGGGGAGACCTCATGATTCGGCCCGGTAGAACTCCACTTCATATTCAGCTCGCCGATATCATTCGGTCTCAGATCGAGAGCGGCGTCTTCAATGCTGGCGATCAACTCCCCACTGAGATGGAGTTGATGAAGCAGCATGAGCTCAGCAGCAGCACTGTGCGACAGGCAGTGCTTGCCCTTGTCGGCGAAGGCTTGCTGTATCGACGCGCCGGCAAAGGAACTTTCGTTGCCAAACGTCACATCGGTCGGGACCTGCTCACTTTTTCAGGATTTTCGGAAGAAGCGGTGACGCGTGGCTTCCGGCCGGGCACTAAACACGTGACGGTCGACTGGCATCCCGCTGACGCCTTGGTTGCAGCCGCACTAAACGTGCCGACCGATGAGAACGTCTTGACCATCGAGCGCGTGCGGACGATCGACGACGAGGTCGTAGCGGTTGAGACAGTTTCGTTTGTAGCAGCAATCGGTCTACTCATGGAAAAGCTCGACCTTGCCGACACCTCTCTCACCGAAATTCTGGAGCGGCAGCTTGGTGTGGCTCTGGCGCGAGCCAGGCAGGAGATAAAGGCCGGCGTCGCGCGTGCCAAACTGGCAAAAGCACTCGACGTGTCGAGCGGCGCTGCGGTGCTGCAAATCGACCGTACCGCCTTCGACGCGACCGATCAGGTTATTTACTTTTCGTCCTCGTCCTACCGGGCCGATCGCTACATTTATACCGGCTGGATCGAGCGCACGAGCGCCTCGATCGCTCAACCACGCCAATTAATCGGCGGGAGCAGATGATGCCCACTTGCGAGGTTTACGTCGTCGGCTCGTACGGAGTTGCGTTTTGGATTGTGGGCGACGTGCCAGCGCCGGGCGAAACTCTGCTGGGGTCGGGGTTTGCCTTCGGAAATGGCGGCAAGGGCTCTAATCAGGCTATCGGAGCTGCGCGACTCGGCGCCAGATGCAAACTGCTGGCGGGCGTTGGCACCGACAAATTCGGTGACGAGGCACTGCAACTTTGGCGCGCCGAAGGCGTCGACTGCTCGGCTGTGAGGCAGATGACTGAGACACCGACGATGGCCGGGATTATCATTCTCGACGCCGAAGGCGAGAACCGCATCATCACCGATCCCGGCGCCAACGCGCGGCTTACGGCGACCGATGTCGAAACCTTCGCAGCCACCTGGAAGAGCCCGGGCATCCTGCTCACACAGCTCGAGATCCCAGTCGAGACGGCGGCCCGCGCGCTTGCCATCGGAAAGGCGCGAGGACTGACGACCATCCTCAATCCTGCACCTGGGCGCGCCCTGCCGAAGCAAATCTTTGCCGACGTTGACATCCTAACGCCAAACCAGTCCGAAGCGCGCATTCTGCTGGGGCTCGACGCGGACGATCAGCAGGCCGACGCCGATTTAGCGGCAAGACTGCGCGACCTCGGCGTGGGGCATGTCGTCATGACGCTGGGAACGGATGGTGCCTTGATTGTCGGCCCCGAAGGACTGACCAAGATCGCGAGCTACCCGGTCAACGTCGTCGACACTACCGGGGCTGGAGATGCATTCAACGGGGCACTCGCTGCAGGGCTGGCCAGTGGATTGACCCTCGCGGACGCTGTTCGCCGCGGCACTGCGGCGGGCGCCCTCGCAGTCACGAAAAAGCTCGTGGTTCCGGCATTGCCCGATGAAAATCAGATTTCAGAATTGATGAAAACCCGGACCGCTTGCGCATGAAGATTAAGGTTGCTTTCCTTCCCACGGGCCCCCTGGCTATTGCCGGAGACGTGTGCATTATCGTGGATGTGATCCGCGCCACGACAGCTCTT
>NZ_JAMYMR010000079.1:0-10014 GCF_040318635.1 Mesorhizobium sp. M1066
CCACGCGAGTGGCTGCTGCGGATGGTGGCGCACAGGATCGCTGATCGTCGTATCCTACGGCTCATTGGGCTGTGGTTGCGGGCTGCGTCCTTGAGAGCGGCGAGAAGCAAGAGACGGACAGGGGTACCCCGCAAGGGGCGGGCATCAGTCCGCTCCTCGCCAATATCTTCCTGCACTACATCCTCGATCTCTGGGCCACCAATGGCGTCGGCGCCATGCACACGGTCGCGTTGTGATCGTGCGTTACGCTGACGACTTCGTCATGGGCTTTGAGAAGAAGGCCGATGCAGAGGAGATGCTGTTGGCCCTCAAGGCGCGGCTGGCCGGCTTTGGCCTGACACTCCACGAGGACAAGACGCGGTTGATCGAGTTTGGGCGGTTCGCGGCCCTCTCACGACAGCGGCGTGGCGAGCGGCGACCCGAGACCTTCGCCTTTCTGGGCTTCACCCACTACTGCGGGCGGACCCGGGATGGCCGGTTCATCGTGAAGCACAAGACGGAAGGGAAACGCCTGACGCGCAAGCTGACGGCGCTGCGCCAGGCTGCCTGGCGGCTCATGCACGCGCCAATGGCTGCGCAGCACAGGTGGTTCGCCGCCGTTCTGCGTGGACACTACGGATACTACGGCAGGCCGCACAACTACCCAGCGCTCAACGGATTCCATCGGCAAATGCGCCGGATATGGCTACGGTGTCTGAGACGGCGCAGCCAGAAAAGCCGGCGCATGGGCTGGTCGGAGTTCGAGACCCTGACGGCGCGCGTTTCCCCCTGCCAACTCCGCGCATCACTCGAACTTGGGCGCAGGCACGGATATGACGCGGGTTACCCTCGGGAAGAGCCGGGTGCGGGAAATCCGCCCGCCCGGATCTGTGAGGGCGAAAGCCGAATGGCTGAGCTACTCGACCACGACCGCACCTCTTGACTATTGGTTCGGCCCTGGCCGCATGATCCTGCGGTCGAAGGTTGCCCGTTCTGTTGAGAGTACGAGTGTCCGATGAAGGTGTCGGCCGCCTCTTGGAGCCCGTTTCACCGTTGTACCGATCGGATGCGAATGTTTGCCGCGGCTTGATGGGAATGCGCTGACCAAACCGACACGGCCTATCACCGGCCGGAACAGAAGGAATGAACCCGTCTCGATCCGTATGACCGTGGCGCAGGCGGTTTCAGCCTCTTCTCAACTTGAAGTTGCCGCTCGGCGATACACGGAGATATGGCGCGTGGACGCTTGGGTGAAAGCACCTCCCGTCCAATCCCCCCAACGCTCCGCCAACTCCAACCCCACGCACTCCATTACCAGAATGCCCTTCTGGCTTAGGGCCGACGCAGCAGATCGCAGGCAAGTTATTTGAGCTTCGCGTGAAGAGCAGCGGAAATGTATTGTAGACGCAATATATCGTCTCGGGCCGAGCGGTCCACGGCCAATGAGGAGAGACGAATGTAAGGGCCTCGCGGCGGCATTCCCATTCGCTCGCACCACTCTTTGCCACGTGGTCATCCTTGCCGACATAGCATAGGGATAGACATGTTATTCACCAACGGCCGGAAAAGGGGTGATCGACCAATCGATCAAGTCGACGGCGCGCTGAAGGGCACCCTCCGTTTCAGTAAGGCTGGGTGAAG
This sequence comes from Mesorhizobium sp. M1066, assembly GCF_040318635.1. Lineage (NCBI taxonomy): Bacteria > Pseudomonadati > Pseudomonadota > Alphaproteobacteria > Hyphomicrobiales > Phyllobacteriaceae > Mesorhizobium > Mesorhizobium sp. M1066. Next base: position 1,621 of record NZ_JAMYMR010000079.1, read on the forward strand.
TGGCAATGACATGTCCGATCCGATCTCGGAAATCGCCCTTCCTGACGATCAGCGTCTTGGGTTCAACATTTAATTTGACCTCGGCGACACCTGGTATAGCTGCCGCTTGAGTGTCGCCACCGATCCAGTCTAGGATGCCATCTTGATCGGGAAGCAGGAACCGCGCGGCCGCAGTGTGCGAATGCCTTTTGCGCAGGTTCCATTCCTCGCCAATGACAAGCTTGATGTGCTCGGTGACGAGATCGAGACCGTAAGCCAATTGAACCAGTTGAGGATCGGGCATGCCACCAAGGCGCGGATTGACTTCAATGACGACCGGGCCACGCTTCGTCCACCGGAGTTCAATGTTCGTTGGCCCCCAGCCAATGCCGAGAGCTCGCAAACAGCTCAGCGAAACATCGGCGATGCGCTCACGCTCCTCGTCAGTCAGCAGGGCCGGATAGGTCACCTCACGAATGACGAAATGCGGGAGGGGACCAAAGTCATTGGCGCAAATCCCAACGACCTCATTTCCCATAATATTAGTGCTATAGAACGGGCCCTGTGCGAATTCTTCGACGAGTATTTTCGGCGTAGACCGCCATATGTGCTTTCCGCCCAACAGATAGGTCGTATGTTCGGCTACGTCTTCGACGCTGCGGCACAATCGGACACCGATGCTGCCGCTGCCTACTGCTGGCTTAAGAATCACGGGCAGGCCGATCTCCGCACCCGAGCTTTCTACCTCCGCCGCGTTCGTTGCCAACCGATAAGCAGGTATTGGAACGCCGGCCTGCGCGAGGAGCTGGCGTTGATTGAATTTGTCGCAGCTTCGTTCAGTCGATTCAGGGTTCGGTCCCGGTAGATCGAAATGCCGGCAAAGCTTGCCAACTGTCGCATAGACCGACTCGTCGACGCCCGAAAAGCCTGTGATGCCAGCAATGTCATAGGTCGCACGTAGCCGGGAACATTCGCGGATCAGCGCATCGAGATTGTCAGTATCAACACGGATTGCCTCAATTCCTTCTGTCGCAAGATAGTCGTACCGAGATGGATCGGCCGACAGAGTAATTGGATGAAGACCAAGACGCTGAGCTGCCTGGATGTATAGCAGACCAATGCCACTATGACCTTCAACCAAGATGAGCGCTCTTCTTACCATTGCTGTTACTTCCGATGTTGCGTGTTGTGCGGCGGTCCGAGCGTAAATCGGTATCGACTTTTTCAGCCGTGCCTGACCTCAGACTTGCGGTGAACGTACCATTGTCAACGACTGGCGGTCGTAAAGATCTTGTAAATTGATTTGAAGGATCTGTTGCAACGCTTTGGTTACCGGCGGTGTCGCACGAAATTGGCGCGGCGGACGAAGAGCCTCGATGCCAGGAGCAGTGCGGCGCTGCTCGGCAAGAACGCGCCCAAACCTGTCGCCCTCGGTGATCGGCCGGATGAAAGAGGAGGGACTGCGGACTATGATCGCTGGCAGCGCCGCGACCTCTCGGCCCGCCGCTACGTCTTTATCTGGACAGACGGGCTATCTGCACGCATGGAGGACGATGCGGCCTGCGTGCTGGTCGTCATTGGCGCAGACGCCGGAAGGTCAGAAGGATCTGATCGGCCTCCATGTGGTGTGTGTGAGGTCACCCAGAGCTTGCGCGAGTTGCTAGTCGGCCTGAAGGCCCGCGGACTTCCATCGCCCCGGAGATCGCTGCAGGCGGTGAAGGTAATGCTGCGATCGCCACCCGTCTCGCTTGCTTCTAAAAACGGTGCCATCAGTCTTCATGGCGTATCGCTCCTTCGGGAGGTTCTGGCAGGCTTTGTGACCCGCCTCGATCGCTGCATTCCTCAAACCGTCATCACCCAGCTACCGCCATAGCTCATCAACAGCCTGCCCACTCTTCAACCCACCCAACCCGTCAAATCCTCTGTGCAGAGGTACTAGCGGATATCAGCTCTTTAATGGCATACGACATCCAGCATCTCATCGACGGGATGGACGCCGCCATCGCCGTAACACTGTGGGTGCGCTCCGAGGTCTATTCTTCAAAATGCGCTCAACCACTGGGGTCTGTCCGGCTGGCACCGTCAGGTCTGAGGCTGCGCCGTGCTATCATCCTCTGCATTTTCGCCTCAGGCAACCTTGCCAAGATTGTCCCGCAGTAGAACCTGCCTGAGCGCATCGACGAACGTACGAATATCTGTCGTGCTGTGAGCGGGTGTAACCGTCACCCTGAACCGCTCGGTTCCCGCTGGAACACTCGGCACCAGAATTGGCTGAACGTATATTCCATGCTGATCCAAAAGCTGACGGGACGCTTCCTTACAACGGAATGGATCACCGATCAGCACAGGAATGATGTGGCTTTCAGTCGGCATGACCGGGATGCCCGCCTCTTTCAGCAAGCCGATCAAAAGGTTCGTTTGCCGGCGCAGAGCAATTCGTTCTGAATCTGAACCGCGAAGATGGCGGAGCGCAGCCAGCGCACCCGCCGCCACCGCCGGCGCAAGCGCCGTGGTGAAAATAAAACCAGTCGAGAAGCTTCGTATGCTGTCAACAATGGAAGCCGGTCCGGTCACATAACCGCCCATCGAGCCGAACGCTTTACCAAGCGTCCCTTCGATGATGGTTGGACGACTCATGATGCCACGTTCCGCGGCAATGCCGGCGCCTTTCGGACCGTACATTCCCGACGCATGAACTTCATCCAGAAACGTCATTGCGCCAAATTCGTCCGCTACGTCACAGATCTCTTTGATCGGCGAAATGTCACCGTCCATTGAATACACTGATTCAAAAACAACGATCTTGGGTCTTGCAGGATCTACACTGCCCAGAAGTTCCCGCAAATGCGCAACATCGTTATGCCGGAAGACGCGCTTTTCCGCCCGGCTGTTGCGGCATCCACTGATAATCGAGGCATGGTTGTGTGCGTCGGAAAAAATAACTGTGTTCGGCATCAACGATGCTAATGTACTCAATGATGAATCGTTCGAGCTGAAGCCGGAAACAAAAATCAATCCTGCTTCCTTATCGTGAAAATCCGCAAGCTCCCGCTCCAGCAAGACATGATAATGGTTGGTGCCACCAATGCTGCGGGATCCACCCGATCCTGCGCCGTTGGCATCGATGGCGCGCTTCATCGCCGACAGCACTTTGGGGTGCTGCCCCATGCCAAGATAATCGTTAGTGCACCAAATGGTTACCTCTTTTCGGCCGTCAGGCCCATTGAGCCAGGCCTTAGGGAAGTTGCCAGACTGACGCTCCAGATCGGCAAATTCACGATAGTCGCCGCTGCCTTTGAGTTGTTCGATACGTTCGGCGAAATATTGCACGTAGTCCATGTCAATCTCCTGTGGGGGAACCGTTTTTCGGCGCGCTGAGAGCTGCTTCGTGCACGCCGCCAACGCCCGTCGCATCCTCAACAAACACCAGCAAATTGGATTTCGGCCAACCCGCTTGCCCGGGTTGGGCCGCCGTAATTAGTTGAATAATAAGCCATAAAATTCAAGTAAAATAACCGTTAGTGTTGTTAAATTACTCGTCACAAAAAAATAAAAGTTAAAAATTGTAGGATGCCGGATGGCTCCGCGCGCGAAATCAAAAAACTATATTTGTCAATGATATGTTATAATTGTTGTAATTTTGTGAAATGCCTGCGTTTCAACCTCCGCCCGCCTGATCGGACAGCGTGACGATTTCGACATTGACCTGGGGGGGTCGCTTTCTTCAGCCCTTGTTGGAACCCCGGCCCCCGAATAGAGACGAGGAGAATTCCCATGGGCGTTATGGAGATGCAGCCCGGTGAGGTGGGTAGCCTGTCCGCCCGGATTTACAACAAGGTGCGGGAAGGCCTGATCATCGGCAATTTCGCACCGGGCGATCGCCTCCTCATGCAGGATCTTGCAGAGCAGCTCGGAACCAGCATTACGCCGGTACGCGAAGCTTGTCTGCGGCTCGTCAGCGAGCAGGCGCTCGAATTGCGCTCCGGCAGGTTCGTCGCGGTGCCAGACCTCAGCCGCGCCCGCTACATTCAGATCAAGCTGATCCGCATGGCGCTTGAAGGGCTGGCGACAGAACACGCTGCCGACCATGTTACCCCCGCCGATCTCGAACAGCTTGAGAGCTTCCGCGTCTCATTCGTAAAAAGCGAAAAGGCCGGCAATCTCGAGGAAAGCGCGATCCTCCAATCGCGCTTTCCACTTCGGCGTCTACCGCCTGTCGCGTATGCCGATGCTGATCGGACAGATCGAAAGCATGTGGGCCTCGATGGGGCCAATCCTCAACGTCTACTACCGGGAAATTCCGCGTGGTTGTGCCGGCACGGATGAACATGACCATCTCATCGACGCCTTGAGGGCTGGCAACAAGAAGAAGGCCCGCGAGGCCATCGAGAACGACATCAAGCGGGGCTCGCCGATTCTGCGCTATTTCGAGGAGCGCGGCTGCGACTGAGCTGAACGCCTTCTAACCACCATCGATCTGCGCGACACGCGGCGTGCGCAGGCCGGCCGTTTCCCCGCCGTCTACAGTCACCACCGTGCCGTTGACATAGGTCGATTGATCCGAAAGCAACCAAGCGACGACATCCGCGACCTCTTCAGGGGCACCGAAGCGGTTGGCAGGGATCCGCAGTTCGAGCTGCTTCTTGCGTAGTGCATCGCTTATGATCTCGCCCATCATGCGCGTTTCGATCTGGCCGGGGCAGACAGCGTTGAAGCGGACCTCCTCGCCGAATTCCAGCGCGAGCGCCTGCGTCAGGCCGATGACCGCGGCCTTCGAGGCGCAGTAGGCGGCGAGCCCTTCTTCGCCCGTCTTTCCGGCAATGCTGGCTATGTTGACGACTGAACCCCTCCCGTGCCGCAAGCCTTCCAGCGCATGACGGATGAAGAAAAAGGCGCTACGTGCATTAACCGCCAGGACCTCATCCCAATCGTCCTGGGTGGCGGAGGCGAAGGCAACACGCTTCGACATGCCGGCATTGTTCACGAGGCCCGCGAGCCGGCCGTCGCCAAGTTCAAGCGCGCGGTCAATGACACGGCGGCAATGGTCTTCACGGATGACGTCACCGGCCACGAACGTGACGCCGTGATTGGCGCGTTCGAGCGTCGCGCCCGCTTCTGCATCTCGGCCGGTCGCCACCACTCTGGAACCGGCAGACGCAAGTTTCTCCACGCAGGCCCGCCCTATCCCGTGCGTGGCACCTGTTACGATGATCATTCCAATTCACTCCATTACGTATTGGCAACCGCACGATTTGCGGCGGCTCGCTTCTGGGCCAATGCACCACATCAAAACGATGGAAATGATGATTAGCAACGTGGACGACGGCGCTCAAGCGCCGCTCGACAGAACGGCTAGGTTGGCGATACTGCGCATGATGAGAAGGCGCAGATCCGCCGCGAGTTCGATCGGCTCGAATTGTTGCTCGCCCAGATCAAGCAGATAGAGGCCGAGCGCGACGCCCTATTGACAACCGAAGTCGCCGAAACCCCGGCAGCGACATTGCTCGACCTCAAGACTGGTCTTGTCCTCCGGGGTCCTTGCCGCCGCAAGCGGGATGTTGGTGCAGCCGTCTCGAGTGGCGACCGTATGTGAGCTTGATCAGGCCCGAATCTCCGAGCCGCGTTACGCAATCGGGCCCAGCCTCTGCAGCCAGTCGGAGGACTGTCTTTCTTTGCCGATGCACGTCTCATCGCCTGCGATGCGCGCGACGAAGCGGGCTGCCGGGCGGTCGTCGATGCCGCGCTGGACTTTGGCCGGGGGAAGATCGACGGGCTCGTCAACAATGCACGAATGACGGGGCGGGGCGACTTCTCGTGTGCAAGCCTAGACGGCTGGGATGAGATCATGACTGTGAATGCGCGCTCGGCATTCATGTTCACACGCGTGACACTGGCACGACTTTGCGCGGCGCGCGGCTCCGTCGTCATGATGTCTTCGGTTGCCGGGCTAATGGGGGAGCAAGGGCTTGCCATCTATTCGGCCTGGCTGATCGCCCTGGCTTTATTCGCTGGCGCTGTAGATCAGCGAGGCATAGCTGCTGTCTCCGGCCTCGTCTTTCGTCAAGGGGATCGTGATGCCGGCCGACGGCGGATTGGGAGCAGAGAGATTTGCCGTGTTCGGCTTGGAGCGGGTGACGTCCGGTGAGATCGAGCTCCATGGCGCGGTGGTTCGAGCGCCAGTGCCGCACAGCATCTTGCGTGCCGGACTTTGTTACTATCCGGCTGATCGCGGCGCTGAAGGACTGGCCCTCACCCGCCCGGGCCGCGAGAATGTGACCATGGCCGCCCTGGACGATCCGAGACTGTCCCACGCCGGACTGCTCAAGTCATGGCGCGAGCGCCGGGCCATAGCCGCGCCGTTGAAGACACTGGGGCTGCGACCGATGTGGCCGGAACGCGCGGCGTCGTCCTTTTCGGGAGGAAACCAGCAGAAACTCGTGCTGGCGCGCGGTCTGATGCGCCCGGTCTCGGTCCATATTTTCGATGAACCGACGGTCGGCATCGACGTCGGCGCCAAAAGCGAGGTCTACAGGCTGATGAAAAGCCTGGTGGAGAATGGCGCGGCTATTCTGCTGTCATCGTCCGAACTGCCAGAGCTCGTTCACCTGGCCAACCGCGTCTATGTCATGCGCGAAGGGCGCATAGTCGCCGAACTCAAAGCCGACGGCATCACCGAGGCGACTGTGCTGCGTCACTATTTCGACGCCGAAACCGGCGCCACGGAGGCGGCATGAGCCCTGACACGCTGCGGCGCCGTTTCGTGGAAACTGGCGGGATCGTCATCCTGCTTCTGGTCGTGGTCGCGGCGGCGGCCGCGATCATCGAACCGCGTTTTCTGAACCGCCTGAACATCCTCAACGTCCTGCGCAATTTCTCCTTCCTGGCGGTTCCGGCGATCGGTCAGATGATCGTCATGACCACGGGCGGTTTTGATCTGTCGGTCGGCGCCACCATGGCGTTGGCGTCAGTGGTCACAGCCGCGGCGATGGCCACTTTGCCCGACGCGCATGGGCTCCAGCTGCTGGTGCCGGTAGCGCTGGCCTTGGCCAGCGGCGCCTGTGTTGGCCTGGTAAACGGCACGCTGGTGGCGCGCCTTTCCCTATCACCTTTCATGGTGACATTGGCATCGTTGTCGATCGTCGCGGGACTTACGCTCTATTACACGCAGGGTATCCCGATCTATGGCGTTTCCGACGCTTTCGTCGATGCCATCGGGCGAGGGCAGGTGCTTGGCCTGCCGCCGGTCTTGCTGCTGGCGATCGTGGTGATCGGCATCGCCATCATTCTGCAGCGTCGGACCGCGCTCGGGCGCCACTTCTACGCCGTCGGAGGCAATGTCGGCGCCGCCCGGCTGTCGGGCGTGCGGACTCACCGTGTGCTGATAACCGCCTATGTGCTCTCCGGTCTTCTGGCCGCACTCGCCGGCGTGCTGATCACCGCTCGCATCGGCTCTGGCCAGTCCACGATCGGCGGCACGCTGGGACTGGAGACGATCGCCGCTGCGGTGATCGGCGGCGTTTCATTGCGCGGCGGCTCAGGCCGCGCCGAGAACGTCGCCATGGCGGCGCTGTGCCTCTCAATCATTGCCAATGCGATGAACCTCACGCAGATCGACAGCAAATTCCAGACGCTGGTGCTGGGTTCGGTGCTCATCGGCGCACTGGCTTTCGACCGAATTGTTCAGGGGAGGCGGGCCAATGTCTGATCGTCCAGGCATGGCGGCTCCGGTTGTTCTTGACCGCGCTCGCCCGGACATCCGCCAGTTCGCGGCGCAGGCCAAGCTGCCGGGGCTTGTATTCCTGGCCCTGCTGGTTCTCGGTCTGCTCGACCCGCGTATCGTTTCAAGCGGCAATCTCTGGAACATCGCGATCCAGACCAGTTATCTCGCACTGTTTGCCATGGCGCAGACCATGGTGCTGCTAACGCGCGGCTTCGACCTGTCGCTTGGCTTTACCGTCTCGCTCGTCAGCGTCATATCGGCGATGGTGATGACCGGAAGCGGCGATATGCCCATCCTGTGGGGGATCGCCGCTGGCCTTGGCGTCGGGCTGCTGATCGGCGGGCTGAACGGCGTCCTCATCGCCGGTATCGGCATCAATCCACTGGTGACGACGCTTGGCATGGCCAACATTGTCATGGCACTGGCGTCAACCGTCAGCGGCGGCTTTCCCGTGCCGGGCGTTCCCGAAGCCTTTACGGAGGCCTTGGCGGAGGGACGGCTGATCGGCATTCCGGTGCCCATCCTGTTCGCCGCGCTGTGTTTCGCACTGCTGTTCCTGGTCCTGCGCTTCACCGTGTTCGGGCGCGGCCTGTATCTCATCGGCGCCAACCCTCGCGCGGCGAAGGCGGCGGGCGTTCGCACCGGACGCGTCGTTGCGATCGACTACGTGGTCTGCTCGCTGCTGGCCGCGATTG
>NZ_JAMYMR010000080.1:0-9471 GCF_040318635.1 Mesorhizobium sp. M1066
TCCTCGAAAGGACGACCAGGATCCCCTCGGTCTCCTTCCCACTTCAGACATAGCATGGGAACAACACACAGGATCCTAGGGTCTGTGCGCGTCGCTCCGCTCCTTGCTCCGCCCTAGGATGACGAAGCAATGGGTGTATTGGCTAATCGCAAAGGCCGCGATCTCCCCACGTAGCACCGTCCGACGCCCATCAACCCTTTCTTAACCCTGCCGATCTGATCGCCGCAAAAATCCGGATGCGGGCGGATCGTGCCCGTTGACTTTGAAACAAAATTAGAACAAAATGCGAACATATCAACAACAGGAGAGAGTTATGACCGATCTGGTTCAGGATGTCATCTCACTGGTTTGCATGAGCACCTTTCTCGTTTCCATGGCGATCTGGATCGGAGCCATGTGATTTGGCGGCGTTCGCCGTCGCTGTTCCTGCACGGTCGAAGGCCGTTCCGCCGTTAAGCTTTTCTTGCCGTCGCGGCGTTAGGGTGGCCCGGCAAGACAGGGAGCAACGTCCAGGTGTCGTCCATCGTCACGGCCATTCTGGTGGCCAGCAATCTCGGGCTGATCTTTCTGTTGATGACCGTGCCGCTTGGTTTGCGCACGGTCCGGCTGACCCGTCTGGTGGCAATGGACCGTCAGCGCCTCTGGCAGGCGCTGTGGCCGCTCGGCAGCGATGCCGGCTGGTCCGGTGAGATCCTTTCCGCCGAGGCGCCGGACGGCGAGGGCGTGGTCCGCATCACGCTGTCGTGGGAAGGTCGCGACGGCAAGCCGATCGAACGCAAGTCGCGGTTTGAAGACGTCGTCGAAGGCAGCCGCTTCTCGATGCGTGTCATCGAGGACACCGCGCTCGACGCTTCGTTCTGGAAGGACTTTTCCGAAACCACCGAACTCGTCTCCGAAGGCACCAGCACGCGGGTGACGCTCAGCCAGACGGATCGCTATCGCGGCGTCGCCTTCCTGGTGTTCCGCTATTTCGCCCTGCGCCGCGAACTCTCCAAGCTGCAGCGCTGGACGCGGACCGGGGAGTATCGCAAGGGCGGTTGGTTCGAGCATCCGTTGAGCCAGGTCGGTTTCGCCGGGCTTTCGGCGCTGATCCTGTGGCCATTCTTCGGCCTTCACTTCGGCGGCCTGGCACTTGCCGCGATCCTCACATCGGTGGTCGCCCTGCATGAGCTTGGCCATATGGCGGCGTTTCGGCTTATGGGCCACAACCGGGCACGGATGATCTTCATTCCGCTGCTCGGCGGCGTCGCCATTGGTGGGCGGCCCTATGACAGCCGTTTCGAAGTCGCCTTCGTGGCGCTGATGGGCGCCGGCTTCTCCGCATTCCTGGTGCCGGTTGTCATCGCTGCCAGCACCTTTGCCGGCGCGGAAGGTCACCGGCTGGCGGCGGCCCTGCTGGCGACCTTGGCGGGCTTCGCCGCACTGTTCAACATCGCCAATCTGGTGCCGGTGTGGAAATTCGACGGCGGTCAGGTGCTGCGCCAGATCTGTCCGGGGCCGGTCGCGCTGGCGCTGGCTTCCTTCTTCCTGCTCTCGGCTTTCCTGGCCGTGGGTTGGCAGGCCGGCTTTTCCTCCAACTTCCTGCTCGCGACGGGAGCGGTGTTTTCGATCCTCAGCCTGTTGACGATGAGCAGCGGGGTCAAGCCGCGTTACGAGCTGAAGCCGATCCGCACCATCGACCGCCTCGCCATGGCCGCGGCGTTGCTAGCGGTGTTCGCCATCCATGGCTATGGCGTCCTGTGGGCCTCCGCCCAGCTCATCTGAGGTGTGTTGATATTCAGGTGATGCCAGCCTGACCTGACTCTCAATACCTTGAGCCGTACCGGTCAGGAAGAATCAGCCGGCCTTGCGCTCGGCTTCGACAGGCAAAGCCGTGGCGGGACCGAACACATCCTCGAAGGCGGATTTCAGCGCCAGGTCAAGATCGGCCATGGTCAGGGGAAGGCCGAGGTCGACGAGGCTGGTGACGCCGTGGTCCTGCACGCCGCAAGGCACGATGCCGCTGAAATGGTCGAGATCGGGCTCGACATTGATGGCGATGCCGTGAAAACTCACCCAGCGCCGCAGCCGAATGCCTATGGCCGCGATCTTGTCCTCCGCCGGCGAGCCGTCCGGCAGGGCAGGGCGATCCGGCCTCACGACCCAGACGCCGACCCGGTCCTCGCGGCGCTCGCCCTTCACATTGAAGGCGGCGAGCGTGCCGATGATCCACTGTTCGAGCGCCGCGACGAAGGCGCGGACGTCCTCGCGCCGCCGCTTCAGGTCAAGCATGACGTAAGCGACCCGCTGGCCCGGCCCATGATAGGTGTATTCGCCGCCGCGGCCGGCCGAAAACACCGGGAAGCGGCTGGCGTCGATCAGATCCTCGCCGCGGGCGCTGGTGCCGGCCGTGTAGAGCGGCGGGTGTTCGACCAGCCAGACCATTTCGCCGGCGGCCCCGCTGCGGATCGCCTCGGCGCGCGCCTCCATGAAGGCAAGTGCTTCGGGATAGGCGGTAAGGCCGGGCTCGATCAGCCATTCGACCGGTGCTGAACCGGGGAGCGGCAGGAACGACGTGGCGATCTGGCTGCGTTCGGGCATGGCGTATCGTCTTTTCGCTTATGCATGTCGCGTCCCAAAACCGCCTCGCACCTTTGGGTGACATCAACTTGCCTTCCATATGGCGATATCAGGCGCAAACGTCCAGTTCCGACGCTGCGTTCGGACCCTGTGGAGCATTATGCCAATCGCCTGACATTATTGCTTGCCGTGCACTTGTTTCGCCGGAAACGATTTGCTACACGCCGCGAGCCGGTCGGTTCCGGCTCTACCACGTGCGGTCGTGGCGGAATTGGTAGACGCGCAGCGTTGAGGTCGCTGTGGGGCAACCCGTGGAAGTTCGAGTCTTCTCGACCGCACCATTCTCTTCCCAGAATCCGATTTGTACCGGCCTCGCCCGCTGCGGGCCGGACACATTTCGTTGATATTCCCGCACTTTACGCCACTTTCTTTTTGAGCGTCGGATTCTCCCAAAACCGGTTTCCCCTTTTGGGTCCGATGCTCTAGACCTGATTTGCACCTTTTCCGGGATTCTTGTGGCGGGAGGCGCTGGTGGAAGGCGAGCACGAACGGACGACCGGCGCCAGGGCCGCCGAGGACAACCACGCCGATATCTATGGCGAGGACGGCGCCGTGCTTTCGTCCTTCCTGGCGCGGATTGGCGCGGCGATCGCAGACCGCGACACGCTGACCCTCAAGCATGAAGTCGACGACCTGCACCAGTCGGAACTCGGCGACCTGCTCGAGGCGCTGCATCCCGAACAGCGCCGCGCGCTGGTCGAACTCCTGGGCGCCGATTTCGACTTCTCCTCGCTGACGGAGGTCGACGAGGCGATCCGTATGGAGATCGTCGATAATCTGCCTAATGCGCAGATTGCGCAGGCGGTGCAGGAGCTCGATTCCGACGACGCCGTCTACATTCTCGAGGATCTCGACCAGGAAGACCAGGACGAGATCCTGTCGCAACTGCCGTTCACCGAGCGGATCAGGCTGCGGCGCTCACTTGATTATCCCGAAGAGACGGCCGGCCGCCGCATGCAGACCGAGTTCGTCGCGGTGCCGCCGTTCTGGACGATCGGCCAGACCATCGATTACATGCGCGAGGACAACAACCTGCCCGAGCGCTTCAGCCAGATCTTCGTCATCGATCCGAGCTTCAAGCTGCTCGGCGCCATCGACCTCGACCAGATCCTGCGCACCAAGCGTTCGGTCAAGGTCGAGGAAGTGATGCACGAGACGCGGCACGCCATTCCGGCCACCATGGATCAGGAAGAGGCGGCGCGGGAATTCGAGCAGTACGATCTTTTGTCGGCCGCAGTCGTCGACGAGAACGAACGGCTGGTTGGCGTTCTGACCATCGACGATGTCGTCGACGTCATCCAGCAGGAGGCCGAGGAAGATTTGATGCGCATGGGCGGCGTCGGCGACGAAGAGCTTTCCGACAGCATCTTTTCGACCTCGCGATCACGCGTTCCGTGGTTGCTGATCAATCTTCTGACCGCGTTCCTGGCGGCGTCGGTGATCAGCCTGTTCGACCGCACGATCGAACATATCGTCGCACTGGCGGTGCTGATGCCGATCGTCGCCGGCATGGGCGGCAATGCCGGCTCGCAAACCATGACCGTCACCGTGCGGGCGTTGGCGACCAGGGATCTCGACATCTACAATGCCGGCCGCATCATTCGCCGCGAGATGGGTGTCGGCTTCATCAACGGCATCGTCTTCGCCATCCTGATCGGCATCGTTGCGGCAGCCTGGTTCCGTGACCCCAATCTGGGCGGCATCATCGCGGCGGCGATGATCATCAACATGTTCGTGGCCGCCCTGGCCGGCATCTTGATCCCGCTGCTGCTCGATCGTTTCAAGATCGATCCGGCGGTCGCTTCGGCGGTCTTCGTCACCACGGTTACCGACGTCGTCGGTTTCTTTGCATTTCTCGGCATTGCCACGTGGTGGTTCGGTGTGCCCTGAAGGCACGCCTTTTGGCTTAATTGACTTTTACGTAAATGCCGTGCGAGGCTTGCGCGGGGCGCCATGTCGATTCCGGCATGGCATGGGTTTTGGTTCGGGACATAAGGGTGACGCCGGCATGGCGATCGCCCCTTGGTTTCGGCGTGCGGGAGTGGCAATGCGAGAATATTATTCGATCACCGAGTTGACCCGCGAGTTCGACGTGTCGACGCGGACGCTGCGCTTTTACGAGGACGAAGGGCTGGTGCAGCCGGTGCGGCGTGGCCGCACGCGGCTGTTTCGCCCCTCCGACCGGCACCTCATCCGTCAGATCATGCGCGGCAAGAGGCTTGGTTTCTCGATCAACGAAATCCGCGAAATCATCCAGATGTACAAGGAGCCGCCCGGCGAAGTCGGCCAGCTCAATCTGATGATCAAGCGCATCGAGGAAAAGCGCGAGGATCTCCGGCAGAAGCGCCGCGATCTCGAGGAGACGCTGGCTGAACTCGACCAGGCCGAGGAATCTTGTGTGGAGCGGCTGGTTGAGCTTGGCGTGAATACCTGAGCTTTCGTAATCCTCGGGTCTGCGCCGCGTCGCTGTGCTCCTTGCTCTGCCCGTGGATGACGAACGCGCCAGCTCAGATCCAGCGGCGCACGCGTTTCGCGTAGTCGCGGTATTTCTTGCCGAATTTCGCCGCCAGCACCTTTTCCTCGCCTTCGATCGCCACCTTCTGCGTGGCATAGGCGGCAATGAACGCCAGTGGCAGGAACCACACGATGCCCGAGACAAAGGCGACGCCGATCAACAGCAGCGTGTTGGCCAGATACATCGGATTGCGGGTGATGCCGAAGGGACCCGTGGTGACCAGGTGATCGGGCACAGCGTTCGGGTTGAGCGTGGTCTTGGCGCGGATCATGGTGCGGATCGCGGTGAACCAGAGTGCGGCAACGGCGACGAGTGCCACCCAGCCGGCGGCGAACAGGATATCGCCCAGGAGATCGCCGATCCAGGGCAGGGGATAGAGCAGGCCCAGCGCGATGCTGATGGCGATGGCGGCGGTGTAGATCAGCGGCGGCCACGGTATGAGCCCCGGCTTCGGCTGGTTCTCGGTCATTTGACCCCTTCCTCCATCAACTTGCTGTCCGTCTTGGCGGTACACATGCCGGCGAGATCGGACAGATGCGTCTTCCATTCCGCAGTCTGGTCGTTGTTGTAGAGCCGATCAAGCGTCGCCTCGCCCTCGAGCGTATCGAGCATGCAGACACAGTAGCTCGTACAGAACTCGGTGTCGCGCGACTGCTCGCAGGACAGCTGGCAGGTTTTGAGGAAATTCACCTGCGGGGTTTCGACCTGCGCCGGCATGATCTGCGAGAACAGCCAGACGCAGCCGATCAGCAATGGCTGGTGGATCAGGTAGAACGCCAGGCTGTGCCGGCCGATGAAGACCAGCGGGTTGGCCAAGCGACCGGGCGCCAGATTGGCAAGCCGGGCAAGCAGGCCGGCACCTGCGGCGAGTTTCGTCACCGCGATGCCCGCAAGCACGGCGCCGAACCATGGAAACAACGGAACGTAGTCGTTGGAGCGTGGATTGTTAGCCGACAGGCCTACCCACCACAGCCATGGGTGATCGAACGCCTCGAGGCGCAGATAGACAGGCGCCGCAATGACGAGCGCGGCGACGACAAGCGTCAGCAGCGCCGGCAGGCGCAGGAAGGCGAGGCCGAGCAGGCTGGCCAGCGCGATCTCGTGCAAGATGCCGAAGAAGATGAAGCCGTCCGGGGTGGCGATGCGGGTGACGACCGAAATCGCGATCGCGGCTCCGGCGACCATGGCAAACCGCTTCCAGAAGCCGTTCCAGCGGATCTGTCGGCCATGGGCGAGGTACAGGCTGACGCCAACCAGGAACAGGAAGGTCGAGGCTATGCAGCGCGCGTAGATCTTCCACCAGCCGAAGGCGGTCAGGCCGGGATCGGTGTAGCCGAAGAACTCCAGATCCCAGGTGAAATGGTAGCTTGCCATGGCGATCAGCGCGATGCCGCGCACGATGTCGATGACGACGATGCGCTTTGGTCGATCCTGAACGGGTGCGGTCGGCGTTTGGATGCTCATGGTCTCGCATTCTGATTCAGCCCCGTTGGAGGACTATCACGGTTGCCCCGGACAAAAGAAGACCGGCAATCCTGCCGATAACGCCGGATCGGCCGCGGCATTGGGCCAGTGCCGGGAAGCCTTTGGCCGGCTTCGCTTTTGCCGGATGCACGTCGGTTTCCTCTTATTGGCACTGGGGTCGCCACGTCAGATTTCACCCGGTGAATCTGCTTCGGGGAAAGCAATGTCCACCCATGTGCGCCATCCGATCTGGCTGCCGGCTCTCAAGGCCGCGGACGCGCGCACCTTCGCGTCGCTCTATGCGGTCGAATCCTTCGCCCGCGCCACGGTGTCGAGCGTCATCCCGATCCAGGCCTACGAGATCCTGCACAACGAGCAGATCGTGTCGATGCTCTACACAGTCGTGGCGATGCTCGGCCTGTCGGTGACATTGTTCATGCCGATGCTGATCCGCCGTTTTGCCCGGCGCTGGGTCTACACATCAGGCGCCTGCCTGCTGGCCGTCGGCTCGCTGTTCTTCGTCACCGACACGCTTGCCGGGCAACTGGCCGGCATGCTGTGCCGGGTGATGGGCGCCAGCGCGCTGTCGATCACGCTCAACCTCTACATCATGGACCACATCCGCAAGACCGACTTCATGCAGGCCGAATCGCTGCGCATGGCGTGGTCGATGCTGGCCTGGACCGGTGGGCCGACGCTCGGCATCTTCCTCTACACGCGCTTCGGCATCTATGCCGCGCACGGTGCGGTCGCGGTGTTCGCGTTTGCCCTGCTGGCGCTGTTCTGGACCTACCGCCTCGGCGACAACCAGTCCATCCGTCCGGGCAAGACGCGCCCCGTCAATCCGCTCGCCAATATCGGCCGCTTCGTCGCGCAGCCCAGGCTCAGACTGGCCTGGCTGATTGCCTTCGGCCGCTCCTGCTTCTGGACGACGTTCTTCGTCTATGGGCCGCTGTTCATGGTCATCACGGGCGAGGGCAAGCTGGCCGGTGGCCTGCTGGTTTCGGCCGGCAACGCGCTGTTGTTCATGGCGATTTTCTGGGGCAAGGCAGGAAAGCGCTTTGGTGGCCGCGGAACCATGACATTTGCCTATTTCGCCATGTCGGCCGCGCTGCTGGCGGCGGGCTTCGTCGGCGAAACCGTGCCGTTGCTTACCGGCGCCTTCCTGCTCTGCGGTGCCTTCTTCACCATTGCGCTCGACGCCCTCGGCTCGACCGCCTTCATGCGCTCGGTGCGCTCCTATGAAAGATCTCAGATGGCAGCGGTCTACCGCACCTATCTCGACTTTTCCGAGTTGACGCCGCCGCTGGTCTATTCGGTGGCGCTGGCCTTCTTCGGCCTGGGCTCGGTGTTCGTCACGCTCGGCCTGCTGGCGGCGGTCTGCGGCTTTGTGACGTGGCGCTATCTGCCGAAATCACTTTGACCTTCATGGCGCATTCGCAATGGTCACCGGCGGAATTTGGTTTGCCGGAAGCGAGGATTCTGCCTATAGTCACCGGTGTCGCCGGTTCCATTTTGGAGCCAAGAGGGAATGCGGTGAGGGCGAATTTCGCCCAATGCCGTGGCTGCCCCCGCAACTGTGTGCGGTAGTCCTCTCCATAAGCCACTGAGGATTTTTTCTTCGGGAAGGTGGGGAAGGACGCTGATCCGTGAGCCAGGAGACCTGCCGGCGACAGGAACTGACTTCGATGCCCTCGGGTGGAGGGCGAAAGGACAAGACATGACTACCGCTTCCGTCTCCCTCGGCGCCTCCGTCTCCTCGCAGTCGCGCTTCATGCAGCTCGCGCTTGCCGCGCTGCTCGGCATTTTCGTGATGGGCTTTGTCGGCTTCTCGCATATCGATGCCGTCCATAATGCGGCTCACGACTATCGCCATTCGATGGCGTTTCCCTGCCACTGACGAGGGGCTGACATCATGAATCTGTTTCGCAACGTCGTGTTCATCGCGGCGATCGCAGGGCTCGTGGCCGGCGTCGTCCTCGCCTGCCTGCAGGCCTATGCCACCGTGCCCCTGATCCTGAAGGCGGAAGTTTACGAACAGGCGGGCGGCGGGCATCACCATGACCATGGCGCTCCGGCCGCAACGGATAGCAATGCCATGAGCACAACTGCTCCGGCGGGAGATGCGATGAGCTCTGCTGCCCCGGCTGCGGCGGAAGCCGCTCCGGCAGACGAAGGTTGGGCGCCGGCAGACGGTTTCGAGCGTTTCGCCTTCAGCGTGCTTGCCAATATCGTCACCGGCATCGGCTTCGCCTTGATCCTGGTCGCGGTCTCCGAATTCGCCGGCGGCATCGGTGGCTGGCGCCAGGGCGTGTTCTGGGGCCTTGCCGGCTTTGCCGTGTTCACGCTGGCACCGGGCCTCGGCCTGCCGCCGGAACTGCCGGCCATGCCGGCCGCCGATCTCACCCAGCGGCAGATCTGGTGGTGGGCAACGGTGGCGGCAACCGCTGCCGGTCTCGGCCTGATCGCGTTCCGCAAGTCGCTGCCGCTGGCGATCCTTGCCGTCTTTTTGATCGTCGCACCGCATGTTGTCGGTGCACCGCAGCCCGACAGTTACGAGACGGCGATCCCGGAAGGGCTGCATCACCAGTTCGTGGTGGCGGTGACCGTGACCAATCTGGTGTTCTGGCTGGTGCTCGGCGCGGTCTTCGGTGTGGTGCGTGGCCGCTTCGCCGGCACCGCGACCAGCCTGCGCGACAGCTTTGCCTGATCGCAAGACACTGACCTTCCTCATCGGCGGTGGGGGGGGGCGGGGGAGCGCGCCGGCCCGCCAGATTGGGTGCGCCCAGGGCGCCGCCCGGGGCGAAGGGGGGCAGCCGCCCACGCGGGATTAGGGGGGGGTGGGTAGGCTCGCGGGAGGAGCGAATAAGCGG
>NZ_JAMYMR010000081.1:0-9214 GCF_040318635.1 Mesorhizobium sp. M1066
TGGGGTCCCTCCCGTCCAAAACGGGGCATTCGGGGTTTGCGGCGTGTCCCCCCCCGCGCGTCTCCGCGCCCGGTTTCTTTTTTTTTTTTTGGGGGGGCGGGGCCCCTTTTGGGCCGCCCACAGCCTTGCTCCCGGCCTTGAGTTCCACATCGCGCAGCTTCTTGGCATGCAGGGAAGGCCGAGCCCAGGCGTAGCTCTCCCCCTTCGTCAACAGATGCCAGATCACGACAGCGAGCTTGCGTGCGGTTGCGACGGCCGCGACATGCTGCCCGCGCCTGGCACGTACCCGTAGAAAGAAAGCCCGCAGCGGTCCGGGTGCGCGTGCCGCTGCCCAAGCAGCTTCGACGAGCATACCGCGGGCATGTCCGCGTCCCTGCTTGGTGATCCGGCCGTGGTAGGCAGGCCCTGGCCCTGATTGCCGGACACTCGGATTCAGGCCAAGATAGCTCACGAGCTTCTGCGGCTCCTCAAAGCGCGACACGTCGCCGATCGCCGCCTTCATTGCAAGCGCGACGGTCATGTCGACGCCGGGAATGGTCATCAGACGCTTCACGCCTTCATCTTCAAGGGTCGAGCGGGCAAGATCGCGCTCGATGACCTGGAGGTCGTCGCCCAATCGGTCGAACTCGCGCAGATGCCGATCGATCGCGAGGCGCTCGTCTTCCGGCACGACCTGTTCGCTCAACCACGACCGGCCCTTGGCGCCGCACAGATCGGCATGCGGGCAGGACGGGATGAGGTGGCTATGAAGGATCGACTGGATGACATTCTTCAAGCGCGATCTTTGCCGGACGATCTGATTGCGCCGCGTCACCTGCCGGCGCAGTGCCTGTGTCGGTTCGTCCGGAACCCAGACTTCCGGCAGGAAGCCGCTGGCATAGAGCTGCGCCAGAACGCCGGCATCGATCGTGTCCGTCTTGATCTTGCCATAGGCAATGATGCGCACCTGCTTCGGGTTTGCGATCACCACTTTCTTCACGTGCGGCGCGACAACTGCGGCGGCCGAGGACGCGTTGCCAGTGGCCTCGATCACGACGATGTCGCTCGGCGACAGCTTTGCGGCGAAGGCGTCCAGCAGATCGCGCCGCATGTCGACACGACCCAGCCGCCTGAGCTTGCCGTCCTCCCATGCCACCGCCTCGGCGAAGGCGCGATGGATATCCAGTCCGATGATGCGCATGCGTATTCCCTCCTTCCTGGCTCGGTGAAAGACGGGAGCTGACGGGCAACACGACACTTACTGATCCGCGCTCGCAGCGCATCCGGGAAAGTCGCGAGGGGCGGCCATGTAACGAGCTCGGGCTCTCAGCCCACGGTCTAAAGACGGCCTGCCCGCACTTTCGTGCTCCCGGTGCCCCACGTCCCGGATGGGCTCACCATAAGGCCGTTCCAAAACAAGAACAGCAGGACGAAAAGGCACCACAGATCACATACCGGATAACGGCCAGGTCGAGCGGATGAACCGAACCATCAAGGACGCGACCGTCAAGTGCTTCCACTATGATGATCACGATCAGTTGCGCCGGCATCTTGCCGACTTCCTCTCAGCCTACAATTTTGCGCGCAGGCTCAAGACCCTCAAAGGCCTCACACCCTACGAGTTCATCTGCAAAATCTGGCAAAAAGAGCCCAAACGCTTCCGACTCGACCCAACCCATCAAATGCCGGGACTAAACATCTAGTCCCTATTTTTACGCGGCTTCGATACATCCTGTGGTAGCATCTCCCAGACGAAGCTGTCTGGTTATTGGCCCAAGAGGGGGAGAACCGGATTAGCCTGGTCTCACCTATATCCTCCGCTGTCGGCTTTTCGAAACCCTAATCCTCATTCAGGGCAGAGTTGGTCGAGACGCTTCAGGAGCGGTCCGAAAGCGCCCCGACATTGAAGAACGCCGACATCGCCGCTACGCCGCTCGCTCCCTACCGCGCTGTTGAGGGCACGCTCGCGAGCGGCTTCGCTACCGCCGAGCTACACCACCAGCCGGGGCACGATGATTCGTGTTGCTGCCGGAGCGCCTGCAACACGTTAGCATGCTGCTGCATGGCAGAAGCGCCTGTCATCCCATGAGCCGGTGCTAGCGCTGAGCTTTGATAGGATTGGCAGGGCGTTTCGCCGGGTACAAGCAGGTGCGTCAACTACCAAATACCGTAGTATCGACGCTTTCCCGAAAACTCTAGAACTGAGTTCGTTCCAACGCATAGACGAGAGATATCGCCATGCAGAGCAACGTGACTATGGGGGAGGTTCAGAAGGCGTCAGTGCAGTTGAGCTGCCGCGCGAGTCCGGTCTCCCTTTTGGCGCGGACCTTTTTGAGGAGCGTGTCGGCATTACGAACACATTCCTGGGAGGTCACGACCGTCCAAAGTTCCGCCTGGACCGTTCTGATCTTCAGTGAAACTAAAAACAACCGCAACCGACCAAGCGCATTTAATCACTTGCTCGTTGAACGCGGCACGACATGCAGAGGGACCCTGAAATGAACAGCGACGTTTTTGCAGCTCATGAGTCTAACGTTCGTCGCTATGGGCGATCGTTTCCCGCGGTCTTTACGAGAGCCCTTGGGCCGACAATCTGGGACGAGGCCGGCAACCCATATATCGATTTCCTCGTAGGGTCGGGCGCCCTCAACTACGGACACAACAACCCGAATATTATTGCACCGGCAATCGAATATCTCGTCGGCGAGAACATTCTTCTGTCGCTCGACATGTATACGGCTGCGAAGCGTGACTTTATTGAAGCGTTTGTTGATTCGATCCTGAAGCCCAGAGGCCTCTCTTACAAAATACAATTTCCTGGGCCGACCGGCACAAACGCAAACGAGGCGGCGCTGGCCCTGGCGCGAAAATATACCGGCCGCCCGAGCGTAATGGCCTTCTCGAACGCGTTCCATGGCATGTCGCTTGGCTCTCTGGCGGTATCGGGTTCGGCGTCAACTAGGGATCTGGGCGGCGTCGCTCGCCACGATGTGATCCGTGTCCCTTATGACGGATATCCGAACCAAGATTTCGATTCCGCGGGCTACATAGACTTCGTATTGGGCGACCCAGGGAGCGGCATAGAAAAGCCCGCCGCAATCATCCTGGAGACCATCCAGGCAGAAGGCGGCATGAACGCCGCATCCGCAGCTTGGCTTACAGAAATTCAGCGGATTTGCCGTAAGCACGGCGTGGTTTTGATCGTCGACGACATTCAGGCAGGTTCGGGACGAACGGGCGATTTCTTCTCGTTCGAGTTCGCGAAAATCGAACCCGACATCGTGTGCCTGTCGAAGTCCCTAAGCGGTTCAGGTAGTCCGTTCTCGATTGTTCTCATTCGCCCCGAAATAGACATATGGAAACCCGGAGAACATAGCGGGACTTTCAGAGGCAACAATCTCGCCTTCGTGACTGCAGGAGCGATGTGCAAAATGTGGTCCGACGGACAGTTTACTAAAGGCGTGGAGCGGACAGCTGCCAAACTGCAAAGACACCTGGACAACCTTGTTGCGAAATTTCCCAAGTGCATCGAACAAAAGCGCGGCCGCGGTCTGATGGCCGGCCTCAAGTGCCGTTCGCAGGCCGTTGTCGGCCGTGTGCACGATGTCGCGTTCGAAAATGGCCTGCTGATCGAATCTTCAGGACCAAATCGCGACGTCATCAAAGTCCTCCCGCCGATAACCATCACCGATGACGAACTCGATCATGGCATCGCCATCCTTGATCACGCACTAAAGGAGCAAGCCAATGGAGACTAATCAAGTATCCCAAGCCCCAGCCACCTCGCCTGTTGCGATCAGAGAACGAACCGGCTCGATCAGCACTGCGGACATCATCTCAGTCCTGAAAGGTGAGATCACCGCTCTGCACATCAGGCAAGCTTTCAGCACCGAAATAGCCGAGGAGATCACCGCGAACTTCAGTGGCAGTCCCGGTCTCAAGGAGCGCAAGGATGGCGTTCCCGGACAATATGTCGGCGCATCCCACTACAGGAAGGATGCAGCCACCTATTTCGCAGAGGCGGAAACTGCGCGACCGTACGTCGACGCGCTTTTTGAGAATCTGGTTGATCCGGTCCGAGCATTGTTCGACGCGTTGAAGCGCGACCTTCGCAAACAGGGCATTGAATTGCGGCTGGCCCGTTCGGAGCACGGTCAGGCTAATGTTTGTCGCGCTCTCAGTTGGTCTGGCAGCGGCACGTTCTCCTTGGACCCCCACGACGACGTCGCTCAAGTGTTATGTGCTGGGAACGATTACGAGCTTTCTGCGGTGGCGCACAACACCGTCGCAGCACTCAACTTCTATCCCAGCATGCCCGAGGAAGGTGGCAATCTGCGGCTCTGGAGCCACAAGCCGACAGTCACGGACCGAAAGTCGCAAGGTGTGGAGACTACGGGCTATCCCTATTCGGCAGCCTATCTCGAGGGCGTTCCTTGTCGCGACTTCCAGCTCAGGGCGGGGGATATCGGCCTGATCGATGGCGGTTTCGTTCACGGGGTCACCGGTCAATCGGGCAACGGAAAGCGTCGCCTGGTGCTGAACAGCTTTTTCGGGTTTGCTCGCCCGGATCTTGTTCTCTGGTGGACCTAAACGTTCGCTGCCGCAGCTACTGGCCGAATTCCGCCGACAGTGAAGCTGTCGCCCCATTGTGACGGCGGAGGCCGTTTAGCCACAAACCCTCCGGATGTTTCCCGAATGTTGCCAGCTCCCAACGTTCCATTGTTCCCGGGGGGGCGGACACGCGCCCACAAATGATTGAGCGACGAGAAGCAACCGCCAGATCAACTTCGGGTGATCGCAGGCAATGTATACCTCGGTACACCCCGAACAGGCACCTACATGCCTCAGGTGTGTGCCGCTTCTAACCTTAGACGTTTTCCGGAAATTACTTCCACAGCCAAGAAAAATAAGTATCAAGAAACTCTCTTAGCACAACTGACGTCAAGATCGCGGAGCCGCTTTTTACATTTCGACAATTCCGAACTGCACGGCTTTTGTAGCTGCAGCCGTTCTGCTAGAAGTATCCATTTTTCGCATTACATTTTTTATATGGAAATTAACGGTGTTTCCAGATATGCCTAAAATTATTCCTATTTCCCACGAGGATTTCCCTTTTGCCGTCCACAGAATACACTCCTTTTCTCGTAGAGAAAGGTTAGGCATCTCCTCGATGGCGCCCGAATTATCGAACTTTGCAACTTTCAGGTGGAAATGTAGCGCCGCAAGTTGCAAGTACGCAATTGTTCTATTTTGGAATTCGCCATCCCAGGCTTGAGCAAAGCTCATGATCGCAAAGCTGCCGTCCGGGCCGTGCAATGGAACGCTAACGCCTGACCTTAAGCCGAACGTCGCAGCCTCGTCGAAAACGCGCCGTTCGTCTTCAGTCGTGCTTACGTCGTCGTATACCTCGCTCCATCGAAAGGCGCCTGCTCGCGTTCGACTCGTTTTGATGATGGGGTCTATCCTGTCGTATCCCATTTCGAAATAGCGCTTCTGCCATTCATCAGGAAAATTCAGTATGACCGCCGGATCGCGTTGGGCCGACTTTAAACCTTTTTGGGGTGCAAGAGAGTCATAGGCGATCCACGGGCAATCAAAATTCAGGGCAAACGCAGATAACAGGTCGAACAACCGCTCGGATTGAGCAATGCCATCAGTCTGGTCGACAAATCGGTCGAACTCGATCGCGAACGCTTCCCTAGCAGCCTCAGGGAAATGCGTCGCGTGGACCAAAAAATCGGATACTCTGGCAGTCATCCGCCGGCGTTCCATAGGCTCGGCTCCTCAGCATTTGCACTGGACGTTGTCACTGGCGCACAAAGCTGCCGATTGTAGCGCTGCGTCTCTGCGCGCCATCTTCGGCGCTCTGCGCGCCGTCTTCGGCAGCCCGGCATCTACACAGCTCTACCATCTCATGGCGACTGGAAATGTTATTTTAACTTGAAGTTATGCTTAAGGTCGTGTCATGCGGACGCGGCTCGTCAGCGAGCGCGGCCTGGAATTGCGGTCGGGGCGGTTTGTCACTGTTCCCGACTTCACTCTCTCTCGATACCTCGAAATTCGGACGATCCGAGTGTCGCTCGAAGGGCTTGCGGTGCGGTTGGCGGTTGAACATGTCGCCGGCCAATCTCGACATGCTTCGCGAGAAGAATGCCTTGTTCACCGAGGCCGACCGGGCCAAGCGCTGGCGCGAGGCGATCGTCCACAATCGCGAGTTTCATTTTGCCGGCTACCAATTGTCCGGCATGGACATGCTGGTCGGCCACATCGAGAGCCTTTGGGTCTCGATGGGGCCCATCCTGAACGTTTTCTATTCCGAGATCGTCAACGACTATGTCGCTGCGGAGGAGCATATCCACCTGATACACGCACTTGCAAAGGACGGCGAGGGTCCCAGGGTAGCGATCGAGCGCGATCTGCTGCGCAGCGGAGACAGCATCATCCGCTTCCTGAGCACACAGGCGAAGTAGCTTTCAAACAGAGGCACCCCTTTGGTCATTCTTCAGCGAGGAAGCGGCTCAGCACGTTGCGGGTGATACGTATGGTGTCCGGCTCGTTGCGGGTCAGGCCCATCACCCATTCGCAGGTGCCGGCGTTGAACACGGCGCCCTCGCCCTTCTCGAGATAAGCCATCATGCCAGAACCATAACGTTGCGGCGGCGCTTCCGGATCTTCGGTGCCACCAAGCAGCGCCTGGAAATAGTCGTGGTCGGCGTCGCCGACATAATATCGGCCGCCCTCGAGCGTCCATCTGGCTTCGGCCAGAACAGCGGGCGCCATCGCCAGGATCTGAACGTTCTCGGGAACGCCGTCCAAGCCTGTCGGGAAAGGCAAGCCGTTGCGGAAGGTGTAGTCAGCGCCGTCCACTTCATAGGCGAAGATGCTGGCCTCGCTGCCGAACACGTCACCGTAAGAGAGTTCCGTGCCACCGAAGGCCCAATGATCCGGTCGATAGACAGTGAACCCGCGGGAACCTTTGGGCGTGAAGCCGCCCCATGAGGCATAGGCGCCTTGCGACCCGTTGAGCCCGAACGTCTTGGCGCCGGGCCAGCCGAGGGCGGGATCCTCCCATGACGAGGTGAGTAGGTGATGGTCCGCGGTGTTCGCTACCGGATCATTCTGGTGCGCATGATATTTGTAGCAGATCTGCGTGACGCCGCCTTCCAGCCGTATCTGCCACATGAAATTGGCGCCGAAGCGAGCTACCCGGCCGCCACGTTCGACGAACGAGTCGATTGCCAGGCGCATCGGCGTCGACCAATATTCGTCATGTCCGGCAATGGCGACGAGCCGGTAGCCATCAAGAAGTTCGGGGCGATTGTGCAAATCCGTCTGCGTCACGAAATCGAGATGGAAGCCATTGGCTTCCGCCCAAATGACGAAGTGCCGGTCGAACTGGGCCCATCCGGCGGCGGCGTAATACAGGCTGAAGCCGTTGCCCACCGCCCAGTCCTTCTGCGGATAGGTGGGAGCGGAGCGGTCCCTGCGCGGATTCGAGCAGATGCGCGGGGCCCCCGGCGGCAACCACACCATGCCCCTAGTCCACGGGCGCAACAGGCTGAGCACCGGTGAAGAGCCGGTCGCTGTGTCCGCGGTCCCGGTATAATGATTGGCGCCGCCCCAATCATTATAGGCAGTCCAGGTCGCAGTTGGCAGCAGAACGAGAATCCGGCTCGGATCCGCAGCGACGGGACGCACCACGAAGAAATGATGCTGAACGAAACGGTCGCCGCCCGGCCGGGCGCAGATCGACACAACACGATAGAACCCTGACCGCAAATCGCTCGGCAAAGTCCATGTCGCCGCCACCGGCCAGTCGCAGCCATCGCGGTAGGCGGTCTTCGAGGTCGGGCTGTGCACGCCAAGCAGGTTGTCGGCACGATGGACGAGAAGGGGCTGCGCGCCGTCTTTGTAGATCAACAATGACCAGCGCGGGGCGCTGGTGCTGCCATGAAAGCGGACTTCTTCTCCAGGCGCGTAGGATATCTTGTCGGTGTAGGTATAGACATCCGGCCATTGGGGGTCGTCACGCGGGATCTCGAAGCGGTGAGCGTTCATCCAGCTGCCGTCGCCGTGCCACGGGATCGACCGCTTCGGACCCCCATTGAACGACCCATATTCGGGACGCCACGTCTCATCGGTTTGTCCGTGTTCCATTGGATGCTGGCTTCGCTGCAGGGGCTGGTTCAGAAAGTATCGGCGCTCTCTGGGCGTTCGACGGAGGATGCCCACGACCCGCCGGGCATGCTTCGATAACATCGATCTTATAAGTTATCGATTGTCAACACGTCGCCATGTGTGGAATTCGCTTAAATGCGCTCTACCTCGACTTTCGGAGGATAGATGTGCAACGCAACACAGAACTCGTAGGCGGGAGATCGACCGGTTCGATCTCAGACGAACACGTCGAACATCTCACGGAGCGGGCAATGTTCGTCCGTCTCGAGACGGAAGGGAAACGCCTGACGCGCTAGCTGACGGCGCTGCGCCAGGATGCCTCCCGCAGGAGATCGGCATCCGGGGTCTTCTCCACGAGCGTGCGCAGGTTCATCATGTCGTCGGTCATCGGTGGTCCTTCCGAAATGGGTTGGCGTCAACAACCAAACCCTACCGGAAAGCGCCGATGACCACCGACACGCCGCTCACTCGCTTGTATGGGCTAATCTTTGTCAAGGTGATCTTTCAGTCGTTCCGTCTCCTTGTTCAGCCGTGTGCGCCCATTTGTTCCTGCTTTGGCTCCGGGGTCCATTGGGGCGCCGCGCGCAGTGACGGTCAAGGGTGGGCCTTTGGCCATCGCGAAGCGACTTGCCCTTGATGGTCACGAGCACGGCGGCAGCGTTACATTGAGCCGGCAGGTGCTGTTTGTACAGGTCTACAACTTCAAACCGAGGGGAGCTCCCATCAGGCGCCCGTAAACGCGCCGCAAGCTTGTATGCGGTTGATCCTCGCGGATCAAAAACCATGATGCAGCCATACGCATCGGCGGCGAAGCTCCGGGCGGTGGGCCCATTCTACAGCGCGGCGTCGTAAGCCATGTGAGCGACCGGGATCACCACCACCTCGGATCGTTATTGGCAGACGCTATTGCAGCTGCCAAACTTCAATGCTCGTCCTGTCGAACGCTCCTCCATGCTTTATACCGGACGCAGGGCTACTCCCGTCGGGATCTCGCCGGTCGTGACAAGTCGCCAGAAGGCAATCAGTAGCTTGCGCGCCAAAGCCACGATCATTGTCT
>NZ_JAMYMR010000082.1:0-8672 GCF_040318635.1 Mesorhizobium sp. M1066
CGCAGTGATCGGCGCCGGCGGGCCGACCAACGAGCGATCTAACCATCAAGTCGATTTCGGGAAAGTGCCTTGGCGCACCGCTTACCGCCCAGCATCCTATTCAGTATCACCTCAAATTGTGCCATCGCGCCGTCCAAGCCTGGAATTGCACGGCGGCCAAGTGCATTGCCTACATAGCCGCTGCGCTTGCCCGCCATGCGGCTGAGCCCGAGGTCGTCGAGCGTCGTCCTGCCGTCGATCTCCGGCCCAGCGACTTGGCCTTTCTCGACGCGCAAGGCGCCCAGAGCCTCGACGCCGTAAGGCTTCTGGCTGAAAGGCGTGCCGGCCTCGATCAACCGGGACCATACCTCGTCCCCCACACTCGCGCCGGCATAATCTCGTAAGCTAGCTGTGGAGCCTCAACAGGTTGTCCTCGGTTAGAGCGAGGCGACTGATAGGCGTTTTGGACTTTAGGCTGCCGTGTGGGCGATGCCAATTGTATCTGTGCAGCCAGACAGGCAGTTCGGCGGCGCGGTGATCTGACGTCGGATAGGCGATGGCATAGGCCCATTCGCGCAGTGCTGTCTGGATGAAGCGCTCGGCCTTGCCATTGGTCTTGGGCGTATAGGGTCTTGTCCTGACGTGCTTGAGGCCGAGATCGCGGCAGGCCTTGGCGAAGGCCTTCGATCTGTAGCAGGAGCCGTTGTCGGTCATGACGCGGGCTATGGCGACGCCCAGGCTGGCGTAGTAGGCCACCGCCGCCTTGAGGAAGGCGATGGCGCTCTCTTTTTTCTCGTCAGGCAGGATCTGCGAGAAGGCGATGCGGGAGGCGTCGTCGATGCAGACATGGACGAACTCCCAACTGCTGCCGCGCGAGCTGGCATTGCCGGTGCGTTTGCCGGTAATGCGATGACCGATGCGCTCGAAACGACCGAGCTTCTTGATGTCTATATGGATCATCTCGCCGGGATGCTCGCGCTCGTAGCGCCGGATCGGCTCGGCCGGTTCGATATCCCTGAGCCGCGACAGTCCGGCACGCTTGAGAACCCGACTGACGGTAGCGGGCGAGACGCCGACCTCATGGGCGATGTGCTTGCCGGTCCAACGTTGCCGCCGCAGCGCCATGATGCGCTCGGCGATCAACGCAGCGGTGGCCCGTGGCATATGGGCGGGCCGCGAGGAACGGTCGATCATGCCGGCCCGCCCTTCGGACTTATAGCGCTCGACCCAGCGCGCCACGATCTTGGCCGACACGCCGTAGATGCGCGCTGCATGGGCTTTGGAGAAAGCGCATTCTATCACCGACAGCGCCATCTCCTCTCGACGCAGCGGCGTGAGACGGGCAGTCTTGTGGATGTTCATTCGGACCCTCCGGTGAGTGCTGAAGCCTGGTAACTCCAGTCTCCCCGGTCCGGTCCGAATGGACAACCTCCCGAAAGCTCACAGCTAGCTCGCCGGAAAGCTGAGGCGAATGATGCGCAGGGGCCTTTCGAGATAGCTCTCTTCAAGCAGCCCCATATGCGGCCTCGCCTCGTTGGAGACGTCGAAATTGGATCTCGCAACTCTTCGGACCGGCCACCGACATCGCCGCCCATCCGTTGGTGACCGAAGTTACCGAAACGCGCAGACCCGGCCAGGCGATATCGAGCAGGAATTCGAGCCGGGACATCGCCTCCGCGGCCTTCGCCGGTCAAGGCACGCGCCTCGTCTGGTCCGGCGGCCTCGCACCAGCCGCATCTCGGCGACATAGGCCTCGCTCACGTCGCAGCCGGAAGCGCGTTCTTCTCGTCGTATCATTTCAGGTACCAAACGTGCATCATCGCCGCAGTCGCGGATCTAGCGCATCTCTGAGACCGTCGCCGATATAGGCGACGCTGAGTACAGTGAGCGAAATCGCAATGCCCGGCCACAGCACTAGTTGCGGGTAATCCTGAATGTATTCGATTCCGTCAAAGAGCAGCCGCCCCCAAGTCGGGAAATCCGGCGGAAAACCGAGGCCAAGAAACGATAGTAAGCTTTCCGAAATCACGGCATCGGCTATTTGGAGAGTGCTTGAGACAATGATCGGCGACATGATGTTGGGCAGCACATGACGACGGATAATCCGGCGCGGCGGCGCGCCGATGCTGCGTGATGCCGAAACGAATTCGCGCCGCTTGACGGCCAGAACTTCGCCGCGAACGACGCGCGCAGTGTGCATCCAACTCGTCAATCCGATCGCCGACACGATGAGGATGAAATTCCCCATCTCGACTCCGAAAATGTTCGCCACCGCCTCGCGGAACAGCATCACTGCGATCAATAGCAGTGGCAGCACCGGCAATGACAGAAAAAGATCAGTGAGCCGCATCAGCGGTCCATCAAGGGACTTGAAATAACCGGCAACGACACCGATAAAAGTGCCGAGAAAAATCGAGATGACCATCGCCGTCAGGCCGACGGCGATTGATATCCGACCGCCTGTCATCACCCGCGCGAGCAGATCGCGCCCAAGCTGGTCGGTGCCCAACGGATGGACCCAGCTTGATCCCGCGTTCAAAGTCGTGAAATCGATATAGGTGGGGCTCACGCGCCAAACGAAGGGGCCTAAGACGACGCCGACGACAATCAAGAAGAAGACGGCAGCTCCGGCGAGCGCGCCCTTGTGGGCCTTGAACTGGTCCCATACGTCCCACCACTGATTGCGCGACGGCGTCGCCAGCAACACAGGGTCCACGCCGGCGCTGGGATCGATAGCTCGTGTTTGCGAAACAAGCGCCTCGGCGATTTCTTTCGGGTCGGTGTCGCGAAGCAACTCAGTCATAGCGAATCCTGGGATCGAGCAAGCCGTAGAGCAGATCAGCGATCAAGTTGAAGCCGACGATTAGCACTGCGAAGATGAAAGCCAATGTCTGCACCATCGGCACGTCATTGGCGTATATGGCGGTGATGAGAAGCTGGCCGATTCCGTTTACCTTGAATATCTGTTCGGTCACGATGGCGCCGCCGAAAACGCTAGGCAGGCCAAGCGCAACTACGGTCACGACGGGGATCATGGAATTGCGCAACACGTGGATGAACACGACCGCGACCTCGCCCATGCCCTTGGCGCGAGCCGTGCGAACATAGTCCTGGTTGAGATTGTCGAGCATTGACGAGCGTAGATAGCGGCTGATGGAGGCGGTGGTCTGAACCGCCAGCACCATCACTGGCATGGCCATCTGCCGAAGCTGCTCCATGAAGCTGCTCCAGCTGTTGACGACGAGATTGGTGTTGTAGACGGTCGGAAGCCAGTCGAAGTAGACGGCGAAGATCATGATTGCCAGAACGCCTGAAAAGAAGGGCGGCACCGCAAGGCCGAGCATCGAAAGGAAAGTGCCGATCTGATCGAACACAGAATATCGTTTGTAGGCTGATACGATACCGATCGGCAAAGCAATAAGCACCCCGACTATATAGGCGAGGCCAACGACTAAAAGCGTCTGCGGAAGGCGCTCGGCGATGACGCTGAAGACCGGGCCGCGCGATTGCCAGGAGATAATGCGCTGCATACCGTCCGAAAAATGCGTCCCGAACAGGACGTCGAAGCCATGCAACGGCTCGATTACGAAGAATAGCTTCAGCCAAAGGAAATACTGCACGATGAGCGGCTTGTCGATGCCTAGAGCGGCACGCATGTTCGCGCGCACTTCAGGTGGAATGGTAGGCGGCAACTGCGATAACGGATCGCCTGGCGCTATTTTGAGCAGCGAGAAGATCACGAGGCTGATCAATAGCAGCGTCGGGATCGCGATAAGCAGTCGTCGGATGGCATAGTTGAGCATGCGCCGGACCTATTGCTGCCGGCCGGGGCAACAATGCCCGCGGCCGGCGTGGAACATGGAAAGCTAGGCGCCCTCACAAGAACGCGCAGGGAACCTACTTTTTGCGATTCCAGTCCTGGGCGTTCCACAACTCGGAATCCCAAGCGTTCATGACAGTTCCGCCCAGCGTATTAGAGGTCGCCGAGACATTGGCGCGCCAAACCATTGGCATAATCGCGTAACTGTCCGCCAACATGGTATTGAGCTTTTTCACTATCTCGCCACGCTTCTTGACGTCGGCGGTATTGCCGAGTTCTGTCACCAACGCATCGTATTTCGCGTCGCAGTAGCGAGGGACATTCCAGCCTTGCCACTGAGTGTCCGGCCGCGGAGCCTTGTCACAGGTGTAGCTTTCGACATATGAGCCGAAATCGGTACCGCTAGCGTAGTTGGTCCACATTTGGACGTCGACATAGAACTTCTGGGATGTGTCCGGGCTGCTCGAATCACTGCCGAACAAGACAGAAGTGTCTAGGCTCTTTAATTCGACGTCGACGCCGATCTCGTGCCACCACTGCTTGATGATCGCCTGGAACTGGTTGCGTATCGAGTTGGTGATCGTCACGAAGGTGAGCTTCAGCTTCTTGCCGTCCTTCTCCCGGATTCCATCGGAATCCGGCTTCCAGCCCGCCTCTTCAAGAAGCTTCACGGCACCCGGAATATCCTGCTTCAGGCACTCCGTATTGCCGGCGGCGAAGTTTGCTGGCGCCGGAATCCAGTCACAGGTGGGCTTGCCCATCGAGCCGTAGCCGATCTCGCTCAACCTCGCGCGGTCTAGTGCCATCGACAAAGCCTTGCGCACGCGAACATCGCTGAGGATCGGGTTTGGATGCTTGGCCGTCGAACGCTCGTCCGGCGGGAGACTGGAGGAGGGATCGGTCAGGTTTATGAAGAGCGTTTCGACCCACGTCCCATAGGACGAGAGCACCTTGCCCTTGCCCGCTTTCTCCATCTTGCCAAGCACGTCCGGAGCGAGCTGCATGTTCATGGCATAGTCATATTCGCCCGTCTGCAGCACTGCACGGGCCGCCCCGAGCGCATCGCCCCCGCCCTTGTAGTTGACCTCGGCGACAGCGGGCTTGTTCGAATCGCGGTAGTTCGGGTTGGCCTTCAGCTGGACCGCGTCACTCGGCTTGAAGTTGGTGACGACAAACGGCCCAGTGCCGACCGGATAGAAATTGGCTTCTGTGCAGGTGGGGGCCTTCGCGCCGAGGCAGTCGGCGAACTGTTTGGCCTGGATGATTGGAGAGCTCGCGCTGACAAAGAGAGTATAGGGGACTGCTGTCGGCTCCTTGAAGGTTACTTTTACGGTCAGGTCTTCCAGTACCTCGACCTTGTCGACGCCCTGGAATCTGGCAAGTTGGGCGCAGCCCTTTGCGTCCATGCAGTAGTTGGCGGTGAAAACCACATCCTTCGCGCTAACGGGCGTGCCATCCGACCATTTGAGACCAGGCTTCAGTGTCCAGGTGATCGACTTCAGATCCTTGGAGACGCCGCCGTTCTCGATGGTTGGGATATCCGCCGCAAGCCGCGGGAAAAGCTCGCCGTTCTCGTCATAGCCGGCTAGCGGCTCGAGCACCAGCGAGGCAGGAATGGTGTCATTGTCGCTTCCCGAGAGGTAAGGATTCATCATCGACGCCGCCTGCCAATTCAGGATGTTGACGGCGCCGTCTGCGCCGCGTTCGGCAAAAGCAGACGTAACGAGTAGGGTCACTATGACCCCCGCCCTTAGAAGTGGTTTTAATCTATACATCCTGTTGTTCTCCTCTTTTTTTTAAACCTCGGCCTGGCTTATTCCGGCCTTGTTGCCCACGCCAAATCCTCATCTTGCGATCGCGGACGCGCGAGCCTTCCTGCGAGGGATCTTGCTTCCACTGCTTCACTCAGCTCTATGGCAAGCGACCCACCGGTCGCCGGCCACCTTTCGCCAGGCTGGTTGCTCTGACGCGCACCGGTCGAACGCAACCGGGCAGCGGGTACGAAATCGACACCCCGAAGGCGGATTGGCCGGGCTCGGCACATCGCCCGCTAGGATGATGCGGTGGCGCGCACGTTCGACCCCGGGATCCGGCACCGGGACGGCAGAGAGCAACGCCTTCGTGTAGGGATGCATTGGGTCTTTGTAGATGAGGGCGCGCGGGCCGAGTTCCATCACCTTGCCCAGATACATCACCGCCACATCGTCACAGAGGTGACGGACCATTGAAAGATCGTGGCTGATAAAGAGGTATGTCAGCGAGAACTGTTCCTGAAGGTCTTTAAGGAGATTGACCACCTGGGCTTGAATGGAGACATCCAAGGCGGCGATAGGCTCATCGCAGACTATGAAGTCCGGATTGAGCGCGAGCGCCCTTGCGATGCCAATGCGCTGGCGCTGGCCGCCAGAAAATTCGTGCGGATAGCGGTTGGCGAACCTCGGATTGAGACCGACGGAATCGAGCAACTCGCGAATCCGCCTTTCCTTTTCCTTGCCTTTTAGTGCGCCGTGCTCGTTCAGCGGTTCGGCAACAATGGAGCTGACGGTCATGCGCGGATTGAGACATGCCTGTGGATCCTGGAAGATCATCTGCATGCGCGGGCGGATCCGGCGCAGTTTGTTGCCCTCCAGATGCGTGATGTCTTCGCCATCAAACACGATGTGGCCCCCGGTAGTGTCGCAAAGGCGCAAGATGGCACGCCCTGTCGTGGACTTGCCGCAGCCGCTCTCGCCCACCAGCCCGAGCGTCTGGCCGCGCCGGACTTCCAGATTCACACCGTCCAGAGCTCTTATGCCGCCAGCTTGGCGCCCGAAGACACCCTGATAAGTCGGGTAGTGCACGGCCAGGTCATTGACGCGGAGCAGGACGTCGTTCCAGCTAGGCCGTGATTTTCTGGTGAGGATACTTGGTTCAGACATCGTCGCGCGGCCTCTGCTCGGTTACGTCCCACCAGCAGGCAGCTTCGTGACCTTCTCGCACCGGCATTAGCGGCGGCTTCTCGACGCGGCAGCGATTGAAGACATGCCTACATCGTGGTGCGAAAGGGCAGCCCGTGGGAAGGGCGGTAAGGTGTGGCGGTTGGCCGACGACACTCTTCAATCGCCCCTGTCCCGCCTGGTGGGGCCTCGGTAACGTCTCCAGAAGCGCGCGTGTATAAGGATGACGGGGATTTGCGTAGAGATCGTCGACAGCGGCGCACTCGACAATGAGTCCGCCGTACATGACCATCACTCGGTCGGCGATCCCGGCCACCACCCCGAGATCATGCGTAATCCAGATAATGCTCATGCCGATTTCCTGGCGGAGCTTCCTGACGAGTTCCAGGATCTGGGCCTGGATCGTCACGTCAAGCGCCGTCGTCGCCTCATCGGCGATGAGCACTTTTGGCTCGCAGGCAAGTGCAATAGCGATCATCACCCGCTGGCGCATCCCGCCGGAGAACTGGTGGGGATAGTCGTTTATCCGGTCCTGTGGCGAGGGTATGCCGACCAGGTAGAGAAGCTCGATCGCACGCTTGCGCGCCTCGCTACGGCTGAGACCGAAATGCTTCCGCAACGGCTCCATCAGCTGGTAGCCGACCGTCAAGACCGGGTTGAGCGACGTCATCGGGTCCTGGAAGATGAACCCAACCTCGCCGCCACGGACCCTACGCATTTCGCTCGGGTCGAGCGACAAAAGATCCCGGCACCCGAGACGCACCCTTCCAGACACGATTTCGGCGGGCGGCGACGGCAGAAGCTTCATGAGCGACATCATCGTAACGCTCTTGCCAGAACCGCTTTCACCGACAACGCCCAGCAGCTCGCCGGGCTGGAGTTCAAAGCTGATGCCGTTAACGGCGTGGATCGTGGTGCCGCGGGTCCTGAAAACAATCCGCAGGTCCGACACCTGCAAGACCGGCGCGCGTCGTTTATTCTGCGCGATGTCGGCTCCTCCAAAGCTACCCCCTCGGTTCACCGAACACCCTCCACCTGAACCCGGATTGCTCGCCCGTCTCGTATCAAGCTGTGCCGCGCGTGTCTCACGCTGAACAGGCAAACGGAAGCAATAGTTAACCGCCCCTTTTCTTTTCGATTATTGGCGGGGCTTTCCTTTCGATTATGGCGGGATGAGCGAACGTCATTCGCGTCTTCCATTGACCATCAACAGACGGGCGACCTGAGTCAATTGCAGCTTTTATATTGTCGTCATCTAGAAGCGAGATGGGTCGAGCCTGATCGGATGAGCGCGATTAGGGTGTGGGGAGGTGAGCGTGCCGCTAGTGCGGTTCGCCCTTGATGATTGCAGTCGAGCTCGTCGCGGTCGGACGCTGAGCGTCTTGGGCTGGCACTTGCATGCAGCATTTCCTGCTTGGTCACGTAGCCGATCGCGATCATTTTCCCGTCACTTCTTCGCTGTCGCGGGGCACGATCCCCCCGAGAGGCCGACCGTGAGGGGACGCGTCCGGGCCGGCCGAACCGCTAGGCCGCACCTGCAGCCAAGGACGCGAGCGGACGCACCTGTGAAGCGAAGCACCGCGACGTCGCCGCCGCAGGCGGCGGGAAAAAGACCAGGCGACGAGCGTTTCAGGGTGGGCCGGAACCGCTGTAGTCGCATCAGCAGGTCCATATCTCTGCCTGCACCACGACGTCGAGCCAAGGGCGGTGGTCGGCTCGGCCACGCACTAGCCGTGTCTTTTTGAATGCTTCCTCGAAAAGGTCGCCCGTGCGAAACAAGTGTTAGACGCACAACCAGCACAGCTTGGTGTTGTTAAATGCCGGCGTAACGTATTGGCGCTACGCCGGCATTGCAATCCTGAAAGAAGTCAGCAATTAACCAGCAGGTCACGTGACATGCTGCTTAGCGACTTCGCGCCTTTCTCGGTCACTCGGAC
>NZ_JAMYMR010000083.1:0-8658 GCF_040318635.1 Mesorhizobium sp. M1066
ACTAAATCCAGGTACGCGTCCCTGTTGACTAGATGTAGGCATGAGCAGCTTTCTCCTATCTTGATAAATGTCGATCGCAGGAGGCGATCAATTGGTTTTGCTTTCTTCAAAGGCGCCCTGAACCCCGACTGTTCATTTGGCTAGGTGGGCAGCCCACGTCGCCCGGTTCGAGGCGGCAAGTCAGGTACCGGCCGCGGAGGCGTCGGCAATCCACTCCATCAGGCCCTGGCTGAGGCTGCGCGGGACGAGGAGGTCGCATTCGAACCCGCTCTTGCGCAGCAGCAGCACCGGCACGCGATCGAGACCGGTCTGGACTGCCCGTCCATCTCCCAGTGTCTCCCAATCCGCCGCGACGCACCGCTCCAGCACCTGTTTGAGGCCCCTGCCGGAAAGCCGGACTCGAACCCTGCCCTCGCCGAGAGGGAGGGCGCAGCCGCGTTCCGCGTCGACGTCGATAATAGGCGGCGGGCCGTCGCAAAGCAGCCAGAATCGGCGCGGCGCAATGCGGATGACGAGCCACTCGTCATGACGAGCAGTGTCGCCGACCTTGTTCGGCAGCGACCCCCCCAGTATCCTATTCAGGACCACCTCGAATTGCGCCATCGCGCCATCCCAGCCCTCGAGTTGGAGGATAGAGCAGTCATAAGCCGCCATCTCGAACCCGGCCATGTTCGAACCATCAGCCATGCAGCCGCTCTCCCTTCGGGTCGAGGAATATAGGCGAGACTATCCGGGCCCGAACCGTCTGGCCCTTCATGGGATATGTTGCGATGATCTCGGTGCCCTCCTCCGCGGCATTCCGGGCAAGCAGTCCCAGCCCGACCCACGCGTCCAGCGTGGGGCTGTAGGTCACCGACGTGATGCGGCCGAGACCGTGGCCATGGATCGGCTCGCCAGGCCTGAAGAGGATCGAGCCGCCGCGCAATGGCTTGCCCGGCTCGAGGCTGCGCAGCCCGACCAGCCGCGGGCGCGCCGGGTCGCTGAAGGCTTCGCGGCGGCCAAGTACCTCGCCCACGTAGCCGCTGCGCTTGCCCGCCATGCGGCTGAGGCCAAGGTCGTCGAGCGTCGTCCTGCCGTCGATCTCCGGTCCCGCGACATGCCCCTTCTCGACTCGTAGAGCGCCCAGGGCCTCGACGCCGTAAGGCTTCTGGCCAAAAGGCGCGCCGGCCTCTATTAGCCGGCACCACACCTCCTTGCCCACGCTCGCGCCGGCATAGATCTCGTAAGCCCGCTCGCCCGAAAAGCTGAGGCGGATGATGCGCAAGGGCCGGCCGTTATACTTTGCCTCGATCAGTCCCATATGCGGCAGAGCCGCGTTGGAGACGTCGAGGTCGGGAAACGCGGCGGCGAGGATATCGCGGCTCTTCGGACCGGCAACCGACATCGCAGCCCATTCGTCGCTGACCGAGGTCACCGACACGCGCAGGTCTGGCCAGGCGGTGTCGAGCAGGAATTCGAGCCGAGACATCACCTCCGCGCTCTTCGCGGTTGATGTCGTCATAAAAAAGTGTCCCTCGCCGAGCCGCGTCGTAGTGCCGTCGTCGAAGACGATGCCATCGTCGCGCAGCATGACGCCGTAGCGCGCGCGGCCGATCGGCAGCTTGGCAAAACCATTGACATAGACGCGGTCGAGGAAGTTGGCCGCGTCCGGCCCTTGTATGTCGATCTTGCCGAGCGTGGAGATGTCCATCAGCCCTGCCGCCTCGCGCACCATCCGCATTTCCGCGACATAGGCCTCGTCCACATCGCGGCCGGAAGCAAGGTAGAACCAGGGCCGTATCCAGGCACCGGTCTCAAGCATCTGCGCGCCGCTGGCGACATGCCAGTCATGCATTGGCGTGCGCCGGAACGGCTTGTAAAGATGGCTCTGGCTGCGCCCAGCCAGCGCACCAACGGCAACTGGGGTATAGGGAGGCCGAAATGTAGTCGTGCCAACGTCCGGAACCGCCATCCCGCGCAGACCGGCCATGGCGGAAATCGCGCTGAGATTGCTCGTCTTGCCCTGGTCGGTGCCCATCCCAAGCGTCGTATAGCGCTTCAGATGCTCGACCGACTCATACCCCTCACGATGCGCCAGCGCGACGTCACTTGCGGTTACGTCCATCTGCAGGTCGATAAAGGCCTTGCCTTTGGTAAGTTCCGCCTTTGGGTTCCCGAACCCCCTCTGCGCCGATCGAAGGGGGAAACTATGCTCGGGCCGCCTAGCCTGGCTACCATCCTTTTCCCCCACGAAGTGAGGCGCGACGAGCGGGCTATCATTAGGTCCAGCGTCGTCGAGGCTAAAGGGCGGCTGGACTGATTTCGTTGCGCCGCAGAACGCAGCTGCCTCTGCCCCCGCCCTATGCCCCTCCTCGATGGCGCCGGCTGTGATGAAGCCTCCTGTCATAGCGCCGGCCACGAACTGCCCCGCTCCGAGCTTTCCGGGAACGAAAGCGTTTATGTCCGCGCGATATACCGGCCTTACCCCAAGATGGGAGGTCAGATGCACCGTCGGCGACCAACCGCCCGAGACTACGACCAGGTCGTATTCCAGCGTAATCGCACCGCCCGGTTCGGAAAGCGTAACAGCGCGTACGGCATAACGCCCCAATGCATTTGAGATCAGCGATTTCCTGCGGACGGCAATGCCCCAGTGGCGCGCCTGTTCCAAAAGTTCATGTGTCGGTTCCGCGCGGCTGTCAGCTATCGTCACTTCGGCCCCGGCGGCCGCAAGGTCAAAGGCTGCGGAATAGGCGCTGTCGTTGTCGGTTGCGACCATCACCCTCGTACCCGCAAGTACGGCAAAGCGGTTCAAATAGGTCCGCGCCGCGGAGGCCAGCATGATGCCGGGCCGGTCATTGTTGGCGAAGGTAAGCGGCCGCTCGATCGAGCCCGTAGCGTAGACGATCGTTTTCGCCCGCAAAAGCGCCATTATCTGGCGCGCCTCGCCTTTCGCCGGATCGGTGGTTGCTGAGCCGTGCCGCTCCACGAGCCCGAGCACATTGCTGTCATAGGCACCGAACGCGGTGGTGCGCGTCATCATGGAAACATTCGGCATGTCGGCGAGCCGTGCGAGCGTTACGGAAAGCCAGACCCGGGCCTCGCCGTCCGCCGGCTCCGACAAAAGACAGCCCCCCGCCACAAAATCCTGCTCAACGAGAACCACCCTGGCGCCCGCCTCGCCCGCGGCAAGCGCGGCCGAAAGTCCCGCCGGTCCGGCCCCGATCACCGCCACATCGGCGAACAGATGACGAATTTCGTAGCGGTCAGGATCGGGCTCTTTCCCCGCGCGGCCGAGCCCCGCCGCCTTGCGGATGAAGTGCTCGTAAAACATCCAGGCCCGCCGGGTCGGACCCATAAAGGTCTTGTAGTAGAAGCCCGCCGACAGGAACGGCGAGAACAAGCCGTTGATGCCTTGAACGTCGAACTTGAGAGATGGCCAGCGGTTCTGGCTTTCGGCAACCAGGCCGTCCGCCAGTTCCACCGTGGTCGCCGGCAGATTCGGTTCGCGGCGACCGTCCGTCCCCACCGTCACGAGAGCGTTCGGCTCCTCCGGCCCGGCAGAATAGATCCCGCGCGGCCGGTGGTACTTGAAGCTGCGGCCGACCAGGCCGATTCCGTTCGCCAGCAGCGCCGAAGCGAGCGTATCGCCTCGGAAACCGGCTAAAGACTTGCCGTCAAAGGTGAATTCGATCCGTTGCGATCGGTCGATCCGCCCGCCTTCGTGAAGCCGCCTCATGCGCGCGCCTCCCGTGCGGACCGGGCAAAGGAAATCTCGTGGTTGCGTGTATCGCGCCCAACCACCAACCATTGGCGGCAACCCATCACATGCTGCCAATACTCGCGATGCGGTCCGGCCGGGTTCTCGCGCACGAAGACGTAACGGTACCAAGCCTCGAAATCCGCGTCGTCGTGGACAGGACGGATGACCGACGCGTCACCGCCGTAGCGGAACTCGTCGTGGTCGCGCGGACCGCAGTAGGGACATTCGATGCGTAGCATGGTCTTGGTCTCTCGGTTATTGCAACCAGGCGAACGGCCCGACGCCGGCCTCGTCGATCGTGCGGCCGGTGCGGAAACGGTCCAGGCTATAGCCGGCGCTGAGCGGATGTGCCTTTCCGGTGGCGATGGTATGCGCGAAGCACCATCCTGAGGCCGGCGTGGCCTTGAAGCCGCCATAGCACCAGCCACCGTTTAGGTAGAGCCCGTCGACTGGCGTTGGGCAGATAATGGGGCTGGCGTCCGGCGTCATGTCCATCACCCCGCCCCAGTGGCGCAAAATGCGCAGGCGAGAAATGCAGGGCATTAGCGCGACTGCCGCCTCCGCGACTTCGCGGACCATCCCGAGATTGCCGCGCTG
Organism: Mesorhizobium sp. M1066; assembly: GCF_040318635.1. Classification (NCBI taxonomy): domain Bacteria; kingdom Pseudomonadati; phylum Pseudomonadota; class Alphaproteobacteria; order Hyphomicrobiales; family Phyllobacteriaceae; genus Mesorhizobium; species Mesorhizobium sp. M1066. The sequence continues at coordinate 4,340 of NZ_JAMYMR010000083.1, forward strand.
AGCATAAGAATTATAGCCGTCGAGACCGCCGCCGAAGACCAGCCCACCCTTGTCGGACTGGCTGACGTAGAAATGCTCGGTGCCGTGGGCCACGATCTGGTGGACAAGGGGCTTGATCGGCTCCGTCACGAAAGCCTGCAGGACATGGCTCTCGATCGGCAGGTCGAGGCCGGCCATCCGGCCGAGGACCGATGTGTGACCCGCCACCGCAAGCCCTACTTTCCCGGCCCCAATCCGGCCCTTCGTCGTCTCCACGCCGACGATGCGCTCGCCGTCACGGACGAAACCCGTCACCTCGCAGCCCTGGATGATGTCGACGCCATGGGCGTCGGCGGCGCGCGCGTAGCCCCAGGCCACCGCGTCATGACGCGCCGTGCCGGCGCGGCCCTGCAAGATCGCGCCATGGATCGGGGAACGCGCCGTTTCAGAAAAATCGAGGTATGGGACGAGCCGCCGCACCTCGTCGCGGTCGAGAATGTCGGCGTCGATGCCGTTCAGCCGCATGATATTGGCGCGGTGGCCGAAGCCATCGAGCTGGTCGGCCGAATGGGCCGTGATGAGCATGCCGCGCTGCGAGAACATGACATTGAAATTCAGCGCCTGCGACATGCCTTCCCAGAGCTTCATCGAGAATTCGTAGAACTGGGTGTTACCATCGAGCAAGTAGTTGGAGCGAATGACAGTGGTGTTGCGGCCGACATTGCCGCCGCCGATATAGCCCTTCTCTAGCACGGCGACGTTGCGGATGCCGTGGTTCTCGGCGAGATAGAAAGCGGTCGCCAGCCCGTGCCCGCCGCCGCCCACGATGACAACATCATAGGCCGACTTCGGATCGGGAGAGCGCCAAGCGCGCCGCCAGCACCTGTCGCCAGCAAGGCCATTGCGTAGGATGGAAAAAACCGAATAGCCGCGCATACGGTTCCCTTATTTTGACGAAGAAGAGGCGGGCCAAGTTGCAGAAGGTTTCCGCACCTTGCTCGATGATACGGGAGTGTTCAGAGATTGCGATGCCCGGAACGGAAAGAGCCATGTGTCGCAGTCGAGGAAGGCTAGGATTGCGCGGAATGGCTCGAGAGTTAGGGGGCCGTCATCGACGCCAGAAAGCTCCATCGCGCTGCCATGTCTTGCGACGGCGCGACCTGGGAGTCAGAATGGATGAGGTTTGGCATTCCGTGTTGTCCCTCCCAGAGCAACAATGACAGGTCAAAAAAAGCGGATTTATGTGAACCCGGTCGCATCGGTTCACCAAAATAGACGAAGTCGTCCTGTTTCAGACCTGTCCGGATCCCTGCATGGTCGTCATAGAAAGTGCCTCAACTTAACTCTGCGCTGCGGGACTGATGTAGATGGAAACGCGCGTGAACTATGCGCCACTTGGCGTTGGATGCGCCAACATAGAGTCGCGAACGGTACCATCGCGTTTTCAGATGACAGGAGGTGTAGCCTCTTGGGATGCGCTCGCGTTCAGTTGGTTCTCGGTCGAAAGGTGGACGGCCGCTTAACCGCTGCCATTCAACGGAGTTCCGTTTCTAACATACGATTCACAAGTCGACGCGAAGGTGAGAGTCTGCGCCGATAGGAAGATCAAGAGAACTTCGTTCGGCACGGCGGTCGGAAGTGGCAATTGTCGCGCGAAATATGTAGACCGTGCGCGCTCGTTGGCGCCCGAGTACTGCGTGCATGCGGGTGAACGGGAGAGCGATATCTACTAGATGCCGTAATGGGCCGGCGCTCCTCGCATAGCCAGGAAGGTGGCTGTCCCTCAGAGTGATGGTGTTGAATGGGGTCCGATTGTCTCGGCCCAAGCATCAAACGGGGGACAACCATAAACTAATTATGCAGGGATTGATGTGTCGCTAAAACTGAGCAGCGTTTGCGTGGTGGATTCATCGGGCAAGATCGTGCGAGAGACGAAGGTGGCGAGCGAGCCTGAGTCGCTGTTGCAGCATTTTACCGATCTGGGATTGCCCGTCATCCGCGTCGGCCTTGAGGCGGGCCCACTGTCGCAGTGGGTTGCGCCAGGGTCTGGTCGACGCCGACTTTGAGGTGGTGTTGCTGGAGACACGGCATGTGAAGGCGGCAATGGCGGTGAAGGTCGCAAGCATGCTCGCGGGATCGCCCAGTTGCTGCGCATGGGCTGGTACTGTCCTATGCACGCCAAATCTGCAGATGCCCAGGACGTGCGGGCCCTCCTGGTCGGCCGCAAGCTGTTGCAGGCCAAGCTGCTCGACGTCGAGCTCAGCATACGGGGAATCCGACGTGGTTACGGGCTCAAGGTTGGCGAGGTGAGCCGAGGGCGTTTCGAGGCGGGCATTCGCGATCTCATCGAGGGCCATGACATGCTTGGTAAGCGGTGCGCCAAGGCACCTTGCAATAGGCTGATGAACATGGAGCTTTCGCGCCATGACATTGGAACATGCGAGGGGCGATATGGTTGCCGAGATCAGCCGCGGCGCGCCGGCCGAAGATTGTGCAGCGGTGCCCTGGCGCGTGCGGCAGCGGAGGCTGTGGAGTTGCACGGAGAAGCGCGCGTTGGTCGACCTGGCGAGCGCGGCGGGTTCGTCGGTGACGGAGGTCGCGGAAGCGTTCGGCGTAGCTCCGTCACAGCTTTATGCCTGGCGCAAGCAGATGGCCGGTGGCGAGCTCGAGGCCGATCAGGCGATGGCAACTTTCGCGCGGATCGAAGTGAACGATCTGCCCGAGGTCGAGCGGCCCGTCGCCGATTGCCCGGACCCGGCCGGCGGAATCGACGTGGCCTTTCCGAACGGCGCGCGATTGCGGATCGACGGGACCGTCGATCCGACGGCGCTGCGTATCGTACTGGCGGAGTTGACCAGGTGATCACGGTGGTGCCGACCGACCGGATTTACTTGTGCTGCGGTGAGACCGATATGCGCCGCGGGATCAACAGCCTGGCGCGGATGGTGCAGCAGGTGCTCGCGCTCGACCCGCATACCGGCGCGATCTTCTGCTTCCGTGGACGCAAGGGTCATATCATCAAGATTTTGGCGCATGACGACCAGGGGTTCTGCCTTTTACAAAACGGCTTTCCGAGGGTTGTTTCGCCTGGCCGACGACCAAGGATCAGGTGACCGTGTCGCTCACCAAGGCACAGCTTTCGCTGCTTTTGGACGGGATCGACTGGCGCCGGCCGAACAAGATTTATCGACCGCGTCTGGCCGGCTAAATTAGGCCGTTTCTCATTGATTTTGTGTCGATTTTGCTTCCGTAGACGAGGTCTTTCGGGTATGTAATTTGGGTGTCGGAACAAGCTCCCTCCATCGCTGATTTCCTCGCCCGGATCGCCTTTCTGGAGGCGGCCGTTTCCGCCCGTGACACCGCCATCGCCGAACGGGATGAGCAGCTGCGAAGAGAGCGCGCCGAGGCCGCGCTTCGCATCCAGCGCCTGCAGCTGCAGATCGATCGCTTCAACCGCAAGGCCTTCGGCCGCTCCTCCGAGAAGCTGGGCCAGATGCAGCTCGAACTCGAAGATCTCGAGACCGATTTCGCCGCCAGCGTGCCCGATATCGAGCTGCCTATCGTCGCGGACAGCGACAAGGTGCGGGTGTTGCCGGTGCGTAAGCTCAACCCCAACCTGCCGCGCAAGCGGGTCGTTCGCGAGCCCTCTTGCGCATGCTGCCCGGGCTGCGGCGGCGATCTACGCGCCATGGGCCAAGATGGCGACGAGATGCTCGATCTGGTGGCCCAGGCCTGGCAGGTGATCGAGACAATTCGACCCAAGTACAGCTGCCGGACCTGCGATAAAATCATCCAGGCGCCTGCACCAGCCAAGGCCATTGCACGCGGCAGCTCAGCTATGCCGCGCTCGCCCATATCATGATGGCCAAGTGGGGTTATCATTTGCCCTTTACCGTCAGGCCCAGATGATGGCCGCCAAGGGCGTCGATATCGAGCGTTCCACCCTTGCGCGCAGCGCCGGCTACGCCGCCGCCTTGCTCGATCCGATCTACAACCGCATCCGTGAGATCGGCCGTACCCGCGGCAAGATCCACACCGACGACACGCGGCTTCCGATCCTGGCGCCCGGCAACGGCAAGACGCACAAGGGTGCGCTCTGGGTTTATGTCGCCGACGACCGCAACTCGGGCTCGAAGGAGCCGCCGATCGCCTGGTATCGTGCCACCATGGGCCGCGCTGGCGAGAGCGTGATGAGCGAGCTCGCCGGATTTGCTGGCACGCTCCAGGCCGACGGATTCAGCGGCTATAACCAGCTCTACAAGGGTGGCGCAATTCGAGAAGCTGCCTGCCTGGCCCATCTGCGCCGCAAGATATTCGACGTTCACGACAGCCAGCCGACC
>NZ_JAMYMR010000084.1:0-8298 GCF_040318635.1 Mesorhizobium sp. M1066
CCAGCGCCATCTCCTCTTCGCTGGCTCTGTCGGCGCAAGCGTCCATGAGCTTCAAATAGAGCTCGATATGCTTGTCATCATATGCAGTTAGGCTTTCCGACCAGGGGACTTCCGTTGCAATGGTTGGATCAGGCGTTGGGCGCGATCTGCTTTTCATCCATATCTCGCTTTGGCGATGAACCAGGCCCCCGTTCCAAATTCAGAATATCTCCATCTAGCGCACTTTCAACCGTTCTCGGCCTTCTTCGGACAGTGCCCAATCGTTGCATATGGTCGTGGGTTCCAAATTGGCACGCGGCTGCTCGCGACCAATACATCCTCAACTTGGCGAGGCCATGTAACGCCCGGCTGAACCAGAATGGCGCGGCTATTGAGCATCGCCGATTGGATCGAACCTCTTATTTTAGCTTCGCGATAATCTTGTCTGGATGCTTGCAAGCGTCCATCATGCCGCCGTACATACGCTTAAGGATCTCGCCCATCACCGTACGAGCAGCAAACATTTCCAAACTCGATCTTGCAACTTGAGGCTTTGCGTTACTGCATAGCTGCATTGCACAAAGTGTGTTTGCGCATTGCACAACTTTTAGCCATTAAGCTTACAGCTGATGCACGCGATGGTTTCCTCCCATTCCATCGTATCAGCTGTTCCCCTCTGAAGGTTTTGACTTTACATACCTCGGTTTTCCGATGGCCCTTTTTTTGGCGGTCGCCACGTCGTTAATTGAAACGCGGCTCGATCGCCGGTTCAGCCATCAGGCTTTGGAACCCGTTCTGCCCGGCCGACCCCTCCCGATAACAGTCTGACCTTCGCCAGCCTTCTACGGGCAAGCATTCGCGCCAAAAGTTCAAAGCCGCGTCCGTAACATTCGACGATGAAAGCCAATGTCATCAGGTCAAGCCGGTCAAGCAGAAACTCGTCGATCGCATGTGTGAGCGCATCAGACTTTTGTCCGAACTGAAGGAGCAGGGCGCGCGCGTCTTCGATCGCGGCCTGGCAATCGTCTGCATCTATCAGGGAACTGATCCTGTCAAAGATCTGCAAGCGTCCTCACTTTTCGGAAGCCACACTCAGCATCGGAACAGGGTAACGTTTCGCGAAAAATCGCTCGGCAGCGCGTCGATCGAAAATGGTGCCTCAAATGACATGTGAATCCCGGCTCACCAAGATGTCGTCGAAGGCGAGTGAGCCGGCCCATGTCTGCGTCCCGGCCGCCTGACAACTGGTCAGGAGGAACTGTGGCCACATTCGTCGTAGGCAAATGGGCCATCTATTCTTAAGCCGCCACGGTTCAGCCTAGATTACATGGGAAGCGCCAATAACGGAAAGAAAAGGTTCGCAAAATGAGTAGGGTGGCTGGATCAAACGAAGATTTGGCTGCACCAACGACCTTTGGGCCACTTCTGCAGCCCACCTTTCGCTCGATCTGGCTCGCCACGCAGGTTTCAAGCCTCGGCTGGTTGATGCAGACTGTCGCCATCAGCTGGCTGATGGCAACGATCTCGACTTCCGATCTGATGGTTGCGTTGGTTCAGGCTTCATCGAACCTGCCCGCCTTCGTCTTGTCTGCCTTCGCCGGGGCTCTCGCTGACAATTTCAGCCGGCGCCGGGTCATGTTCGCCGGTCGGTGCCTTATGGTGACTGCCTCCGCGATGCTGACCGCATCGGTGGCGCTGGGCTTTGTCAGTCCGTGGATGATCCTCGGCTTCAGCTTCTTGATCGCAAGCGGCGGTGCTCTCAATGATCCGGCCTGGCAAGCGTCGGTTGGCGATATTGTGGATCGACGCGATGTTCCCGCTGCCGTCACCCTGCTTTCTGTTGGATTCAATACCGTCCGGACTGTGGGCCCGGCGCTCGGCGGCATTGTGGTTGCCTCGTTTGGCCTTATGGCGGCATTCGCGGTGACCACGCTTACCTATTTCGTACCCTTGGCCACTATTTGGCGCTGCAAGTGGAAGGTTCGTTCTTCCCCTCTTCCACGCGAGTCGATGAGGACGGCGATCTATGACGGGCTGCGCTTCACGGCGATGTCATCGGAAATCAAGGCAGCGATCGCGCGCGGAACCCTCTTTGGCTTGGCGAGCATCGCCATACTCGCGCTGCTGCCGGTGGTTGTCCGCGATCAGCTGGGAGGAGGCCCGCTCGCCTATGGCGCGCTCATGGCCGGCTTCGGGACCGGAGCCGTCTTCGCTGGCCTCTCCAACAGCCTGTTCAGACGGAGCTTGTCGCAGGAGCGGCTGATGAGGCTCTCCTGCGTCGCCTGCGCGGCGTGCTCACTTTCCCTGGCACTGACAACTTCGATCGGGGTGGCGGCAATTGCACTCGCTTTGGGCGGCGCGGGCTGGGTCACCGCCTGGTCAGGGGTCGGTGTGAGCGTGCAGCTGGCAAGCCCGCGCTGGGTCGTGGGGCGCACGATCTCGATCTACTATGCTTTGATAGATGGTGGCATCGCGCTCGGCAGCTGGGTGTGGGGCACGGTGGCCGAAAACCATTCGCTGGCCCTGGCGCTGGAGGGTTCCGCTGCCTCCCTGATGTTCGTCGCTGCAGCCGGCGTTCTGTTTCCTCTTCGCGAGCGCGGCGACTCAGAGCCCGATCCTCTGGAGGAATTCGATGCCCCGGCTGTCGCGCTCAACCTGAAGCCGAGAAGCGGCCCGATCGTGGTCAAGGTCGAATATCTGATAGCCGAGAGAGATCTCGAGGCTTTCCTCGACCTCATGCGGCAGCGGCGTCATGTACACAGCCGGGTCGGTGCTCGGAATTGGACGCTCCAGCGGAACTTGCAGAAGCCTATGCATTGGACGGAAACGTTCCGCACGCCGACCTGGACGGACTACCTTCGCCTCAATCATCGTCTGACGGAAGTGGACAAGGAACTGGACGAGCGTGTCTTCCAGTTGCACGCGGGAGAGGAAGCGCCTCAGATGACACTTTCCATCGAGCGACCGACAAGCTCGGCCCGCAAGCCCGAGCACTCAGCTTTTCGCCATCCCCGTCATTGAAGCCCGGCCGGCACAGAAAACGCGATTCTTGTCTATCGCGCTCAAACCGGTGCGGGAGACGGACAATCCACCAAAATTCGATGATGGGTGGCAGAGAAGAAGCACAGGCTGAGAGTGCGGCCGATCGGTCCCCACCGTGAGCGGAGCCTGGGGCTGCAGCGGCACGCGACTATTGCCGCGTGTCACATTTCGAATTTAAAGTCTTCATCAGCCCGCCTCGCTGATCCGGGCCAACGCTATCTTGAGGTTGGCATTTTGTCCCGCCAACTCGCTGAGACGATCACGTTCGGCGGCGACCACATCCGGACTGGAGTTGGCAACGATGCACCCGCGCGGAGCGTGCTGTTGCTGGAAGCAGGAAGGCATGATCGGCCAAAGCCGGGAGAGGTGCTGCCGGCAGTAGCGAATGGGCTGCTGCGTCAGCGTGATGTCTGGACGCCGTTCGCCGAGGCCGGCTTCGTTGAAAATCGTGCGCTTGTTTCGGTGTGGGCCAATGAAGTTCCCAGCGAGCGGCACGGCATGTTTTCCGCTCAAGGTGCCGGCTGGCAGCTCGACCTACGCGATTCGACCGGCTGATGGTGCAGGCGGCCAAGGCGGCAGATGTGGACACGCGGTTTGGCTCGGCCGTGGGTTCGGCAGTGCGCGACGATCAAGGCTGGCTGCTCAAACTGGCCGATGAAGCTATCGTTGCCCGCGCCGTGGTTTGGGCGACCGGTCGCAGTTGGAGGCTGGAGCGATGTTTCGGCGCCAAGCTCACCGTGCACGGACATCTTGCCGCCTACACACGCTTGTTCGACCGCGCACCGGGCGATTGCAGCATGGTCGTCGAGGCGCGTCCCGAAGGCTGGTGGTACAGCGCCGACTTGCGCGTGCCTCACCGATCCGGATCTGGGCAGCGAACTGCGCAAAGCCGGACATTGGTACCGCGCTTTAGCCGCAACGCAGTCCATCGCGCCGCTCGTGCCACCCAACGCAATCGAGACCGCCAGCATGATCAAGGCGGCGGGAACCGCAACGATCTATCCCGCCGCCGGTGACCGCTGGGTCGCGGCGGGCGACTGCCTGTTCTGTGCCGATCCACTGTCCTCACGCGGGATCGTGCATGCACGCCGGTCAGGCATCCTGGCGGCCTAACGCGGCATCGGACATGCTGGACGGGCGTGGCGATTTCGCCTGCGCCCGCTATGCAACAATTGCCACACGCGGCTTTGCCGATTACCTCCCGGCGCTGGCTGCCCACTATGCAGCCGCCGCGCGATGGGACACGCCTTTCTGGCAGCGCCGGCGCAGCCATGTCTTCCACGCGTCTAGCATCGAAGGAGGGAGGTCAGAGGTGGTCTCGGGACGGGGTGCTCGGCATTTATGAACCGACCGAGCGCCAGCGAGTGGTCGTCGGCGGGCTCGATGGGGCATCAGGTCAGGGAACTCGACCTCCATGATCACACCGACTTAATTCAAATTTGTCTGTATCTATTGACGATTGAACTACCTTCACCTCGTAGACGGCAATGCGGGCGGGTAGAGAGGGTTCTATGATATGACAAGCGATTTTTCCGCCGCCCGAGTGCATTTAGATCGAGCGTATGACTACCTTTGTGGGGATGACCCGATGAGTCAAAGGGGCCGCGAAGCCTTGGACCTGCTAATTGAGGCGGTTGCCGTCGAAGAGTTCAAGCAGCCACGCCAAAGCGCGGAGGTGCTAAGGTTTCCGATCGGGCGCCGCTGCTGAGGTAATCTCCACGGCCGCCATGTAGCCTGGCAGGCGAGGCGCTCACGGCAGGGACTCGCTGCCCCGTGAGGGCCGGGAACGAACGCATTGGCAAACGGAAAGCCCACTTGCCAGACCAGCGCCCGGCCGGCATGGCAAGAGAGCTGGCGGGTTCCCAGGCGGAGACATTGATGCCGGACTATGACGTGCTTTGCATCGGCAATGCCATTGTCGACATCATTGCCTAGTGCGACGAGGCTTTTCTCGAGACCAACGGCGTCATCAAGGGTGCGATGACCCTCATCGACACGCAACGAACAGAGCTGCTGTACAGCCGCATGGGTCCGGCGATCGAAGCCTCGGGCGGCAGCGCCGGCAACACCGCCACCGGCGTAGCCAGCTTCGGCGGGCGCGCCGCCTTCTTCGGCAAGGTGTCGAACGACGCGCTCGGCGAGATCTACGCCCACGACATCCACGCCCAGGGCGTCGCCTTCGACACCAAACCCCTAGTGGGACAACCACCGACGGCGCGCTCGATGATCTTCGTCACGGCCGATGGCGAGCGCTATATCGGCCTGCATCGAACTCGGGCCGGAAGACATCGAGCCCGACAAGGCGTCGGGCGCCAAGGTGAAATTCGAGGGCTATCTGTGGGACCCGCCGCGCGCCAAGGAAGCGATCCGGCAGATCGCGCGCCTGGCGCATGCCGCCGGACGCGAAGTGTCGATGACGCTGTCGGATTCGTTTTGCGTCGACCCCGCCGCGACGAGTTCCTCGAGCTGATGCGCTCCGGCACGGCAGCAGCAGGTCGTCTGGATGGCCGGAACTATCCGGGTGAGTACGTCGGCGATTGGCCGAGTGGTCGAGGCCATTGAGCTTGCAGGTTCGATCAGCGACGCAATGATCGCCAGCGCTCGGCGCCTTCATCCGAGCCTGCAAGAGCGGATTCTCGCCTTTAGGCGAAGATTGCTTCATTATGCTCCTCCCCAAATGGCGAAAACAGCGATCCTAGTTTAGTTGTCGTGGAGGCGACGCGGAGTATTCGCGCCAGTTCGGTCATGATCCCCTCGTCTTCGAGGTCGCTGGGGCGGTTCTGACAGGGCGCGCCGCGCATGATCTGCGGCGGGCAAGAGGACAGATGCCGCTCCTGAAGGTGGGGCCGGATACCCGCTGCGAAAGAACCACGGCCGGTTCACGTTAGCCGCGCCCAATTCGCTCTCACCTGGAAAAAGACGGGCGAGGTTTGCCTTGAGCTGACCGTGTTAGCCTGCGGCCCAGGTCGGGGGCTAGGGTCTCGAACTTTTCGCGCAGTTCCTCCGTCAGGGCCCTTGCGTCGGCGCCACTGTCAACCACCCGGGTATTGAGCAATATCAAGAGCTCCGTCCGTTCCTTGGCGTATTCCGTTCTGCGGAACAATCCCCCCAAAAGCGGAATATCTTTCAGCACAGGAACCCCAGAATTGGCACGGTTGGTGCTGTCTTGCATCAATCCGCCGATAGCGATCGTGTCGCCGCTTTGGGTGGATACGGTACTCTGGAGGCGGCGCACCGAAATCACCGGGGATTGAACATTGGTTAGCGTGTTCCTGTTGGCGGTGCTGACCTCCTCGAATGTATCGAGTGTTATACTACCCCCGGCACCTATTCTGGGCGTAACAGCCAAGATCGCACCTGTGTCACGCATTTCGACGTCGCTCACGATCGGAGAGTTCTCGCTTAGGACAGATTGCGATGATCGCGCTAGGACGGGGACCTGATCGCCCACCTGGATCGTGGCCGTTTGATTGTCGACCGCAAGAATGCGCGGCGCGGACACAACCTTTACCTCCCCAAGCGCTCTTAGCCCGTGTAACACAATGTTGGCGTCCTTGCCGGGAAATACATACGATAAACCATTTGGAACTGCGCCTAAGCCCCTGGTGGAGAGAAGATAGTCCACGCCGTAACTCAGACCATCATCCAGCCGAACCTCGGCGATGATGGCTTGGATGAGGACCTGTCGAGGCTTGAGATCGAGTTGACGGATCGCGGCCTCCACGATCTTGTAGTCGTGGGGTGCTGCGAGTACTACCAGCGCGTTCTGTCCGGGGTCCGCCCGAATCCGAACCGGCGCCGAGAGGCCGAGACGGTTCGCTGACATGACCGTTTCGTCCACCGAATCCGTTGTGGAGACGGTCGCATCTGGCATTTCGGCCGGCGAAGCTGACACGTTGACCGGCAAGCTGGCTCGATCGGATGCGTCACTTGCCACCGACAGGTTGCCGAGCGTTCCCGAGGGCTTTGCACGCGAGACAGCACTGGGCGCCTCAGCGCCGAAGGTTTGCGCCAGTACGTTCGCCACGTCCGAAGCCCGCCGGTACAGCAGTGGACGCACGTGAATGTTTGCCGTCGCCTGCGACGCACTATCCAGTTTGAGGACCGCCTGGCGGACCTGCTTGAGAGCCGCAGGATCTTCTGCCACGACCAGGATACCATTCAGTCGCTCTAGCGCCGCAAATTGGACAATCCTTCTTTCTTGCCCATTCCGCGTAAACAACAAACTGAGTTCTCGTTCAACGTCGGCCGGGCTCGCTTGAGACAGCGTATACAGCGCGAAGGACTTGCGAACCATAGCGTCGGTATCGAAAAGACCGACCAGTTCCCGCACAGAACTCACGGATCCCGGCGGTCCACTGACAACAATGCCCCTCCCCCCGGGGGCTGGCGTGAGGCGCACACCCTCCTCCAAGTTCGGTCGGATTACTCCGATGACCTCAGCCGGGTCGACATACTGCACAGGAATAACTTGAACGTTGGTCTGGATGCCGCCAGCGAGATCGGCCAAGCGCCCCACTCGAACGCCTTGCTCACCCGCAGCGAGTCCATAGCCGTGCGGTCCCAGCGCTTTGTCGAGTAGCCGCAGCACCTCACTCGCTGGCACTTGGCGGGCTGTATGAAGGGTCATCTTCCCTCCGACGCCAGGATCGATGGTAAAGGGCATGCTCATGACATCGCCTACGACATCCTGCACGACCTGGCGAATGTCGGCATTGGTATAGTCGAGGCTCACGCGCCTGCTATCCGACACAACCGGCAGCTTGCGTTCCACTGTGGCCGCGACTGGCTGCGCTTGCCTCTGTCCCATCACTTCAAAGCCTTTAGTCCGCGGTCCGCGAATTTCTCGCACAGACGCGGAGCCAGACGGGACGGAGGACGGAGAGTTCAGCAAGACCTCCCGCTCGGCAATCGTACCACTGCCGGAGCACCCCGCCAAAGGTAGAAGTAAACAGGGGAGGCAGAGCAATGCAGTATTCCTGCCGACGATAGCAACCCACGCACCCCTTGCGCGACCAAATAGAAACGCCAATCGATTCGCGAGCCATTGATGATCGTTCTGCGTCAAATCAGCCACGAACCCGCTCTTTACCTGATATTGCCCAGGATGTTCTCCTTGGATTTGCCATCCTTGGCCAACAAATTGGTCGCGAGTTCAACGCACTGATTCACCTTATCCATCAGGGACTGCAGGCGAATGAGCTCCATCTGCGAGTCACTATTCATGGTATCGACGCGCGCTTTGAGATTGGAGATGGCGGCATCGAAATCCGACTG
>NZ_JAMYMR010000085.1:0-6862 GCF_040318635.1 Mesorhizobium sp. M1066
ACCTAGCATCGACCCACTGCCTCCGGCGTACGGCGCCGCGGCGTGTTCTTGTCCGCTCCCTTGCATCATGGGCTGCGCTTCCCATGGGGCCGCGCCTTCGATGAGGTTCAGGTCTCCCTGAGACGGATGAGGATGGAACGGGTCTGGCAGAGCCGGAACGCCGGGGGCGGGAATTTGGGCAGCGGCTCGGCGCGCCTCGCCCGAGCGCTGCTCAAATCCCTCTTGCCCGGCCTGTGCCGCTTGCTCTTGAGATGCCGGGGGCTGCACCTGCCGCCAAGCTGTTACATTGGATAGGTCAAATTTGTGCAGGTTCATGCTAGCCTCAGGGGCTCCGGCGGCCTCCCTGCAAGGGAGTAGCGGGAGGTCGGTCTCCCGGGCAGGCTCCAACGGTCAACCGGTCAGGAGGTCTGCCATGGAACAGTTTCTCGGTCTTGATGTTTCCGTTCTCACTACCAGCGTCTGCGTAATGGACACGGCTGGTAAACTCATTCGAGAGGGCAAGGTGGAGACCGAACTGGAGGCGATCGGCGCCCTGTTTGCGATTGGCGGCCTCTACAAGCGTGTCGGCCTTGAGGCCGGTCCGTTTTCGCAATGGCTCTACAGTGTGCCGCAGACGAAATGTGCCGGCCGGCCAGAAGGCGTTTGGTGGAGACGACCATAATTGCTCGCTCTTGCAGTAGCGATTGCCTAAGGCTGGTCATAGAGGAACTCCTGCAGGTTCGTGCCGTAGTGTATTTGTTGATTCAACGAAGCAAATGCCGTGCCGAACCAGAAACCGTTTTTAGACAACATGATCGTTTTGATAGTGCAGTGTTTCATACCCAACACTGTCAGAAGGCCGACAATGAGTCCGACTGCCGGGCATGCAACCGAACGCTGTGATCCTGTTCTCCGGACAGGTCTCCCGCTGCAGCCCGGCTTGGCAATTCATCAGGGCATGTCGCAAAGGAGAAGTCGAAGGGCAAGGCGGCTTCCGGCTCGCACGCGGCCCTCCAAAGACATCGACGCCCTCATGCCATGGGCCTTAAGGAGGGAACCATGTCTGTCGCTTCGTGGTCAGGGTCGTTGTTGGCTTGGGAGCAGGAACTCACAGCGCTGAAGGCGCGGGTTGGGCGGGTGCTCCCTCGTCGTGAGTTGCGAGAGACCGGCGCAGATTTTCTCGACGGCCTTCTTTCCGGCATTGAGCGCAAGACAGGCTGGCTGATGGCTGAGCAGTTCGGAGCGGCACGGCTTTATCGGATGCAGTCGCTGTTGGGGCGCAACCACTGGGACGCTGCGAGACGAGGGTTCGCCATTATGTGGCGGACGGCGTTGGGCGATGTGGATGGCGTCCTGATCGTCGATGACACGGTATTTGTGAAGAACGGCGATCGTTCCGCCGGTGTCGCGCGACAGCACTCGGGAACAGCGGGTCGGATCGAGAACAGCCGAGATCGGCGTGTTCTTGGCTTGCGCGAGCCGCTACGGCCAAGCGCTGGTCGATCGTCGCCTTATGTACCGTAGAGCTGGACAAAGGATCGGACGCGATGTGCCAGGGTGTCGATCCGGAGATGGTCGAGTTTGCAACCAAGCCAAAGATGGCGTGCGCCATGGTCGAGGCGGCGCTCGATGCCGGCGTCCCGTGCGCTTACGTTTTTGGCGACGTTGTCTACGGGGCGGACAGCAGCCTTCGACGGATGCGGGAAGCTCGCGAGCAGCTATGTCTTTGCGGTTCGAGGCGCTCACTTCACGCGCCGTGGAGGGGATCGTGGATTTGAGGAAACCTCGCCCGAGGAACTGGCCAGGGAGTTCGATCCGACGACTGGGTCTGTCATGCGGCAGGTGAAGGCGCCAAAGGACCTCGGCTCCCTACGACTGGGACGCATCCGCCGCCCTTGGACGTCAAAAGGCGGCTTCGAGCATTGGCTTCTCGTCCGCCGCAAACGATCGGCATCCGGAGAAAACGCCTACTACAAGTCTTCGCCCCGCCCGGTTTCCTTCTTGGCCGAATTGGCGGCAGTGGCCGGCCTGCGCTGGGCGATCGAGGAGTGCTTTGAGCGCGCCAGGGATGATCTCGGACTTGATCATTGCGCGGCTCGGTCCTGGCACGGATGGCATCGCCACATGAGCCTGTGCATGGCCGCCCTGGCATTCCTCTCGAGGCTACCGGCTGATCTTCGCCGCAGCGCATGGAGCAAACCGAACGAAACGTCCAAAGGAGCCAATCGCCGCCTGATCCGGATGGCTGCACTCGTCCCGAGCGTCCCCGAGATCCGCTATCTCCTCGCCGGATGCCTATCTTCCCACCGACGCAAAAGCCCTTCATCATCGCGTGGTCGCTATGGCGACGACCACGGCATCAGGCTGCGTCAACCATCTATCAGTACCAACGTCATCGACATCCGCAACCGTAGTACTTCTGCAATGGGCCCTCGTTCGTCAAGTCCCTCTGAACGATATCTCATCGCCGGGATCATGCTTCTGTCCGTGGTCAGCGCGAAGCCGCCACACCATGCCATCAGATCCAGAGCTGACAGGTCAATCTAGGAAGCGTGATTTGCCGAAGCATTCACAGCACTACACACGACCTTGGCATCTAGGTGCGCCGGTTTTACCCGCGTCTCAGAACGCGGAATGATGAATCCGCTTCCGGGTGATCCGGTGAAAATCATCTTTACGATCCGAGGAGAAGCGACTTAAGATCGTGAGCGCCCTATGATCTTACGTTTTCGGAAAAAGCTTCGGAAACAGCGCGTCCAGAGCGTCCGCCGGAAAGCGTAGGGACACTAGGCCCTTTGGCGTTTCCGACGCCAATAGTCCGAGCGCGATCACATCATCGAACACTCGACGCGCCGTACGTTCGGGTAGTCCGCTAATAAGGGATGCCTCGCCGCGGTCAAATTCACCGCGCATGCGTCAGGCTGCCAATTGATCACGATCTGACCCGACTGGCAGTTCAAGTTAGAACTTGAACCTGACCGGGTACTGCTGGATGGCAAGCTTCATCCCAACCCGGTCTGATATGAAACAACGTCCGGCCCCGAGGCTTAGGCTGCAATCTCGTATCGCTTCCATGCGCTGTTCTCTTGGAGCGTTTTGCGGGGTTGGTCTGCTAACCTCGGAGCTCAACGCTTAACGGCGTTAGGATGAGCGTTCGAGGCGCAGGATTACTGCCGACACTGCTCTTCTTGTTCGCATTGGGCAGTTCTCGTTGGAAGCTTCCCATCTTCCCGACTGCGGCCGGCAAGGAGCGGCTCGGCGGCATATCGAAAATGGGCAACCCGACGCTCCGCTCGCTGCTCGTTTGTGGCGCGAGTCTGTCTTGCTGCGCGTTAAGGGAAACGACACTAGTGACCCTTTTGGCGCGGCGGCCTTTCAAGGTCGTCGCGGTCGCGCTCGCCAACAAGATGGCGAGGATTATCTGGGCGCTGCTCAACAAGGGCGGGACATATCGAAATACTGGTGCGGCAAGGGCCGCAGCACGCGCCTAAGCCGAACGACGACCAGGACGGACTGGCCGGCGCCACGCCGGACAGAGGCGAGGTGCACAATGAGACGATGACCCACGGGATGAAATTCCGACGCGAGAGAGGCCGGCCGACAATGCGCTTACAGTGCGTCAGATAGATCAGCCTCTCGCATCGGGAATTTCATCGAGGCCAGCGGTCTTAGACCGCGCTGAACGGCCGGACATGTGACCGCACCTATCCCGCTGGGTGAAATGTCTAAAAAAGCGCTTGTCCGCGTGGTCGTTGCACATATGTCGTTAGTAGGTCATCTCCTGCGAGCGAAAGACGGTCCGTAAGCCGGAACCCTTCTTCGGATGGCTGCCTAAGGCAATAGTGCCGCCAAGGCGAAAGCCCGATAATCCGGTTCGGCAAGTCCGTCGGCCATGGCAGCGATGCGCCGTCGTAGCTCGGGCGCAAGCCCCGCCAGGCCTGCCCCGAGGGCTTGGACAGCCAAGATGCGATCTATGGGGCGGTCGAGTCGCTCGGCGAGGACGACGAGACGCCGCTGGAGCTCTAGGGCAAGCCCTGCCATGCCCGCTCCGAAGCCCCATAGCGCTGCGACGCGGTCTGTGGATCGGTCGAGCCCCTCGGCGAGGACGACAAGACGCTGTTGGAGTTCGGGTGCAAGCCCTGCCACACCCGCTCCGAGGCCTCTCAGGGCCGAGCCGCGATACTGTGACGGACCGAGCCCCTCGGCGAGGACGACGACACGCTGCTGGAGCGCGGGTGCAAGCGCTGCCAAGCCAGGTCCGAAGCGCAATAGACCCTCGGTGCGATCTTCGGGCTCGTCCAGTGCCTCGAGGAGGACCACGAGGCGCTGCTGGAGGATGGGCGCAAGCCCTGCCACCCCCCTTCCGAGGCCCTGCAGGGCCCAGGACTGACGCCAGGGATGAAGCTCTTCGGCGAGGAGGATGAGACGCCGCTGGAGCTCGGGTGCAAGCGCTCCCACGCCCGCGCCAAGGCCCCTCAAGGCCGAAGCGCGGTTCCCGGGCTGGTCGAGCCCCTCGGTGAGGACGACGACACGTCGCTGGAGGTTGGGCGCAAGGCTTGCCACGCCTGCTCCGAGGCCCTCCAGGGCAATGGTCTGAGACCTGGGCTCAAGCCCTTCGGCGAGGAAGATGAGACGCCGCTGGAGCTCGGGTGCAAGCGCTGCCACGCCCGCTCCGAGGCCCCACAAGGCCGAAGCGCAGTCGTCGGGGTCACGAAGCCCCTCGGCCACGACGACGAGACGCTGCTGGAGCCCGGTTGCAAGGGCTGCCACGCCCGCTCCGAGGCCCCTCAGGGCCGAAGCGCGATGGCTGGGCTCGTAAAACCCCTCGGCGAGGGCAACGATACGCTGCTGGAGCTCGGGCGCAAGCCCTGCCAAGCCTATTCCGAAGCCCGTCAGCGTATATGGGGTATACCAGTGCGGCGCAAGTTCCTCGGCGACGGCGACGAGACGTTGCTGGAGCTCGGGCGCAAGCGCTGCCACCCCCTCTCCGAAGCCCCATAGGACCGTGGCACGATTCCAGGGGTGAAGCAGTCCCTCGGCAAGCGCGACGAGGTGCTGCTGGAGTTCGGGCGCAAGCCCTCCCACGCCTGTCCCGAGGGCTCGCAGTGCCGAGCCGCGATGGTCCTGGTCCTCAAGCCCCTCGACTAGCGCGACGAGGTGCTCCTGCTGCACTCTGGTGAGGCAATTGAAGTTGCGCGCGAGTGATTCCACCACGACGGGATACGTCAGCGGCTGCGGGCCGGGTTGGAGTTGCATCAGCCTGTGCCAGATGGCCTGAACCTGGATTCGCCTTTCTTGAGGCGTTGCGACTATCATCGCGGCGACACGCAGCTCTTGATTTGTGTGCGACATCCTCAGCAGATCCATCGGGCTGAGCCGCTCAGCAATCTCAACGAGCATGTCCAGCGGCAGATCAAGGATACTCAGAGGAGGAGGCGCTTGATCTTGAGGCTCAGAGCGCGTCTGCTCCACTATAGAACAGGATGATTCACCGGGTCCTTCAACGCCAGCCGCCGGTCCAATGGGAGAATCGTCCGTGATATCACGCTCGATGGGGTTGAATGCCGAGATGGGCGCCTTTCCTCGCTCCTCAATGCCCCTCATAGTTCACCTCCTATGCTACATCTTGAGATAATCGTGATTGTCGCGCAGCGGAATCTTCAAGGATCGGGCAGTTCCTAGAACGTCGCTGGCTTGACCAGGTTGAGCAGGCGAATTGCTCGATCGGACAAGATCCTTTCCATTCTCACCATGAGGTGAGCTGCCCTGTCGAAGAAGACTGGATGAAGCCGCCAGGTCCAGGCCGCCCGCCAATGATTGCCCAATGTCGGCGTGCACTGATGGGGTGCGCACCTGGGAACTGTTCAGCATCATGGCTCATCGGGGGCGCTCCGGTGGCTGTGGGCGGCATCAGCCGAGGTGTCGGATCGTCTTCATCATCAAGATGGATCCCCGCAAAAGACGTACCGCTTCAAACGATCGGCATTGATCCGAGAGCTCCCGTGCCGAGGGGACTGGACTTTACCTGTTTAGTCAGCGGCGTGGATGTCGGCACTGGCCCGGCGAAGCTTCTGCCTGCGGCGTTGCCCCGCGCCGTTTGGAGCCTGGTTGAAGTTCATGACTGGGATTTTGGATCGTTGTATGTAGTATCCATTGTTGACTCCAGTCGGTGACGATTTCCTGTGCAGGAGACCCATCTCATCGCTCTGTGGCCGATCCGGCATGCGCGCGACGAGCTTGCAAACCGGCACGTAAAGCTCATCGATCAGCGGCCGACCCCGGATCATAGCCGAGATCGGTGTGCCTCGTCAGAAAGAACCGGCGTCAGAGCGTCTTTCGCGCGGGCCAAGGTTCCGCTCCTTCTGCCCAGCGACCTCGGCGAGTTCGCCTGCCGTGGTGGGATGTCGGCCATAGTCGAAGTCGAACGCTGTGTCGATGGTGCTGGCTGGAATGATCCGGCAAGGTAAGTTGCGGGCTCCGCGATTGCTTGCCCGCTTCGAAATATGGATCTCTCCTTTTGTCCGAAAGTGGGCATGCCGAATGTCCGCCAATCTGTTGCGAACGGAACGAATCCCAGCCAATACGAACGTATATTCCGCTGCGCAAACTGGTCTGGATCTTGCGTTGTGCTTTGTCGAACACGAAAAAATTGGGTGCCCGGAGTCCAGTTCACAATGTGGGATCGTCAGTGAATGCGCTTCCCACGTTATCCGCTTGGCTCCCTGCGGTAGGTGCTGTTCGTGATTCGAAGACAAGCGTGATATGAAATCCGCATCCAGGCATTGGTCCTCAGCATGGTGCCGAGATTGGCGGTTGGAAGGCGCGCAATGGCAAGACGAGTTTTCAGACCGAGGTGCCCAAGCGGGCTACTAAGCCGGATCCC
>NZ_JAMYMR010000086.1:0-6339 GCF_040318635.1 Mesorhizobium sp. M1066
CATCGCCAACAGAATCACATCCCAACGCCAGACAACCAATCAAAAGCGAGTCATCCACCTCAAAAGATGTGTGCATCCCCTAGCCCACTTCGTGGGGCGAGGAACCAAGCCGCGCCATCCCCGGCGCCTCCATTGCAAGGTTGGCGACTAGCGAAATCATCGACCACCGCGTCCTTCGCCCCGTTTACGGGGAGAAGATGGCGGCAGATGAGGGGCGGCGCCAACGTTGGCCGAATTGCACCTGGGAAATGGCCGGCGCGAATGCCGGTGAGGCAGTTGCCTGAGCCCGCGCCGGCCACTGGCGAACTGATTAAGGTCCGCCGCCCGGATTTTTTACCGTTCCGGTGATGCTCGATCAACTAGGCCGGACGTTTGGTACGGAAGCAGACAAAGGCTCACCGCGCCGCCCTCAGAAGCGTGCAGATCCAGCCGATAAAAGTCAGCACCAGAAACGGGTAGCCGGCGGCGGGCAGGGGCGCGGAGGTCGGCAGCAAGGGCGCGCCCCACAGGATCATGCCGGCCGAGACGACAAACAGCACGGCGGCCACGAGGGAGCCGCATCCACACGGCGAAAGTCTTCGGTGCGCTGACCATGACCAGCGCGGCCGCCCACAGCGAGATGCCGCCGACATAGGAGGGCACGCTGGCCTCCAGCCCGGCCGCATTGCCGGCCAGTAGCAGGCTCTCGCCGGCAAGGAAGGTCAGGAAGCCGGCCGCAACACAGTCATTGCCCAGCCGCTGATATTTCATCGTCAGCAGCGCGGTCGCGACCACGAGGGCCACGCCGTCGATCGTCCAGAGTGTTTCGCGCAGCGAGGCGCTGGCGACGAAGGTGCCGGCGAGGCCGAAAGCGCCGCCGATGGCGAGGCCGATCGCGGCAACGGTGTCGAGAGTGGAACGCATGTGATGTTTCCCCAAGCCAGAGAGAGGATACTTCAGGGCGAGCCGCCCTCAAAGGGTGATCTCTGTGCGGCGTCATGTCGAGGAGGCATCGCACGGCGGGCGATCTGGTCCAAGCGATCCCCCTACCCATAGGTCGAGAAATGCCGGCGCGAATGCCGGTGAAGCAGTAGCCGAACCCCCGCCGGCCACCCGAGGCGCCGAAGGACGGGGCCAGATGCAAGTCAGCTAAGCGGCGGCGCCCGCCGCGCGGGTTTGTCCTGTCTTGCGGATATTGTCCTGCAGCGCTGTTGAGTTGCTCGCTTCAGTAGCTCAACAATGCCGATTGAAATCCTTGCATTCCATTCGTGACATGACTACCCCTTCTGTCAGCGTGATCGAAAATCACCGACACTGAGCCAGTGTTGTGTTGGGGTTTCACTCTCAGAGCGGGCGGCAGGATCATCATGGTCAATGAATCAGGCACTAGATCGGCCGGCAAGATAACAGCTTTTATGGCTGATCGAGGGTTTGGGTTTATATATTCGCCAGATTTAGCTTCCAGCATCTTTTTTCACATTGGCGCAGTTAAATGCGATCCATCTATATTAAAAAAAGGACTATCCGTTACATTCGCAGTTGATAATTCAGGCGATAAGCCCCGGGCTCTTAACGTGGAATTATTACCCGACCCAAAGCCAATTTCTCCGAGGAAGCGCGCCTCAAGCGACCATTCGCCATATACAGGTCCGGCATTTTCCGTCGATAAGGAAAAAACGATTAGTATTTTAAAAGAAATAAAGGACTGGAAGCTTGAAGCGAAATTGGACGACGTAAAAAGGTATTTTTTCAACATAAGACAGCTAGATGAAATAGTTAGCGGTGGCTCCTGCTACATAGTGGGGCGTAAGGGAACAGGGAAAACTGCTCTAGTTCAATATATATCAGAGCTTCAGCGGCCTCACAAGTTTGCAACTAAGCTATCGTTTAAGAATTTTCCATTCAATGAACTCTACAAGCAAGAAAATTCTCAATTTACCCGTCCAAATCAATACATCACACTTTGGAAGTTGATCATATACTCCTTTGTCTGTCGGATGATGATAACGGACGGATCTCTCGACCCTTTACTCCGCGATCGCATTCGGAAGGCGTTCCCGCCTGTCAATTCCGACAGTTTGAACGCGCTGATTGGAAGGTGGGTAGCCGGGGATGTCGGAATTTCCATATTTGGCACAGGATTCAATTTCGGGAACTGGTTTCAAAAGAAAAATGCCTACTCATTGGCTGACAAGGTGGAAAATCTCGAAGCCTTTCTCGAAAAGAATGTGGGCGATTCATCCTACTATGTGCTCTTTGATGAACTGGATGAGGACTACAAAAATATTTTTGAGGTTTACAAGGGGAGTGAGTATATCGACCTGCTAACTAGCCTTTTTAAGGCAGTTCAAGACGTAAAGTCTCGTTTTGGAAAGGCAACTCGCGGGATACTTCCGATAATATTTCTGCGCGATGACATCTATGACATACTGCAAGATGCAGATAAAAATAAGTGGAAAGACTTTGAATTTGACCTGGAGTGGAATAACTCCGACATAAAGCAAATGCTCGCATATCGGCTTTCTAAGGTTATAGGACACGAAGAAACAGACTTTGAATCTATCTGGTATTCAGTTATGGGCCGCGACCCTGTCCAGTACGCAAACGGGCGCAAGAGCGCGCCGTCTTTTGAGTACATATCTCGAAGTACCCACGGCCGACCTAGAGATTATATTCGCTATCTTCAGGTTTGTGCTGAAATGCAACTTGATCGAGGCGGCGGGAGTATCGAGCCGGACGTCATTCGAGACGCGGACAAGTCCTATTCAAACTACCTCAAGGACGAGCTTCTGGATGAGATCCACGGGCTCATTCCAGACATAAACACAATTTTTTCGATAATTTCTCAAATACGAAAGTGGATATTGGATGTCGACGAATTTAGGCACGCCTACAATAACCACCTTAAATCTGGCGGGTTGAAAACGAAGGATGTAAACTTCGTCCTTCAGACATTATTCTATTTCTCAGTTATAGGAAACGTTGCCAGACAAGGTACACATATCTTTAGACACGCAAATCCTGACGCCAAACTAAATTTTACTGAAAAGATCGTTGTACATAGAGGTCTGATGAAAGCTCTGCAGATCTTGTAGCCGTATGCACCGGATACTCGCTAGTCGAGCGACTCGAAGAAATAAACATCACGTTGGGCTTTGTGCTCCAAGCGGGTCCTCACTCTTCGAGACAAGCGGACGCAGTCCGCCTCAATCCCCCATCTTCAAGGCCTGGATAAACGCTTCCTGCGGGATATCCACCTTGCCGAACTGGCGCATCCGCTTCTTGCCTTCTTTCTGCTTGTCCAGCAGCTTGCGCTTGCGCGAGACGTCGCCGCCGTAGCATTTGGCGGTGACGTCCTTGCGCAGTGCCGAGATGGTTTCGCGGGCGATGACCTTGCCGCCGATGGCGGCCTGGATCGGAATCTTGAACAGATGGTTCGGGATCAGCTCCTTCAGCTTCTCGCACATCTGCCGGCCGCGCTTTTCCGCCGCCGTGCGGTGCACCAGCATGGACAGCGCATCGACCGGCTCCTCATTGACCAGGATCGACATTTTCACCAGGTCACCTTCCTTGTAGTCGGTGAGGTGATAGTCGAAGGAGGCGTAGCCCTTGGAGATCGACTTCAGCCGGTCATAGAAATCGAACACGACTTCGTTGAGCGGCAGATCGTAGATCAGCATGGCGCGCTTGCCGACATAGGAGAGATCGGCCTGGATGCCGCGCCGGTCCTGGCAAAGCTTCAGGATGCCGCCGAGATAATCGTCGGGGGTCAAAATGGTGGCGCGGATCCATGGCTCTTCGATCGCCGAGATTTTCACCACGTCGGGCATGTCGGCCGGGTTGTGCAGTTCCTTCATCGAACCGTCGGTCAGAGCCAGCCGGTAAACGACTGAGGGCGCCGTGGCGATCAGGTCGAGGTTGAACTCGCGCTCCAGCCGCTCCTGGATGATTTCGAGATGCAGCAGGCCAAGGAAGCCGCAGCGGTAGCCGAAGCCGAGTGCCGCGCTGGTTTCCATTTCAAAGGAGAAGGAAGCGTCGTTGAGGCGCAATTTGCCGACCGCGGCGCGCAGATCCTCGAAATCGGCGGCGTCGACCGGGAACAGGCCGCAGAACACCACCGGCTGCGCCGGCTTGAAGCCGGGCAGCGCCTTGGCCGTGGTGCGCTTGTCCTCGGTGATGGTGTCGCCGACGCGGGTGTCGGCCACTTCCTTGATCGAGCCGGTGAAGAAGCCGAATTCGCCGGGGCCAAGCTCGTCGACATTGATGCGGGCCGGCGTGAACACGCCGGTGCGCTCGACCAGGTGCTTGGCGCCGGTGCCCATCATGCGGATGGTCTGGCCCTTTTTCAAAACGCCGTCGATGACGCGCACCAGAACGATGACGCCGAGATAGGCGTCGTACCAGCTGTCGACCAGCATCGCCTTCAAGGGCGCTGTGGCGTCGCCCTCGCGCGGCGGCGGCAATTGGTGGACGATGGCCTCCAGCACATCGGGAATGCCAAGCCCGGTCTTGGCCGAGATCAGCACGGCGTTGGAGGCGTCGATGCCGATCACCTCCTCCACCTGTTCGCGGATGCGCTCGGGCTCGGCGGCCGGCAGGTCGACCTTGTTCAGCACCACGACGATCTCGTGGTTGTTGTCGATCGCCTGGTAGACATTGGCCAGCGTCTGCGCCTCGACGCCCTGGGAGGCGTCGACCACCAGCAGCGAGCCCTCGCAGGCCGCCAGCGAGCGCGACACTTCATAGGCGAAGTCGACATGGCCGGGCGTGT
Source organism: Mesorhizobium sp. M1066 (assembly GCF_040318635.1). NCBI lineage: Bacteria > Pseudomonadati > Pseudomonadota > Alphaproteobacteria > Hyphomicrobiales > Phyllobacteriaceae > Mesorhizobium > Mesorhizobium sp. M1066. The sequence continues at coordinate 4,751 of NZ_JAMYMR010000086.1, forward strand.
CGATCAGGTTGAGGATATAGTCCTCGCCATTGTTGGCGCGGTACTTCAGCCGCACCGTCTGCGCCTTGATGGTGATGCCGCGCTCGCGCTCGATGTCCATCGAGTCCAGCACCTGCTCCTTCATGTCGCGCAGCTCCAGCCCGCCGGTCAGCTGGATCAGCCTGTCGGCAAGCGTGGATTTGCCATGGTCGATATGGGCGACGATGGAGAAATTGCGGATGTGGTCGAGGGGCGTGCTCATGGCGCGCGTTTAGCAGGGGTGGCTTGCCCGAGCAAGCTGTGCGCCTTTGCCGGAGCAGGCAGCGCGGGCGCCTGTCGCTTTTTTCGCGCTTTTCGCGAAAAATCGATAAATTTTAACCAAGCCCATTAGAGCATAATTTGCGAACGGCATGTTAGCGGGGGGGAATATCTCTGTAAGGACGAAGGCATGCGGGGGCTTGCAGGCAGTTTTATTGAGTCGCGGAGCGGCTCGTTCGCACCGATACTTGTTCTCGCTATGATTCCGCTGATCACCGCGATCGGCTTTTCCGTCGACTACACCTCCGCGGTCCAGACCAGGTCGACCGAGCAGGCGGCGCTCGACGCCGCGATCCTGTCGATCACCACGATGGAGACGACCTCGACGAAGCCGCAACGCCAGGTGGTGCTCCAGGATACCTACCGAGAAAACGGCGGACAGGGCGCGGCGACGCTGAACAGCTTCGACGTCAGCGCCAACGGCACCGCCACCGCGCAGGCCTCGGCCAGTTTCGCCATGCCGACCGTGTTCATGCAGATCGCCAGGATCCCGACGGTGGCGGTCGGTGTCTCGTCGGCGGTGAGCAAGACGCCGGCTTTGGTGGAGGCTACATTCAAGGTCACCGGCGTGTCGGGTTACTGGAACAAGACAATGACGCTCTACGGCACGATGTTCGGTGCCGCAGCGGGCAAGCCTCTGATGACGATCGATTACAAATACGGCGGCGGCACGGATCCCAAAGGTTACGGCACCACCACCGTCAGCAAGATCGACAGTCTGGGCGTTCCCACGGTGGTCCAGACGCAGGTTTGCAAGGTCGGCAAAAACCCGCCAACCGGGGTTACGCTCAACACCGATCAGTCTGGCACGAAATATTACTGTGTGGACACAATGGCTGCCGGCAGCACCTCTGGTGCGTCAATCGACGTCAGCCAGATGGCCAGCCTCTATCTGCAGATGAACGTGCCATCGGGCAACCCGAAAAACCTCTATTCGAACGATCCGGCCACGTCCAACCGGCTCTACAGCTCGACAAGCGCGGACATCCCCTTGGCCGAAATGGCGACCGGCCAGATCGTTGACATCTTTGGCCTCGTGCCTTGTGGCTCGACAGGCTACCAGGCCTGGGAAGACGGCGGCAACTCGGTTCCGGCGCCTGTCGGCAACGCCGACTTTTTCTACAACGTCACCGGCAAGTGCGACTTCAACAAGCGGCCGAACAACACGCGGCTGACGCAGTAGAATTGGCTGATCTCCCCCCCTTGCGGGCAGGGCTATCGCATATGGATTCTTGCGAAGAAGAACCCCCACCCTAACCCTCCCCACAAGGGGGAGGGAACGCTGCCGCGTG
>NZ_JAMYMR010000087.1:0-6037 GCF_040318635.1 Mesorhizobium sp. M1066
CAACGGAAGTCTCCCTCCCCCTTGTGGGGAGGGGTTAGGGGTGGGGGTCCGTGCCGGGCAGACATCTCAGGAATTCCATATGCGATAGCCCTGCCCCTCGTGGGGGAGATCGACCTTCATCAATGCCTTCGCAAACCTTCAGCATCCCGGCCGCAGGCCGAGCCCGCGACCGCGGGCCGCCGATCGTTCGGCGCCCCCGCGGAGGGCCCGCCGCGGCAGCGGCGATACGGCCCGTGAGCGAAAACTAAGCCGCCTTCTTCTTCGGCTGGATCAGGCCGCGCTCGACCAGCAACTCGGCGATCTGCACCGCGTTGAGCGCCGCGCCCTTGCGCAGATTGTCGGAGACGATCCACATCGACAGGCCGTTGTCGATGGTCGAATCCTCGCGGATGCGCGAGATGAAGGTGGCGTCTTCGCCGGCCGATTCCAGCGGCGTGATGTAGCCGCCGTCCTCGCGCTTGTCCAAGACCTGGCAGCCCGGGGCGTCCCGAAGAATATCCCTCGCCTCGTCGGCGGTGATCGGCTTTTCGAACTCGATGTTGACCGCTTCCGAATGGCCGATGAACACCGGCACGCGCACGCAGGTCGCCGTCAGCTTGATCTTGGGATCGAGCATCTTCTTGGTCTCGGCGACCATCTTCCACTCTTCCTTGGTGAAACCGTCGTCGAGGAAGACGTCGATGTGCGGGATGACGTTGAAGGCGATGCGCTTGGTGAACTTCTTGACGTCGACGGTATCGGCGACGAACACGGCGCGCGTCTGCGTGAACAGCTCGTCCATGCCTTCCTTGCCGGCGCCGGATACCGATTGATAAGTGGCGACGACGACGCGCTTGATGGTGGCGAAGTCATGCAGCGGCTTCAGCGCCACCACCAGCTGTGCCGTCGAGCAGTTCGGATTGGCGATGATGTTCTTGCGGGTGAACAGCGAAATCGCGTCCGGGTTCACTTCCGGCACGATCAGCGGCACGTCCTGGTCGTAGCGGAAGGCCGACGAATTATCGATGACGACGCAGCCCTGCTTGCCGATCTTCGGCGACCATTCCTTGGAGACGCTGCCGCCGGCCGACATGATGCAGATGTCGGTGTCGGAAAAATCATACTGGTCGAGCGTCTTCACCTTCAGCGTGCGGTCGCCGAACGACACTTCCGTGCCCAGGCTGCGCCGTGAGGCCAGCGCCACCACTTCGCTCACCGGAAAGCCGCGCTCTTCCAGTATGTTGAGCATTTCCCGGCCCACATTGCCCGTGGCGCCGACGATCGCTACCTTGAAACTCATCGAAAGATCTCCTGTCCCTCTCCGCTTGGTTTTTGGAGAAACCCGCCGGCCGATGCGGGTTCCGTCCCCCGGGCCGAACCCGGGAGAGGGTGGTTAGGCCAAGGGAATCACACCGTTTTGGTGGTGGTTTTGGTAGTTTTCTTGGCCAAGAATGGGGTTTTGCTGGAACGAGGGGACGCGCCGACGCGCCCGGCCCAATGATGTGCATTGAGGCTGGGGGCATCGAATGCAAGAAGAGCCATCAAAAGGCCGCGCATCGAAAAACGATCCCGTTCAAAGCGGGCTTTTACGCGGTTTGCGTCAAGAGTCAATTGCGATGAGCGTCCTGTTGCCCTGTACAATGGCGGCGGCACGAAGTACGAACGGCATGACCATCCGGCTCATGGAGCGTCCCGACGCCCGCCGAAGACAGGCCCATTGCTGGGCATATAAGAATCCGAATTCCGAAAGAGTAAGATGTCCAACTTCGATGCACTCGTTCCCGCGCTGGCAAGGGCGCTGGAAAAACGCGGCTATTCCGAGCTGACGCCCGTCCAGAAGGCGGTTGTGGCGCCGGAACTCGGCGAGGCCGATGCGCTGGTTTCGGCGCAGACAGGCTCCGGCAAGACGGTGGCCTTCGGCCTCGCTCTGGCGCCGACCCTGCTTGAGGGCGCGGAGCGCTTTGGCCACGCCGCCGCACCGCTGGCGCTGGCGGTGGCGCCGACGCGCGAACTCGCCTTGCAGGTGACGCGCGAACTGGAATGGCTCTACGAACTGACCGGCGCCACCGTGGCTTCCTGCGTCGGCGGCATGGACATGCGCTCGGAGCGGCGTGTGCTGGAGCGCGGCGCCCATATCGTCGTCGGCACGCCCGGCCGGCTGCGCGACCACATCACCCGGCGCTCGCTCGACATGTCGGCGCTGAAGGCGGTGGTGCTCGACGAGGCCGACGAGATGCTCGATCTGGGCTTTCGCGAAGACCTCGAATTCATCCTCGACGCCGCTCCTGCCGAACGCCGGACGCTGATGTTCTCGGCCACGGTGCCGCGCTCGATCGCCACGCTCGCGCAGGGCTATCAGCGCGATGCGGTGCGCATTTCGGCCGCCGGCGAGGAGAAGCAGCATCTCGACATCGAATATCGGGCGCTGAGCGTCGCCCAGCCCGACCGCGAGAACGCCATCATCAATGTGCTGCGCTATTACGAAGCCAAGAACGCGCTGGTGTTCTGCAACACGCGTGCCGCCGTCAATCATCTGACCGCGCGCTTCAACAACCGCAACTTCTCCGTCGTCGCCCTGTCGGGCGAGCTCAGCCAGAACGAGCGCAGCCATGCGCTGCAGGCAATGCGCGACGGCCGCGCAAAAGTCTGCATCGCCACCGATGTCGCGGCGCGCGGCATCGACCTGCCCAATCTCGAACTGGTCATCCACGCCGATTTACCGACCAACCCCGAAACGCTGCTGCACCGCAGCGGCCGCACCGGCCGCGCCGGGCGCAAGGGCGTCAGCGCGCTGATCGTGCCCAACAGCGCCCGCAAGCGCACCGAGCGGCTGCTGCAGAACGCCGGCCTCAAGGCAACATGGGCGAGCCCGCCCTCGGCCGACGACGTGATGCGGCGCGACGACGAGCGCATCCTGGCCGATCCGGTTTTCGACGAGCCGGTGAAGGACGATGAACGCGGTTTCATCGACGCGCTGCTCGCAAGACATGGCGCCGAGCAAGTGGCTGCCGCCTTCGTGCGCCAGTGCCGCGCCAGCCGCTCGGCGCCCGAGGACCTCATGGAGATCGCGCCCTTCACGCCATCGCGTGAAAGACCGGCGGGCGAAGGTTTCGTGCGCCGCGACGAGGCGCCCAGCCGTCGCGACGATTTCGGCGACAGCGTCTGGTTCTCGCTATCGATCGGGCGGCGGCAGAATGCCGAGCCGCGCTGGCTGATCCCGATGCTGTGCCGCACCGGCAGCATCTCTAAGCGCGAGATCGGCGCCATCAAGATGCAGCCGGAAGAGACCTACGTGCAGATATCAGCCGACTGGGCCGACCGCTTCCTGGCCGCGATCGGTCCCGATCGCAAGCTGCAAGGCAACATCCTGGTGAAGCGGCTCGAGGGCACGCCCGATCTGTCGCGCGCCGGCTACCAGCCGCCAAGCCCCGACAAGAAACCGCATCGCGGCAAGGCGCCGTTCGATCCCAACGCGCCGAAGCGCAAATTCGAAAAACGTGCACCAGCAGCAGTCGATCAGCGCCCGGCCACCGCGCATGAGGCAAAGCCATGGGCGAAGAAGCCGGGCAAGCCAAAATTCGACACCACCGGCGCGCCTAAGCACAAGAAGGCGAAGAAGCGGCCCACCTAGAGCATTTCACCGTTTCACGGAAACGGCGATCTGCTCTAACTCCTTGTTTTGACGCAATTCTAAACGGAAAACCGCTTCACACTTTTCCTAGAATTGCTCTAGGACTTTGGCCGGAGGGACGCGCTTGCCTGCAGGCCAGCCTTGATGGCAGCCCAGCTGGCCGATGCCGGCGTCGGGCGATGCTGCTTTGCGATGCGTTCCGTCAGCGACGAGCGCCAGTCCGGGTCTTCCGCCATCCTGCGGATCGCAGCGTACCAGCCGGCCTGGTCATTGGAATCGATCGCCGGCATCAGCCCGCCGCTCGCCTCGATCAGCGACGGCGCGGTCGAGACGATGACGGGAACGCCGAAATCGAGACATTCCGAGGCGCCATAGCCCCAGCCCTCGATATGCGAGGGAAAGACGCCAAAGGAAGCGCTGCGATAATATCGGATGAGCTCCTCATCGCTGATCGCTCCGGTGAACGTAACCCGCTCAAGCAATCTCGGATGGGCCTTGAGATAGGCGCGCAGCGGATCGATCATCCAGCCCCAGCGCCCGGCGCAGACAAGCCGCGGCAGCGTGACGCCCTCGTCGAGCGCCTGCTGCCATATCCGTGCCAGCAGGATGTGGTTCTTGCGCACTTCGATGGTCGAGCAATAGAGCACGAACGGCTCGTCGGCCTCGATGCGCGAAGTCTCGCCCATGCGCGAAGCCGTTTCGTACAGGATGGACGGCATCGGAAACCGATATACCACCGGCTGCGTGACGCCTGCCTGTTGCATATGATCGGTCAGCGTCGCACCAACTTCGTCGGATGCACAAAATGCCGGCGCGCCGGAACGCACGAGGTGCTCGAGATATGACCCGTAGCGAGCCTCGCCAGGGCTCATACCAACCATGTCGGGGCGCAGTGTCGGGATGAGGTCGTGGCAAAGAAACGCGAGGCCACCGGCGCGCCCGGAGACGGCGGCTCGGTCGTCCCCGGTCAGAATGTGATGGCTGATCAGGACAAAGCCGCGTTCAGTCTCGTCCGGTTGGCTTGGAACCTGACGCGGGGCCGACGGGGTCCGCGCCCGCTGGTACAGCCGATAGGCCCGGATCAGCAGCCTGGTCGCCTGATAGGCAATCCCTTTACGGCCATGGGTCACCGTCTTTGCAAGATGGCGGTCGGCGTCGCGCTTGCCCCATGGCTGCTGCCTCACCGCTTCGAGGGCCTGCGACATCGCCGTGCGTCTCCCAGGCCATCGTTTGAGGCGCCAGGGTGAAATCTCGCCCGTCGCGACATGGTCCTGCTCGAAAGGAGCGAGGGGGCGAAACCGGCCTTCCCACGGTCGGAACGCCACCACCTCCACGCAAGGGTCGGGATCGGCCAGGGCTGCGCTGACGAGAAAGCTTTCCACCCGCGGGATGCCGACAAGTCCCTGGCCGGACGGCCAGAACGTCAGGCCGGTGGCGTCGATGGCCAGCCTGGGAGGTCTTCTTTCCACTCCATCTTCAATCACGGTTTTACTGTCGGGACTCTCGACTGTCATGTTCTGCTTCTGTCGAAGGTGGTTGCACTCGATGCCTTATGCTTCATTTGCCGCGAAGAGGGTAGCCATGCTGGCTTGCCCATCGGCTCGGGCCTGTGCCACCTTCGGCTGGGACGTGGCGAGCGGGGGTGGCAAATGCGGGGCGAAGTGCTTCACTATGACGAGGACCAAGGCTTTGGCTTCATATCCGGGGCCGACGGCAACCGTTACACCTTCACCCGCGAGAACCTGCGCCGGCAGATCGCCATGCCCAATGGCACGGCCGTCGAGTTCCAGCCGGGTGGCGGCCAGGCGCGCGACGTCTTTTCGATCGCTGCTCCGACCGCCGCAGACTCCGGCATCAAGGCCGCACCGGCCCAAGCCAGCGTTCCACCTGCAACAGCGCCTCCTGCGCAGCATTTCGGCCGGTCTTCCGAGACAGCCGAGCCCAGCGATCTCTGGGGCTATTTCTGGCGTGGCTTGACGCAGAACTATTTCAATTTCGCCGGTCGCGCCCGTCGCAAGGAATATTGGGGTTTTTTCCTGTTCTGGGTGGTTTCGCTGCTTGTCATCGGCGGCATCGGCCTTTTCGCCGACAACGAAATGGGCAATTTCGACAGCAGCGTATCGGCGGCGGTAACTGTTGGCCTTTGCGGCACCTTCGTTCTGGCGACATTGCTGCCCAGCCTCGGCATGACCGTTCGCCGCATTCATGACATCGGCCTGTCGGGCTGGCTTTATCTGGTGGTGCTGATCCCGACGATCGGCAGCCTGATCATCCTGGTCTTCGCACTGATCCCGACGCAGGCCCGGGAAAACCAGTGGGGGCCGGTGCCGGCGGGTGTCAGGGTCTAGAGCGGGATGAATTTAGGTTGGGCATAGCCTGCCTCTGTGAAGTAATTTCGGCATTCGGTTGACGTGACGGTGCCGAGGA
>NZ_JAMYMR010000088.1:0-4885 GCF_040318635.1 Mesorhizobium sp. M1066
GCACGCGGCAGCGTTCCCTCCCCCTTGTGGGGAGGGTTAGGGTGGGGGTTCTTCTTCGCAAGAATCCATATGCGATAGCCCTGCCCACGAGGGGGGGAGATTGGCAGCTTCGCCGCGTTCGCCAAACATAGGCGCCGCAAAGAGAAGGGCCGGCAACCGCCAGCCCTTTATTCTTAAGCCCGTGCCAACCAGCTCAGCTGGACCTTAAGCCAGGAGTTAATTCGCCGGCTAATTACCGATCCTGCTTCAGCCTGCGGCACAGCTCATCAAGCTGTTCCAGCGACCGGTACGAAACCCGCAGCACGCCGCCCTTGCCCTTGTGATCCACCGACACGATCATGCCGATCGTATCGGTCAACAGCTTTTCCAGCGCCAGCGTGTCGGCGTCCTTTTCGTCAGGACTTGGCGCGGGCCTAGCTTCCCTGGCGCTGCTGCTGCCGGCCGGCATCTGCGCCAGCGCTTCGGCCTGGCGGACCGAAAGTCCCTCTTCGACGATGCGCTTGGCAAGGCCGGCCGGATCTTCCGCCGTCACCAGCGTGCGGGCATGGCCCGCCGACAGCGCGCCGTCGACCAGCATGTCGCGGATCACGTCGGGCAGCTTCAAGAGCCTGAGCGTATTGGCGACATGGCTGCGGCTCTTGCCGATCACCTGGCCGAGATCGGCCTGGGTATAGCCGTGCTCGTCGATCAGCTGCTGATAGCCAAGCGCCTCCTCGACTGCGTTGAGGTCGGTGCGCTGGACGTTTTCGATGATCGCCAGTTCGAGCGCGGTGCGGTCGTTGACCTCGCGGATGATGACCGGGATCTCGGACAGCCCGGCGCGCTGCGCCGCGCGCCAGCGCCGCTCGCCGGCGATGATCTCGTAGCGTCCGGCCTGTGTCGGCGACGGCCGCGCCACCACCGGCTGGACCACGCCGTGTTCGCGGATCGACTGGGCAAGGTCGGTCAGCTCGGCGTCGCCGAAATGCCGGCGCGGATTTTTCGGATTCGGCGTAAGGAACTCGATCGGCACCTTGCCGTCGGCGCTCATGCCGGGCTTTTCAGGCGCTGCGGGGCGATCGATCTCGCCGATCAGCGCCGCCAGTCCACGCCCCAGTCTTTTTCTCGAAAGGTCTTCGCTCATCTTTATTCCAGTTGGCTATTCCAAATCGTTTCGGTATCGAATCGGCTCTTAGCTATGCATCCGGCCTAATCAAGCGGCGCGTAACTTGCGCTCGCGGCGGATCACTTCCGACGCCAGTTGCAGATAGGCCTGGCTGCCCGAGCATTTCAAATCGTAGAGGATCGCCGGCTTGCCATAGGACGGCGCCTCGGACACCCGCACATTGCGTGGGATGATGGTCTCGTAGACCTTGTCGCCCATATGCGCCCGCACATCCTGCACCACCTGGTTGGCGAGATTGTTGCGGCCGTCATACATGGTCAGCACGATGCCCTGGATGGTGAGATCCGGATTGATCGAGCGGCGCACCTGCTCGACCGTCTCCAGCAACTGGCTGAGACCTTCGAGCGCGAAAAACTCGCATTGCAGCGGTACAAGAACAGAATCGGCCGCGGCCATTGAATTCAAAGTCAAAAGGTTGAGCGATGGCGGGCAGTCGATCAGCACATAGCCGAACGGCGCGCCGCGCAAGGTGGCGGCGCGCAGCGCGTTGCGCAGCTTCAGCACCCGGTCGGGCGCCGAGGCGATCTCCATTTCGATGCCGAGCAGATCGAGCGTCGACGGCACGATCGACAGGCCAGGCACCGCCGTGGGGATGGCCGCGGCCTCTAGCTCCAGCTCGCCGGTCAGCACGTCATAGGAGGACACCGTGCGGTCCTTGCGGTCGATGCCGAGACCGGTGCTGGCATTTCCTTGCGGATCGAGATCGACGATCAGCACCTTTTCGCCGATCGCGGCCAGCGCGGTCGCCAGATTGATGGCGGTGGTGGTCTTGCCGACACCGCCCTTCTGGTTGGCTACAGTGATGATTCGGGGGCCATTCTTCATCATGGGTCTATGCCAGAAATTCATTTTGGGCGCCAAATCGCCTGTCAGTGACGGATCAGACAGGTCGCAGGTTGGACAATTCCAGGATGACGCCGCCAACGTCAGTCACACTTGGATGTTCTACCAGATCGAAGGACCATCGGTGAACGCTTTCTTGCACTTCGGTGCGGTAATCCCGGCCTTTGTGGAACAGGCCGCGCGCGCCTGAAATCAGCCAGGGCGCCGACAGCTCCAGCAAGGTCGAAAGCGGAGCCAGCGCCCGCGCCGTTACGATTTGCGGTGTGGAAACAAGCGCGTGGCTGTCACCGATGCGGTGCGCCACCACCCGCGCCGGCAGGCTGAACTGCCCGACGACAGTCTGCAGGAAGGACGCCTTTTTGCGATTGCTTTCAACCAGATCGATGCTGGCGCCGTCGCGCTCGGCAAGCAGGAAAGCCATGACAAGGCCCGGAAATCCGCCGCCCGAGCCGAGATCCATCCAGCGCGTGGCAACCGGTTCTATGCGTCCGAGTTGGGCGCTGTCCAGGATATGGCGCTGCCAGACATCGCCCGACGTCGATTGCGCCACGAGATTTATGCTGCGATTCCATTTCTGGAACATCTGCTCGAACGCCACCAGCCGATCGAATGTTTCACGTGAAACCGGGCCTGCCGCGTCCTGCAAGCTCTCCAGAGAAATAGAACTCACGCAACTTCCTTTTGTGGGCGCTGGGCGCTTTCCGCGTGACGGACATGCGCGACGATGATCGCCAGCGCCGCCGGCGTCATGCCTTCCATGCGCTGGGCATCGGCGATGGAGCGCGGCCGCCGGACCTGCATCTTCTGCTTCAGCTCGTTCGACAGACCCGGCACCCCGGCGAAATCGATGGTCTCCGGAATCAGCCGGCTCTCTTCAAGCCGGATCTGCGCGACGTCAGTTTTCTGGCGATCCAGATAGACCGAATATTTCGCTTCCGTCTCGAGGCGTTCCGCCGTCTTCGCGTCTATATCCGCAAAGCGCGGATCGACACGAGCCAGCCAAGCCACATCGACATCAGGATAGGACAACAGTTCATAACCGGACCGGCGCACGCCATCCCGGTTGATCTCCAGCCCGTGCCGCGCCGCCTCGTTCGGCGTGAGGGCGAGCGACTTCGCCAGATCCCGCGCCTCGTCCAGGCTTTGCATCACCTGTCCGTAGCGCTGCATCCGCTGCGCCGAAGCGATGCCCAGTTTCGAAGCGAGGGGCGTCAACCGCTCATCCGCATTGTCGGCGCGGAGCGACAGCCGGAACTCGGCCCGCGAGGTGAATATCCGATAGGGCTCAGCTATACCGCGGCTGGTCAGATCGTCGACCATCACGCCGATATAGGCTTCGGTGCGGCTGAGCACGATCTGCTCGCTGCCCGCCGCCCGCCGCGCCGCATTGAGGCCGGCAAGCAGCCCTTGCCCGGCCGCCTCTTCATAGCCGGTCGTACCGTTGATCTGACCGGCGAGGAAGAGACCGCCAATGCGCTTCGTCTCCAGTGTCTGATGCAGTTCGCGCGGATCGACGTGATCATACTCGATGGCATAGCCGGGCTGCAGCATGGCGGACCGCTCCAGCCCCGGAATGGTTTTCAATATATCGAGCTGTACGTCTTCGGGCAGCGAGGTCGAAATTCCATTGGGATAAACCGTGTCGTCATCGAGCCCTTCCGGCTCGAGGAAGATCTGATGGCCGTCCCTGTCGCCGAACTTGACGATCTTGTCCTCGATCGACGGGCAATAACGCGGCCCAACGCCCGCGATCGAGCCAGAATACATGGCCGACCGGCCGAGATTGACGCGAATCAGCTCATGCGTGGCAATCGTCGTGCGGGTGATGCCGCACTCGATCTGCGGCGTGGTGATGCGGTCGGTCATCAGCGAGAACGGCACCGGATCCTCATCGGCGGCCTGGCTTTCCAGCGACGCCCAGTCGATGGTCCGGCCATCGAGCCGTGGCGGCGTCCCGGTCTTCAGACGGCCGAGCCTGAAGCCTGCGCGGTCCATCGTCGCCGACAGCCCAAGGCTGGCCTGCTCGTTCATGCGGCCGGCGACAATCTTCTTCTCGCCAATATGTATAAGCCCGCGCAAAAAAGTTCCGGTGGTCAGAACAACAGCGCCACAAGCCAGGCGGCGGCCGTCGGCCAGGAGAACAGCCGCGATCTGGCCGGCGACAATTTCGAAGTCCAGAACCTCACCCTCGACCACGTCGAGATCGTTCTGCTGCCGAATCGCTTCCTGCATGGCAAGGCGATAGAGTTTTCTGTCGGCCTGCGTGCGGGGGCCGCGCACGGCGGGACCCTTGCGGCGGTTGAGCAGGCGGAATTGGATGCCGGCAGCATCCGCCACCCGCCCCATCAAGCCGTCCATGGCATCTATCTCGCGCACCAAATGGCCCTTGCCGAGCCCGCCGATAGCCGGATTGCACGACATCACCCCGATCGTGTCGAAGCGCAGCGTCACCAGCGCGGTTCTGGCACCGGCGCGTGCGGCAGCGCTGGCCGCCTCGCAACCCGCGTGACCGCCGCCTACCACAACCACATCATAGTGATTGGTCATCACAAATTTCCCAGACTCAAAAGATTGAGGGACACATGTCCCCGTGAGGCTTTGCTGTCAAGAAAACTCCGCGGGTCGTTTCACGTGAAACAACCTTGCGGGCTGTCAGCTCCATGTTCACGTGAGTCACCAAGGCCGCCCGACGCGTTTCACGTGAGTCACACGGGCAGCGCAGCGCGGTGGCCCAGACGAAGCCTCCCGCCTTCGTCATCCACGGGCGGAGCGGCCGCGAAGCGGCGTCTCGGAGACCCGAGGATCCTGTGTGTTGTTCCCATGCTATGTCTGAAGTGGGAAGGAGACCGAGGGGATCCTGGTCGTCCTTTCGAGGAC
>NZ_JAMYMR010000089.1:0-4557 GCF_040318635.1 Mesorhizobium sp. M1066
ACGCTGTTGAACTGGACGACTCCGCGTCGGTCGCTCACGGCTTCACAATCTCGCAAGATAGTGCCGTGAAGGTGTTATTGGGCTCGATGACCGGTCGCCGCTTCATCGGCAACTGCCGGCAGAACGACGTGGAGTTCTGTGCGCGCATCAATGAATCTACAATTGTTCCGGTCGTTGCCGCGCACGGCGAAGATTCCGATCATCCGGTTTATCTCCTCGATGCCTAGCAGCACCGACGCCATCAGATTGATTAGTGGCCGACCTCTCGTCCTGGCGACAGCAGATCTTAGCCCGGAAGGCATCGCCTCGCTCCGCGAAATCAGCGAGCTTAATTTGCTCGGCTGGGCAGCCGGCGAGTGGTTCTGTGATCGCAAGCCGCTAATGGACGCAATCGCTGAAGCTGAGGTCGTGATAGCGGGATATGAGTGTTTTGACGAAGCGCTATTGGCTGCCGCACCACGGCTTCGCGTCATCTTATCAGTACGCTCGGCCCCGCAAGCGAACATCGATGTGGCGGCCGCCACGGCGCGGGGGATCGCTGTAGTACACACTCTCGGGCGAACCGATCACGGGGTTGCAGAGTTCACGGTTGCTCTCGCGCTGGGGCTTACTCGCCACCTCATCCCTGCCGGTGCATGGATTAGGTCCCGCTCGCCCGACTTCGACGCCGGAGAGGACTTTTTTCGTGGTACGGTATGGGGTCGCGGCGCGAGTTCTCCGCAACTCGCATTCACGGGCATCGAGCTGCATGGTCGCACACTCGGTATCGTCGGCTTTGGGGCAATCGGTCGTGCGGTCGCCGAAAAGTTTTCCGGCTTTGGCATGAGCACTATCGTCCACGATCCTTATGTCGATAGCGCCGAGTTAAGAACACTCGGGGTCGAACCGGTCTCACTCGACGAACTTCTGGGACGCTCGGCAATTGTAACCTTGCACGCGCGGCTCAGCACACAAACGCGCGGCATGATCGGCGCAGACCAGCTCGATCGGATGGGGCGCGGCGCGTATCTCATCAACACAGGTCGGGCAGGCCTTATCGACACTGGCGCGCTACTAAAGGCCTTGGATCGCGAACAGATCGCTGGGGCCGCGCTAGACGTCTTTGATACGGAGCCGCCTTCGGCGAGGGATCCGCTTGTTACTCATCCGCGCGTCCTTGCGACGCCTCATATCGCCGCGTGGACCGAAGAGATGCGTGTACGTCACACCCGCAGCATTGTGCAAAACCTGCAGCGGCTTTTGGCCGGCAAGCCTGGCAATCTGTCGAACCCCGAAGTTCTCGCGATGGCGGGGAGGACCGTGCCTTGAAAATCATCGATGTCGCCTCGCGTCTCTATCACATCCCGCCGACGGTCTCTTGGGAGGACGCCACACACCGCGTCGCGAACCTCGAATTCATCATCACCCGCGTGACCACAGACGCTGGGATCGTCGGCGAGGGCTTTGCCTATACGACAGGGATTGGCGGAAGTGCCATCCTCGCCCTGATCGATGATTATTGCCGATCGATGCTTTTCGGACAAGATCCGCGGCAGATCGAACGACTTTGGTCGTTCCTCTATGGCCAATTGCACCGCAGCGGCACCGGGGGCATCAACACCCTCGCATTGGGCGCGATCGACATCGCGCTTTGGGATATTTCGGCCAAGTGGTACAACGTTCCATTACACCGTCTGCTGGGCGCGCGGCGCGAAAGCATCCGCACCTATGGCAGTGGCATTGACCTCTTCCTCGACAGCGACGCTCTTCTCGACCAGGTAGATAAGTTCCTGGCGCAGGGGCACAATGCGGTGAAGATAAAAATCGGTCGGGACGATGCGGAAGAAGATCTCGACCGTATCGTAGCCGTGAAGAAACTGATCGGCCCCACGCGACGACTGTTCGTCGATGCTAATCAGCGCTGGAATGTCGCCGACTGCATGATCCGACTGCAGAAACTCGCGACGTTCGGTCTTGGCTGGATCGAAGAGCCTCTCCATGCCGAGGATATTCGCGGTCACGCCGACCTACGCGGCTTCGTAGCGCTGCCCATTGCGGTCGGCGAGAGCCTATATACGCGGCATCAGTTTGCCGATTATCTCCAGGCCAACGCCGTCGACATCGTCCAAGCGGACGTATGCCGCGTCGGAGGTATCAGCGAGTGGCTGAAGATCGCCAATCTGTCAGCGTCCTTCCACCGCACCATGGCGCCCCACTACATGTCCGAACTCTCCGTCGCATTGATGTGTGCAATCGACAACGCGGACATTCTCGAATGCGTACACGGCGGGAGCTTCTCCGAAATGGGCGTACTTCAGGCGGAACTTCGCCTGGAGAACGGAGTGGCCTTTCCATTTGAAACACCCGGACATGGGGTGGTGTTCGATCACGAAAAACTCGAACCCTTCGCTGTCGATCCTGCCGAACTTCGGACCCGGAATATGCAGAGCGCAAAGTGAATGCGGCTCCATCACGCGCGCGCGGCGTTCGATTGCCACAACCTCCTGGGCGAAGGATGCAACTGGAACGCATTGGACCAGAGCCTTTGGTGGACTGACATTGAAGGAAAGTGCGTGTTCCGCTGGGACGACAACGGGAAAGTTGCGGCTGTGCGGCAGCTTCCCAGTCGTGCGGCGTTCGTCTTTCCACGCGCGCGTGGTGGCTTCGTGCTCGGCTTTCCTAAGTCTATAGTCATCACGGACCCAACCTTCACCGACTTCTCCCAAGTGGCCGAAATCGAGCCGCATCTTGCGCAAACCCGTGTCAACGACGCCGCGATCGACCCCTACGGTGGGATCGTCTTGGGCACATACAATGAACAGACCCGTGAGCCAGTCGGAGGCGTCTATCGCATTGCGTCCAATGGCGAGGTCATTAAACTCTTCAGCGGCGTAGCGGCCGCCAACGGACTGGCATTTTCGCCCGACGGCCGGATCATGTACTTCACCGATACAACGGAAGGCACCATCCGGCGTTTCGCCGTGGCTCCGCAATTTGCGGGTCTTGCCGAGATAGGCCCGCTGGCAGGCCCGAACATTGCCCCCGGATCGCCTGATGGCGCCACCGTGGACATTGAAGGGGGCTACTGGAGCGCCAGGCTACGAGGCGGCTGTGTCGTCCGTATCGATCGAAACGGCCACCTCACAGATCGCGTGGATATGCCGACTATGGCGCCGACCTGTGTGGCACTTGGCGGCGAAGATCTGAGAGCACTGTTCATAACCTCACGGCGAGCCAGGCAATCGTCTGATGAACTTCTTCGATTTCCCGAGTCCGGCAACCTCTTCCGCGTTGAGGTTGGTCAGGCTGGTCGAACGCCCTTCAGTTGCAGAGTCTAGCTCTGGGCTGATCGCAGTCGAGTGATCGACTGCCGCGCAACCACCCCAGGACGCGGTCTGGGTCCGTGCACGGATCTACAGACCCTGTGCGCGGATTTCTCTCTGTTCTTGCCAAGGAGACTTGCGTGGGAGGTCTGCTCGCCACCCATTGCAGAAACCCATTGCGGGCTTTTGGACATTATGTCTTAACTTGGCCTCCCTAGCTCGCGCTTAGATGTCGGAAGGCAAGCCGTGCAATATCAATGGATCGAAACGTTCGAGGGAACGCGGCGACACGAATTGTATGACATCTACAGGAAGGAGTGGTGGACTGATGGCTACTGAGCAGAGTTTAGCTTACATCCGCTCTGGCAGCGAATATGCTAAACCGATTACATTATCGGAAGTATGTAACTCCAATAAAAATGTGCAATTTGACCTCGGAACATATCCAAGTCGGGTGTGAATATCGATTTCAACATCCTGGAATTCAAGAAAAGCCATATATAGTGGAAAGTAGGCTTTATACACGGCCTCCTTCAAAACAAACAGATCTCGCCGCTGGAGCAGCCGTAAGCCGTACATCCGTTGCTCGCGCGGGGTAGCAATCATTTCGATTAAGTCCTCCGGCAGAGGTTCATTAGGTTCTATGTCGATACCAAGCGCTGCAACCCTTCTCTTCTCTGCAATGGCAGCTGCTGCTACTGTACCGTGATGAGCCAAAGATCCAACAATGCCGGCTGGCCATGTCGGAACACCAGAATGTGTCTTTGGAATAGGCGTCGGTGGAAATCCCAGTTCGCCAAGAAGTGTCCGAGCAATTATTCTAGCGGCACCGCTTTGGCGACGGACTTTGGCAACAGCGTGTCTTAGTACGGCAACTTCGGAAGAAAGCAAGGCGTCCTCGTCGGCGCGTTCTATCGGACGAATGCCGATGAGGATGTTCTCTTGATCAGACGGGATAATCTCCACCTATTGGCTCCTTTGCGGCTTTTGGAAATATGAAACAGAAATCAACGGCTGGCGCCGCTTTTAGGGCTCGCGCGCCGATCATATTGTGGCATTTTAGGCTGCATTCCTCTCTATAGATTGGTAAGCGGTGCGCCAAGGCACTTTCCCGAAATCGACTTGATGGTTAGATCGCTCGTTGGTCGGCCCGCCGGCGCCGATCACTGTGGATCGTAGTGGGTGACGTAGTGGAGTTCGCGCAGGGCGGGGATGACGAGGGCGGTGTCTTTGTAGGCCTCATGCTCGATGAAGC
>NZ_JAMYMR010000090.1:0-4246 GCF_040318635.1 Mesorhizobium sp. M1066
TATCGCCCCTCGCATGTTCCAATGTCATGGCGCGAAAGCTCCATGTTCATCAGCCTATTGCAAGGTGCCTTGGCGCACCGCTTACGCTGGGCGGGCCTCTGCCGAACAAGGTGAGAAGGATGACCGCTACATCTTCGGTGAGATTGTCCGACTGACCGAGAACGGCGCGAACTTGCTGAGCAGCATGTCCCGTGACCTGCTGGTAAATTGCTCACTTTTTAGGATACGATGCCGGCGTAGTGCAATACGATGCGCCGGCATGCAGCAGCATCGATCATCGGCCGGGCTTCCGATTGGCGGCGATTAATCTGGGACGGATGCCACGCGCAGTGACGAGAAGCCCAAAAGCCAGACCACGATCCAGCCGCAGACGCTGGGTACCCTCTGCAGGATCGTGTTTGTCTACATCACCCATAAAATCCGGCTACAGCTGAGCCAGTAGGACGCGGACCCATAATCGTTTTCGAGACCGCAAGCCGCTCTTGCCGCTGATTCCCATGCGGTTCTCATCGCGGCGTCTCGGTTAATTTGAGAATACGATTGTTTTATTTCCGTTGAGCATGATCCGCCGCTCCAGATGCAGCTTGACGGCCCGTGCAAGGACGCGGCTTTCAATATCGCGGCCCGTCGCGATGAAATCCTCCGCGTTCATCGTATGCGTTACGCGCTCAGTCTCCTGATCTATGATGGGACCCTCGTCGAGGTTGGGCGTCACGTAATGCGCAGTCGCCCCGATAAGCTTCACTCCTCGTTCGTAGGCCTGATGATACGGCTTTGCGCCTTTGAAGGAGGGAAGGAAGGAATGATGGATGTTTATCACCTTGCCGAACAGGCGAGTTGACATCTCGTCAGACAGGACTTGCATGTACCGGGCCAGGATCAAGAGGTCCGCGGCAGTCTCGCGCACAAGACTCAGAAGCTTATTTTCCTGCTCGGTCTTAGTGTCCTTGCATACCGGCCAGTAATGATAGGCGAAGCCCTCCCGCTCGGCGACCCCACGGCTATCTTCGTGGTTAGAAACGATCGCAACCACGTCCGCGTTCAGCCAACCGACCTTGATTTGGTAAAGCAGATGAAGCATCGCATGATCGAATTTCGACACCATTATGATGATCTTCGGCCTACGGCGCGCATCGACGGTGTGAACCCTCAAACTGAAGCGCTCGATCGCCGGTCCGAGCGCACGCTCGATTGACGCGCTCGAAAGCGACTCGTCTCCTTCAACGGCCAGACGCATGAAGAAGCGATTGCTGGTGCGGTCCCAGAATTGGCTGCTCTCGGCAATGTTGGCACCGAGCGCAGTCAGTCCGGTTGCGACGGCCGCGACAATGCCGGGGCTGTCATCGCAGGTTAGAGTTAGAATCTGGAGTTGAGACATTGTACCTTCGGGTCAAATCGATCTGGAAAGCTCAGGCAGTATGACGAAAGGTCGCTGGCGATGCGCCTCGGCGACCTTGAGGATTGGCGATCCCTCGTCCTTGTTGATGGCGATGATTTCCTTTGAAGCCATCATGCCCGCAAGGTGCTGAATGGCGCAGGAGATGCCGACCGCAATGCAAACATCAGGTGCCATGACCTTGCCGTTCTGGCCGACCTGCCAGTCGTTTGGCGCATGGCCGGCGTCGACAGGGAAACCTTCTGGAGCCGTTTCTCAACGAAGCTGGAGAGGCCGGGGTCGGCTGCCGCCGAGACATGCTCGACGGACAGTCGAATTGCCTTGGGAGCTAACGGAAAAGAAGCCGCCGCCCGTACGGCAATGACCTTCCATGGATAGGTCGACTGCACGGCCTGGATGGCGTTGCTGGCAAGGATCGGCCGCTTGAAGGTGTCGGGCGAAACCACGGCGATGGTCTCGGACACCTCCATGACGACCAGGAGGTCGCGACCCGCGGCATCACGTTCCTGCCCATGGTGGCCGCCGGCGCGATCAAATCTCATGGCCCTCGGCGAGCAGCACCTTGCACATGCCCTTGAGCTTTGCGGCGGCATCGGCGGCTTTCGCGCACCTCCCGGCGACCAGCACGTCAACTTCGGAACCGATTTCAAGCGCGGCAGTGAGTGCCTTCGCGGTTTGGTCGGAAAGGGTCTGGTTGTCGTGTCGGCAAGCAGAAGAATAGCCATCTGTCTGTTCCTTCCCAAATCTCAGAGCCCGCCGGCTTCGTTCTTGAGCTTTTCAACAAGTTCCGCCGCCGTCTTGACCTTGACGCCGGCCTTGCGGCCGCCAGGCTCCTCGGACTTGAGCTGAGCCTTGACCTCGGCGAAGACGCCGGAACGCGAGTTGACGTGAACCCGGGCGTTATCGGTTCGACAGCATAAATGAAGCCGTGGTGCACTGTGTCGACCCGATAGAAAAATGCTCCATAGCTAGGCACGAGGAGGACGTCTTTGATCTTCACTTCTCTTCACTTCGCTCATTCTTTCGGACGGCGTTGAAGGCGGATGCAATTCGATCCGCTACGCGCCGAGTATCTGCCACGTGGCTTTGGCTCCGCCAATATAATGTTCCGGACGGTGCAATCGCGTTTTGAGATGGCTAGCGCCGGCTGGATCCGCACCGGTGAGACCAAGGACTATGTGAGCCTTTCCATCGCCGCACTTTTATTCAGCCCGCAAGCCATACGCCAATGTTCCTTGGACCTAGGCCCGGCCCGTTTGCGCCCAACCGAGTCGGTCCGATGCGGCGAAGAAGGAGGCTAACGCCTTCTGCCATGTATCCTTTGCTATGGCATGCCTGTCGTGACGCCGTCGAATATTTCGATGAGGATTATCTGCCCCTGGTGACCGGCTGGACACTTCCTGAGACAAAGCCTTTGTGAGCGCTTCGGTGCGGTCGTGGTCTAGTCCTTTTCGGCTGAGGCAGCCGCCGGCGCCGGCATGCCGAGCAGGTCGCGGCAACGGGCGAGCTTTTGCGCCCGGTTGGGATTGCCAATAGCGGAAATGAACCGAGCCGTTCTCGATGTCGATTAGGCGGTTCTTGGAGATGGCGACGGTGTGTATAGCGCCCAGCCGAAGAGAAGGCCGGAGCAGTGCCCCGAGAGACCCCCACGCCGGCCCACGATACAATTCAACGCGGCATGGTCAACGACCGTCGCAAAAATCTTAACAAGTATATAAACAAATTTCACAAATATTTTCTTTAACTATCCCTCTCCATATGCAATATGCAATATGCAAAACTCGATTAATGCCGACAAAGAACCTAAAAAGGCAGAAAAGCAGAAGGAGAAAACATATGAATTATAATATTGGCAAGAAGTCTTCTTTATCAGAACTTGATTCATACTTCAGCGAAGACTACGTCTATTTTGGGGATGCGGTAAATTCGCCAAAGGCAAGTGACCAACAAGTGGGAGTAATTCTTAAGCTTCTTTCACTTACACAAGGCAGCTCAGTTCTTGAACTCGGGTGCGGATATGGTCGGATTTCCAACCGATTGGCGGAAAAAGGAGCACGGGTAACGGGACTGGATAGGTCCGCGATCCTCCTAAAAAAAGCCGAAGCGGATGCGGCCGAACGCGGAGTAGTTGTCGAATATGTTCTGGGCGACATGCGCTCACTTCCCTGGCGAGATCGATTCGACGCGGCTTTTCTGTGGTACACGACCTTTGGCTATTTCGATGACGCGGATAATGAGAGAGTTCTTCGGGAAGCCGCTTCTTCACTTCGAAAGGGCGGGCGTCTGCTAATCGATAACCCCAATCGCTTCGAGTCCCTGCGCCACGAGTTTCCCGTGTGTTCCGTTGCGCAGCGTAACGACGACGTACGAATCGATATATATAACAACGATGTGCTAACCGATCGCGAGAACCTCGAAAGGATTATCGTCCGCGATGGACTCGTCAGACGAACGCACCTTTCTTACAAGCAGTATGGGTTTTCTGAATATGTTCGCATGTTGCGAAGCGCGGGATTCGAGACTGTTGAAGCTTATGGGGAGGAAGGTGGAGCGTTTACATCCGATAGCGCGCGCCTCTTGGTTGTCGCGTACAAATAATATCAACGGCATAACCTAGCTGCACTGCGTGCCCGAAAAACCATTAGCAGGCCAGCGGCGAAATCCCTCGTTAGACGCCGCATCTTAAAGGATTTCGGAAAAACTCATGGTTTTTTGGGGACTTTGCGCGTTAGCCAATATTACGCTTTCGAGAAGGTAAGCCAATAGCCTCCTGCGATCGACATTTATCAAGATAGGAGAAAGCTGCTCATGCCTACATCTAGTCAACAGGGACGCGTACCTGGATTTAGT
>NZ_JAMYMR010000091.1:0-4077 GCF_040318635.1 Mesorhizobium sp. M1066
TTTTTTTTTTTTTTTGGTGTGTTTGTGTTTTTGAGTGCTGGTGTTTTTTTTTTTTTTTTTCCCCCTCTCTTGTGGTTGGTGGGTCTCCCCGCCCTGGGGGGGGGGGGGGGGCTCCCCGTAGGGCGCACCCCCACCCCGTCTCGCAATCTCCGCTTCGCTCCGACTGCGAGCCGACCCTCCCCACAAGGGGGAGGGTGAAGCAGAGCCTCTCTCCGCAGGAGCATCCTTGTCCGCCCCACTCATCGAAATGCGTGGCATCACCAAGAGCTTTGGCGCCGTCAAGGCGAACGAGGCCGTCGATCTCAGCGTCGCGCCCGGCGAAATCCTGGGGTTGCTGGGCGAAAACGGCGCCGGCAAGACGACGCTGATGAACGTGCTGTTCGGCGCCTATGCGCCCGACGCGGGCGAGATCCTCATCCAGGGTAAGCCGGTGCGGATCACCAGTTCGGCCGATGCACTGGCCGCCGGCATCGGTATGGTGCACCAGCATTTCCATCTGGCGCCGCGGCTGACGGTGCTGGAAAACCTTTTGATCGGCATTCCCGGAAAGACAGGGCGGATCGACCGCGCCGGTGGGCTGGCGCGGCTGGCAGAGATCGGCCAGCAACATGGGCTCACACTTGACCCGGGCCTACCGGTCTCGGCGCTGTCGGTCGGCGAACAGCAGCGGCTTGAAATCGTCAAGGCGCTGTTTCGCGGCGCCAGGCTGCTGATTCTCGACGAGCCGACGGCGGTGCTGGCGCCGAGCGAGGTCGACGGGCTGTTTTCGGCGTTGCGTTCTATGGCGGCGCAAGGTCTCGGCATCATCTTCATCTCGCACAAGCTCAACGAGGTGCGGGCGCTGACGCATCGCTGCACGGTGCTGCGGCATGGCCGCGTTGCCGGCCGCGTCGATGACCCGGCCAACACGACATCCTCGGAGATGGCAACACTGATGTGCGGCCATGAGATCGTGCCGCCGGCGCGGGGACCATCGGCGCCGGGTGCCGATGTGCTGACGCTCGACGGTATCTCAACCTCGCAT
Organism: Mesorhizobium sp. M1066; assembly: GCF_040318635.1. Lineage (NCBI taxonomy): Bacteria > Pseudomonadati > Pseudomonadota > Alphaproteobacteria > Hyphomicrobiales > Phyllobacteriaceae > Mesorhizobium > Mesorhizobium sp. M1066. The sequence goes on from NZ_JAMYMR010000091.1 coordinate 1,025, forward strand.
CATTCGGGCACGGCGCTGCGCGACGTATCGCTTGCCGTCCGTGCCGGCGAAATCCTCGGCATTGCCGGAGTGTCGGGCAATGGCCAGCGGGCGCTGGCGGAGGTGATCTCCGGCGTGCGGGCGCCCGATGCCGGCCGGATGACGATTGCCGGCCAAAAGGTCTCGCGGTTCTCGCCGCGCGAGGTGCAGGCGCTCGGACTTGGCCGTATCCCGGAAGACCGCATGACGACCGGGCTGGTGACCAACCTGCCGCTGGCCGATTCGATGGTGCTGCCGCGCATCGGCACCACAGCGTTCAGCAGCAAGGGCCTGCTCAAGCCGGATGCGATCCGCGCCTTTGCCGAGGCGCAGATCAAGGCCTATGATATCAGGTGCCCTGGGCCGATGACCCGGGCCGGCGCGTTGTCCGGCGGCAATCTGCAGAAGGCGTTGTTGGCACGCGAGCTTGCCTTCGATCCGAAGGTGCTTGCTGTCTCGCAGCCAACGCGAGGCCTCGATATCGGTGCTGCGCGCTTCATCCACGAAAAATTCCTCGACATGCGGACCAAGGGCTGCGGCATCATCGTCATCGGCGAGGATCTCGAAGAGCTGCTGGTGCTCTGCGACCGCATCGCGGTGATGTATGAGGGCCGCATCGTCGGCACGCTCGACAGCGGCGATGCGACGATCGCGCGGCTCGGCCTGATGATGACCGGGGCGGAGGGAAGAGCCTAGATGGACCTTCCGGCGGCGCTGACCCCCACCCCTAACCCCTCCCCACAAGGGGGAGGGGGATGCTGCCGCTCGCCGTTCACACAGCTTCTGAGCCCGGACTTCTGGTGTTTTGTCGTGGTCAGTGCCTGCGAGAGTTCCCCTCCCCCTTGTGGGGAGGGGCTAGGGGTGGGGGTCCCTCTTCGTCAGAATTCTTGTTCGACAGACAGAACAGAGGGTGCCGCCTAATGTTCCGCCTGGAAGCCCGCACAAGCACTCCTGCCTGGTTCAACCTCGCTCTGCCATTGCTGGCGATCGGAGCAGCGCTCATCTTGTGCAGCGGCCTGATTGCGCTGGCCGGCGCCGGCGTGCTCGAAGCTTATGGCGTGATGTTCACGGCGTCGCTGGGCGACAGCTATGCGATCACCGAAACGATGGTGCGTGCAACACCCATGATCTTCACCGGACTGGCGGTCGCGGTCGCCTTCCGAGCAAAATTCTGGAACATCGGCGCCGAAGGGCAATTGCTTGCCGGCGCGGTGGCCAGCTGCTTTGTCGGCGCCATTCCAATGCCGGGGCCGCTCGCCATGGTCTTGATGGCGGTGGCCGGCGCCGTAGCGGGAGCCGCAGTCGCGCTGGTGCCGGCGACGCTCAGAGTAAAATTCAAGGTCGATGATGTCGTCAGTTCGCTGTTGCTCAACTCGGTCATCTATTACGCCTTGATGGCCCTGATCGAGGGGCCGTGGAAGGACTCCTTCAGCGGCTATCCGATCTCGCCGCCGATCGAGGATTCGGCCAATTTCCCGGTGCTGCTCGAAGGCACGCGGCTGCATCTCGGCGTCGTCGCGGCACTGATCGCGGCGCCGCTGATCTGGTTCCTGATCGTGCGCACGACGCTCGGCTTCAGGATCAGGGTCACCGGCGAAAACCCGGAAGCCGCTAGATATGGCGGCATCCACGTCGAGCGGGTGCTGATCTCGACGGCGCTGCTGTCCGGCGCGCTGGCCGGACTGGCCGGCGTCGGCGAGGTCGGCGGCGTGCATTTCCAGGTGATGAGCGACATCTCGCCGGGCTACGGTTATTCGGGCATCGTCGTTGCCATGCTGGCGCGGCTCAATCCGCTCGGTGTGGTGCCGGCGGCGATCTTCCTTGCCGCTGTGATGACCGGCGCCGAGGCGATGTCGCGGGCGACCGGCGTTCCGGCCTTCCTCAGCGATGTCATCCAGGGCACCGCATTGCTTGCCATGCTGGTGGCGCTGCTGTTCACCGCCTATCGCATCCGCCGCGTCGGGGCTGCCCGATGAGCGCGGTGTTCGAACAGATCTTTCAGGTCGGCTTCCTCGCCGCCATCATCCGCATCGCCACGCCGCTGGCTTTTGCAACGCTCGGCGAAATGTTCTCGGAACGGGCCGGCGTGCTCAATCTCGGCATCGAAGGCATCATGCTTTTGTCGGCGATGACAGGCTTCACCGCCGCCAGCCTCAGCGGCAGCCTGTGGCTCGGCGTGCTGGCGGCAGTGCTGACGGGCATGCTGATGGGCGCGCTGCATGCGCTGTTCACCGTGGCGCTCGGCCTCAGCCAGCACGTCTGCGGCATCGGGGTGACGCTGTTCTCGTCGGGCCTCGCCTATTTCCTCTACCGGCTGATCTTCGGCCAGCAGTCGGTGCCGCCCAACATCAAGGGTTTTCAGACGCTGCCGATCCCGCTCCTCTCCGACATTCCGGTGTTCGGGACGGCGGTGTTCAACCAGTTCGCGCTGGTCTACATGGCGATCCTGGCCATTCCGCTCGCTGCCTTCGTGCTCTACCGCACGCCATGGGGCCTATCGGTGCGCATGGTCGGCGAAAACCCGCGCGCCGCGGATTCGGCGGGGGTCAGTGTGATCGCCACGCGCTTCCAGGCAGTCATCCTCGGCGGGGCGTTGATGGGGCTGGCCGGCGCCTTCCTGTCGATGGCGCAGTTCAACGCCTTCACCTTCGGCGTGGTGTCCGGGCGCGGCTGGGTGGCAATCGCGCTGGTCGTCTTCGGCCGCTGGGATCCGTGGCGCTCGGCGGGGGCCGCGCTGCTGTTCGCCTTCGTCGATGCACTGCAGCTGCGCATGCAGGCCAGCGGGCTCGGACACATCCCCTACGAGGCGTTCCTGATGCTGCCGTTCATCTTCACCATCGTCGCCATGGCGGTGATGTCGCGCAACGCGGTGGCACCGTCGGCGCTGCTCAAGCCGTTTCGTAGGGAAGAGCGGTAGCAAAGCTTGGGTTCCTCGCCCCCCGCAAAAGCGCTAGGCGATTCACACATCTCGCAGGCTCCAGCCGTGTGCTATGGATTGGAAGTACTGAAGGCCGTGGCGGAAGGTGATTGGGCCT
>NZ_JAMYMR010000092.1:0-3384 GCF_040318635.1 Mesorhizobium sp. M1066
CGCACTCGTCACCTCCAAATCCCTTCGGAGCCAATGAATCACGGTCAGAGCCTTGCAGCGAGCGCCTTTTTCAACAGCCTGCTAGTTCTGACCTATAGAAATAGCCCAATACCATTGGACCAAGTATTAGAACAAAGTAAAGCCAATATTCTGCGACGATCAGAGCCACGTAGCGAATAAACATTAAGGCCAGTGAAAATCTTCCAATTTGCATATCTTTATGAAACATCAATTCAAATCTAATGTAGTCAACATCTTTGTGATTTAGTTGATGTGTCTTCAGAATTTCACTGTAATTTGCGCTAAACTCAGGTCTACGGCTGTTTGCCTCCTCCAAAATCAGCGCCTGAAATTGGTTGTATATGTCAGAAATCTCCAGCGCGCACTTCTGCATCCTGTCTGCTTCGCCGCTGTAATTTTTGGAGCTCTCTAGCAAAGTGATGATAATTAGGAAAATGGATATAATTAGGGACACAACCGACAGAAACTTCGGTCCGCCCGGCGGGAGGCTTGCCTCATAGAGCAGAGGTATGAGCGCCACGATTACCAGGTAAAAGGCGAGGAAAGACGTTGCTGTGGTGGACAACGACTGTTTCGCTTTGAGTCGTGTGTGGGCGTTAAAGCGGGCACTTTTTGTTTTCCACATCTTTCCTAGTAGCGGGTCGGTGGTTCTGCCGGGATGTGGTTGCATGATCTTCTAAACTCGCGAATTAATGGATTGATCTAGATAGTGGATAATCATGGCCCGACGCAATCAGAGAATTCGACTGGAAGATACCTTCTCGCTTTCGGAAGATTATCTCCAACGTCCTCAAGTCGAAGAGCTGCGCCCTGGATTGATCACGGCCGTCGTCAAGGAGACAGGCGAAGATCGAACACTTAAGATCTGGTGGAAAGCTGGAGATCAGGCAGACGGGGAATTTAGGGAGCTCTGGAACCATGAAAGGCTTCAGGTTGATCGGGTAATGAACTATCCTGACGCCGATGAAGTCATGGTCGAAGTCATCGAGATGATTGAGACCGCAGATTCATTTTGCGTGGTATATGAGGCTGCAGCCACGCCGTTGGCGGCACGTCTGCGCACCCTAAGCTCTCGCCACTGGCTGAAGGGGCTGGACATCGTTTCCAATCGAGCAATCCTTTGGAACAACCTTTCCCGCTTAGCAAAGGCCATAGGGCTATTGCATGCGCGGGGACTGGTTCACGGTAGGCTTGACCGGCATGCAGTGTTCACGAACGGCAGCAATTCTGCGGACTTCAAACTTGGAGGCTTCGAGTGGTGCGTTGGCATGGGGGAGGCCAAAGCCCTTGATCCGATGTTGGCGAAAGCGCGCGCGCGGATCGACCGGTTGATTTATTCCTATGGTGACGATTGGAAAGCTCTAGGCGCGCTCTTTGCTGATATATTGGGTGTGGACGTGACTCGGCTTCGGTCGGATGACCCTTTTCAACGGGGCCGACCCGTAATTGATCTGAGCGAAGGCGAGATCGATTTTCTGCGTCGACTAACCGATCCCCATAGAGAAGACGCCGCTGATGCACGTTGGGTCATGCGTTCGGTCGACACGCTACTACGCGAGCTCGTCCGGTTTGGGACCACGAAAGCGGCCCGCTTCATTCTACTTGCCCGTCCTAACCGGAAAATGGCGGAAGCTATCGATCAGGCTACTGATGGCGGCATACCCATCGATGACTTGGATGGTCAAATAGCATACATAGAGGGCGATATTGCGAGCGGTGCCAAGATCGTCGTTTCCAACCAGAACGATTTGGAGACGCTCGATACTTTGACAATCATTACCGAGGCACTCTCGTACCGCGTTCGACAGTTCGCGGACGAAGGTCCACCCACCTGGCAAATCGCAACTGTGGTTTCGATCGTTCCGAGGGATCGAGCGCGACTGCCGGGCGATCGAGAGGTTCATCGCCTTAGCCACGAAGTCCTAGTTGCCCGCAACAAGCACGACGCGCTAGCATTGCTCGGCCGCTTGAGAAGTATGGCAATCGATTGGACGATTCCAATCGTCCCTCCAAAAGTCGACGATATCAATCGCGAGAGTGTGCCTTTGCAGCGAGCGGTACTGCTTGTTCAAGTCGTCGAGGCGTTAGTCAAATCGTTGGACATCCTGCCTGTCAGCGTCGCGTCAGCGAAGACGGATGGAGGGAGAAATGTTGTTCGCCTTGCCCCTCGCTTGGGTACAGCTCGCGACAATCTCGCGGCCGAAATCGAAGAGCGGAACACCGCCGAGGTTATGGATCGGATATTCGAAAAGGAAGATCTTGGAACTGACGTCGACTGGAGGCTCAGTGTATCAGGAACATTATCCTCAAAGAATGCAACTGAGATAAGGGCGCGTTTTCTCGGAGTAGTGGAAGGCGCCAACGGCTCTCCGCTCTACGAGTTTGAAGTTCTGGATCTCATCCGTGACGAAAAGAACCTGTTTCTCAAGCGCAGCGGAGAAGCGGGGACGGAAGCTTTGATCCGGCGCCGTTTGCGAACAACCAAAGCGCTTGGCGAGCAGCGAGATTTGGCATCGCTGTTTGTCGACTTGAGAAGGCGGATAAGAAGCTCACAGGACGTCTTGGTAGAGGATAGTGAATATCGCGACCTAGATGGCCCAAAGCGGGAAGCATTGGAACAGATCTGGAAAACATTGCCCAACCATCTAGTCGTCGGACCCCCAGGAGTCGGGAAAACGCGACTAAGCGCCGAGGTAGTCAGGCGACGCCTTGAAGGCGACCCAGCCGCCCGAATTCTCCTGAGTGCTCAAAGCCATCAAGCACTTGATCACCTACTCTCAACGGTCCGAAAGAAGGTTGTCGCGGCGCTGCCGGAAACGATCATAGTTCGGTCTAGGGGAGGAAACGATTCAGTCTCGACGGATGAAGATATTCGAAAGACCGCGGCTAGCTATCTCGATCGGGTTCTGAGTTCAGCTTTGATAAATGATGCTCCGGGCCCCTTGCAACTCGGGATCTCGTCGCTCAAAGAGGCTGTGTTGCACGCCACATTTGATGATGAAGGTAAGGTCACCCGACCGCTTAACCGCCGTGAAGAAGTTGGCTTACGTGCATTAGACGCGTTAGTTTTGGAATCGGCAAACGTTGTTTTTTCAACAAGTAATTCTTTCGACGTTGAGCGCCTATGTGAAGATGGTGCTCAGTTTGACTGGGTGCTAATAGAAGAAGCAGCTAAAGCGACAGGCCCTGAATTGATAGCCCCATTATCGCTGTCAGGGCGCCGACTGCTGATAGGAGATCATCATCAGCTCCCTCCCTTCGATTCGGAGCGGTTGACTTTGACCTTGCCCCCAGTTTCTATCCAGTTTTGAGTTCGTTTCCGGCGTGGGTTGTGCCCTGCTGGGCGGGTGAAGGGACGGGCGC
>NZ_JAMYMR010000093.1:0-2787 GCF_040318635.1 Mesorhizobium sp. M1066
AGAACGAAGCGGGAGTGAGCGGCGGCCGAAAGCACGGCCTTGGTATCCAGCGGCTTGATCGTATGCATGTCGATCAGCCCGACGGATTTGCCCGCCGCGCGCAGCGCGCGGTAAGCCTCCCTTGAGGGATGGACCATCGAGCCGCAGGCGATGATGGTCAGGTCCGATCCTTCGCCGTGAACGATCGCCTTGCCGAACTGGAAGTCGACGCCGTCCTCATAGACCACAGGGTCCTGGCCGCGGCCAATGCGGAAGTAGATTGGCTGCGCATGATTGACAGACGCCTTGACGGCGGCCGCCAGTTGCGGGCCGTCGGCCGGCGCGACGACCGTGAGGTCGGCAATGCTTCGCATGATGGCAAGATCTTCCGTCGCATGGTGGGAGGTGCCGTAGAAGCCGAGGGAAATACCGGCATGATGACCGATCAGCCGCACCGGCAGAGCCGAATAGGCGACGTCGGTTCTGATCTGTTCGCAGCACAGCAGCGCCAGGAAAGAAGCGAATGTAGCGACGAACGGCATGGCGCCGGTGCTGGCCATGCCGGCGGCAGCCGAAACCATATTCTGTTCGGAAATGCCAAATTGCGTGAAGCGTTCGGGAAAGCGCTGCGCGAACCGCACCAGCCCGTTGGAATATTGCAGGTCGGCCGTACCGGCCACGACCGGATAACCCTCTTCGACCAGATCGATGAGTGCATTGGCCAGGTAACTCAGGCCAGGCGCGCGCGCGTTGATCTGGCGGTACTGCCAGGAGTTGGTATCGATCGGGCCGTTCATTGTGTTTTGCCTCCACGCTTGATCTCTTCGGCGGCCAAGGCCTCGTCCGATGGCGCGAGATAGCCCAGATGCCAGCCGGGTTCGGTTTCCATGTAGCCAACGCCCTTGCCCTTGGAGGTCTTGGCAATGATGCAGACGGGCCGGGTGCGATCTGCCTCAGCCTTCAACTGTCGCAGCAGCGTCGCGAGCGCGACGACGTCATGACCGTCGACCTCGTGCACCTGCCAGCCGAACGCCGCCCATTTGTCGGCCAACGGCTCTATGCCGATGATGTCGTCGACCTGACCGTCGAGCTGGTATCCGTTGCGGTCGACGATGGCGATCAGATTGCCGGCCTTATGGTGGGCGGCGGACAGCGCCGCTTCCCAGACCTGGCCCTCCTGCATCTCGCCGTCGCCGAGCAGGACATAGACGTCGAAGCGCCGGTTGGCCGCACGGGCGCCGAGCACCATACCGAGACCGCCGGACAAGGCATGACCGATCGACCCGGAGCTGAAGTCGACGCCGGGCACCTTGCGCATGTCGGGATGATCGCCGAGCGGATTGCCCAGCCGGGTATAGCCATCGAGGACGTCCTTGGAGAAGAAGCCCCAGTCGACCAGCAGCGGGTACAGGCCGACCGCGGCGTGTCCCTTGCCCATCAGGAAGCGGTCGCGGTCCGGCCATTGCGGCTCGCCCCGCCTCAGCCGCATCGCATCGTAGTAGAGCGTGGCGAATATTTCCGCGCAGGAAAACACTGACGAATAATGCCCAACCTTGGCGATCTGGATGAGGCGCAGCGTCTCCAGCCGTACGAACTCTGCCCTGTCGCGCATCAGGGCGATCCGCTCCGCGTCGGGTGGCAGGGCGTTGTTTGAAGGAGTGGGTCGGTTGGCCATTGGGCGTCACTCTCGGGATCATTTCTCTCGACAACTTATAAGTTATAAGATATTCCTCACCGAAGCAACCGCCTATCTGGTCGCAAGGAGAATTTTGATGAACAATGAATCGCGCGTGCTGGACATGGCCAGGCACTTTCATTCCCAAACGGATCCACGCCTGCATGAGCATCATGGTCCGTTGACGATCGTGGCCGGCGAAGGCGCGACCGTCACGGATGACGCGGGCAACCGCTATATCGAGGGCATGGGCGGACTCTGGTGCGCCTCGCTTGGCTTCAGCGACAGCCGGCTGGCCGACGCGGCTGACCGCCAGATGCGCAAGCTCGCCGTCTACCACACTTTCAATCACCGCTCGAATGAGCCCACCGTCGAACTCGTCGAACAGCTTACCGCGTTGGCGCCGTTCGACAACGCGCGCGTCTTTCTGGTCGGCTCCGGTTCGGAAGCCAATGATACGATGGTCAAGCTCGCCTGGTATTACCAGGCCGCGCGGAGGCGTCCGGAGAAACGCAAGATCATCAGCAGGTTTGGCGCCTTCCACGGCAGTACGATCATGGGCGCGGCGCTGAGTGGCCTGTCGCATATGCACAAGTCCTTCAACCTGCCGCCGCTTCCCGTCATATTCGCGGCGCGACCGTTCCACTATCTCGATAGTCTGCCGGGCGAGGCGGAGCATGACTACGCCACGCGCCTGGCCCAGGAACTCGAGGCCCTGATCCTGGCGGAGGGGCCAGAGACGATCGCCGCGATGATCGCAGAGCCAGTCATGGGCGCCGGCGGCGTGCTGGTACCGCCGGAGAATTATTTTCCAAAGGTTCAGGCGGTGCTGCGCAAATACGACATCCTGATGCTGTCCGACGAGGTGGTCTGCGGCTTCGGACGCACCGGAAATTGGTTCGGCAGCCAGACTTTTGGCATGGAACCGGACATGCTGTCGGTCGCCAAGGGGCTTTCATCCGGTCATCTGCCCATTGGCGGCGTCATTATCTCCGACAAGGTTTACCAGTGCGTCGCCGATGAGGCCCACAAGGTCGGCGTGTTCGGCCACGGTTTCACCTATTCCGGCCATCCGGTGACAGCCGCCGTCGCCGCCGAGGCGATCAGGATCTACCGCGAGATCGATCTCGTGA
>NZ_JAMYMR010000094.1:0-2764 GCF_040318635.1 Mesorhizobium sp. M1066
GCGCCAACGACGTCGACTTCATCTTTGGCCTCGCGCCCACCACGACCCTGCGCAAGCATGTCGCGGATCTGGAGGCCAGCACGACAGCACGCTTGGAAGCGTCGGCCAAGACAGGCAAGGTCCGCATGTTCAAGGAGCTCGTTGACGGCGCCCGCGGCGCGGCCGGGCCGGCAGCACTCACGCGGCTATAACGGGCGCAGAGCCGACCCTGCGGCTTCCAGACATTGTCGTGTACAGCTTCAGACCCTCAAGCCGAGCCCGCAGGGACTAGCTTACCTTTTACGGGGCGGGGGTACGTCCAAGCCGCTTCAACAGTTAAGAAATTCGCAAAGACGATACCCCCGGATCGTCGAGCTTCCGCTGCCACTTCCCACATTCGCCGAGGCGGTCAATGACCCGCCCTTCACAATAGTTATCCGGCAAGCATCTGGATGCGAGAGATAATGTTGCCGGAGGCATCTCTCATGGCTTCTACACCTGCCTGAACGCCAGAACCGCGTTCGTGCCGCCAAAGGCGAAGGAGTTGCTCAGTGCCACGCGCACCTTGCGCTCGCGTGCCACATTGGGTGTGACGTCGAGATCGCAATCGGGGTCCAGCTCACGATAATTGGCAGTCGGCGGCACGACGCTCTCGCGGATAGCCATCACGCAGGCGATCAACTCGAGCGCGCCGGACGCGCCGAGGCAATGCGCGTGCATGGACTTGGTAGAAGAAATGGACATTGAGAAGGCGTGCTGACCGAAGACTCGCTTGATCGCCGCCGTCTCGATCTGGTCGTTGGCCTTTGTGCCGGTGCCGTGCGCGTTGAGATAGTCGACATCCTCGGCGTCCAGCCTGGCATCGGCAAGGCAGGCCCGCATTGCTGCCTCCGGCCCCTCGACAGTCGGCGCGACGATGTCGGACGCATCGGCGGAAAGGCCGGCACCGGCAATTTCGGCAAGGATGGTGGCGCCCCGAGCCAGGGCATGCTCGTAGCTTTCCAGCACCGCCATGCCGGCGCCTTCACCAAGCGATAGGCCCTGGCGATCGGCCGAGAATGGCCGGCAAGCATCGGGCGAAAGCACGCGGATCGCTTCCCATGCCTTCAGCACACCCCATATGAGCGGCGCTTCGCTGCCGCCGGCAAGCATCACGTCGGCCCGGCCGTGCCTGATCTGGTCCACCGCGCAGGCAATCGCATGGTTTGCCGAGGAACAGGCGGACGTGACGCCGAAGACCGGTCCGCGCAGGCCGAGACTCATGCTGACCTGGCCGGCAGCGGCACCCGGCATCGCCTTGGGTACAGTCAAGAGAGCGGCACGCTTACCGCCCAGCAGGATGGCGCGGTAGGTTTGCTCGATCGCATCCCACCCGCAGCCGCCAACGCCCACCGTCGCACCGAAGCGATAGCTATTTCCCTCTTTGGAGGAAAGTCCGGCCTGACGCATGGCTTCGCGCGCCGCAAGCACAGCGAGCAGGCTGAAGCGGTCCATGGAGATGAGTTGCTTGCCGTCGATGTCATGCTCCGGCAGCGCCTTGATCTCGGCACCGATCCTGACCCTCAATTCATGGAGCTCGGAGTTGACGATTGGGCCGATGGCGGAGCGGCCTTCTCGCATCTCTGTCCAAATGGCGGCGGCGTTGGTCCCAAGCCCGCAGATCCCGCCAATCCCAGTAATCACGACGCGCCTGTCCATTCACACCCCCTTAGCGAGCAAGCTGCGCACGGCTTCCACCATGTCCCCAACATTCTGGAGATCCGACCATGCCTCGGCCGTATTCATCTCGATCTCGATGCCGTAGGCCTGCTCCAGGTCCCAGAGAACGTCCGCCAATCCCAGTGAATCGATACCGAGCGAAGTCAGTCTCGTGGCAGCCGTTATTTCGTCGCCTGTGGCAGGCGCTATGCCGCCCTCCGACGCGGCGCGCTTCTTGATCATGTCGACTATTTCGTTGGCGAGTTGATCTGCCATCTTGTTCCTTTCCAGCTTGCGTTTTCGGCGTCGTTCAAAACCCGAGTCGCGTCGCGTTGCTAAAATTGCCCCTCATAGAGCCTGTGCGACCGACCAAGCCCAATGCCCATAGGAACCGGACGAGCTCCGGCTTCTGCGGCGTCAGCCCGATGACGAAGAAAAGTCGCCGGCCTCCCGCTTTTGCGCCAGCACATCAAGAATCTGCGTGTAAATGGATAGGAACCGTCGTCAAACGTCAGCTAAACGCTGCGACGGTGGGTGCTGTCAGCGTATTGCCTCTCATTCCCAGTACAATTCCCACCGCACGCGACAGATTTCCTATTTCGGGCTCTTCTCAAGGGACTCGCCACGCGATAGAGGCAGTGATCGGCGCACGTGAGGTCCTGCCAAGTGCATGCGACATTCCGGAAAATTGGTAAAATCGTTTGTTTCAATCGAATTCATCCACGCTATGGATAGCTAAGACATGCGTTTCAAAGGGCTCGATCTTGTCGTTCTCGACGCGCTGCTGAGCGACCGCGGCCTCACGGCGGCGGCACGCCGCATCAACCTAACCAAATTCATGGGGGTTGGTGGATGTGGCGCAAGCCGTTGAAATGACGTAGGATTTGGTTGCTTAAGCCGATCCGGACCATTTCCTGGAGACCACACCCACCATGAACGATCTTGCGCTGCCGCTGAGCGGTTTGTCATCAGTCGGCGGCAAGTCCGTCGTCGCCCGTTTCAACGGCGGCATGCTGTCGTCCAACAGCGGCGTTCTGGCCTTGGCCGAGGTGGAAAAGCGGTTGCGGGTGGCCGAGCGTCTGGCGCG
>NZ_JAMYMR010000095.1:0-2523 GCF_040318635.1 Mesorhizobium sp. M1066
TTGGTGAAGGGTTTCGGGTGCCGGCAGGCGTACGAAAGCCTCTCATGCAGGAACCCGCGGGCCACGAGGGTGGCTATGGGGATTTCGATTTACGGCTGATGTCGGCGATGTCGGGACCGCCGGAGGGAAGCGCCGCTATGGATGCTGCCAGGTCGCTTCGTCGCGTTTTCGCGGGGTGTTGTCGACCCGGCGCGCGACTGGACGTGTCCCCTTCGGCGTCGATGATCACCATGGACGCGCGTGGGTCCGTCGCCGAAGGCTGAGGGCCTGCGACTGAAGTCTGGACCATGCCATGCCGGGTCATGGGGAAGTCTCCCGGTTCGGTGCCGAAGTGTCCGGCGGTCCGCGCGGCGGCTTCCGGCGTTCGAACACTTCGATGATGATCATGCGTCCGCCGCAGCACGGGCACGGCGGGCGGAAGTCGTCCGGTTCGTTCGGGGTGTTCTCATCGGGCGGCGCAGCGACACTCAGCAGTTCGCGGGCACGTGCGAGGCTAGCCTTGCGGGCGGAGCCCGCGAGCAGGCCGTAGTGCCGGATGCGATGGAAGCCGCGCGGAAGGACATGGAGCAGGAAGCGGCGGATGAACTCGTCGGTCGCGAGCGTCATGACCTTCTGCCGATCGGCGCCGTCGCGACGGTAGTCCCTGTAGCGGAAGGTGACGCCGCTCTCGTCGAAGGCGATCAGCCGGCGGTTCGAGATCGCGACCCGATGCGTGTAGCGCGACAGGTAGGCGAGCACCGCATCCGGCCCGGCAAACGGCGCCTTGGCGTAGACAACCCAGCGCTTCTTCCGGACGGCAGCAAGCTGGCGCAGGAAGGCGCGTCGCTCGGTGAAGTGCGCCATCGACCCGAAAAAGGTGAGACAGCCGGCGTCGTGCAGCGCGACCAGCCGGGTCAGGAACAGTCGGCGGAACAGCGCCCCAAGCACTCGCACCGGGAGCAGGAACGCCGGGCGCGACGAGACCCAGCGTTTCCCGTCCGGTGCGATGCCGCCGCCCGGCACGATCATGTGCACGTGCGGATGGTGGGTCATTGCCGAGCCCCATGTGTGGAGCACGGCGGTGATGCCGATGCGTGCGCCGAGATGCTTGGGATCGGCGGCGATCGTCAGCATCGTCTCCGATGCCGCCTTGAACAGCAGGTCGTAGACCAGCGCCTTGTTGTGGAAGGCAATGTCGGCGATCTCGGCTGGCAGCGTGAACACGACGTGAAAGTAGCCGACCGGTAGCAGGTCGGCCTCGCGCTCAGCCAGCCATGTCCGCGCGGCCGCGCCCTGGCACTTCGGGCAGTGCCGGTTGCGGCAGGAGTTATAGGCGATCCGCCATTGGCCGCAGTCCTCGCAGGCCTCGACGTGACCGCCGAGCGCTGCGGTGCGGCAATGCTCGATCGCCGACATCACCTTGAACTGGATGAGGCTCAGGTGACCTGCATGGGCGGCCCGATAGGCGGGGCCGGCAGCACGGAAGATGTCGGCGACCTCGACAGAGGTGCGCACGGCTCAGCCGGGCGGCGTCTTGCCTTCCATCAGCGCCATCAGCCGGTCGAGCGGCCCTGCGACCGCATGGATCGTCCGCGTCGAGACCTTGGTGTAAAGCGCAGTCGTATCGAGCTTGCTGTGGCCAAGCAGCACCTGGATGACGCGGATGTCGACATCCTGTTCGAGCAGGTGGGTGGCGAAGCTGTGGCGCAGCGTGTGCGGGCTGACGCGTTTGCGGATGCCCGCGACTTCGGCTGCCTCCTGGACCGCCCGGTGCAATTGCCGCGACGAGATCGGCGCCGTGCAGCTGCGCCCCGGAAACAGCCAGCCATGCGGGAGCATCACCCCGCGCCGCCTGCCTTCGCGCCACCATAGCCGCAGCAGTTCAAGCAGTTGCGGTGAGAGCATCGCATTACGGTCCCTGCGGCCCTTGCCCTGCTCGACGCGGATCAGCATGCGCGTGCTATCGACATCGTCGACCTTGAGGTGTGCGACCTCGGACACGCGCAGGCCCGCGCCATAGGCGACGCCGAGTGCGGCCTTGTACTTGATGCCTGGTGCGGCTTCGAGCAGGCGCGCCGCTTCCTCCACGCTCAGCACGTCGGGGAGCTTGCGCTGATACCTCATGATCACCAGCGCACGCGCCAGATCTCGCCGCTTCAGCGTCACGAGGAACAGGAACCGCAAGGCTGAGACCGCGCCATTGATCGTCGCAGGGCCGACGCCGCTCTCATGCTGATGCAGCTGGAATCGACGGATGTCCTCAGCCGTCGCAGTGTGGGGCGAGCGGCCAAGGAACACAGCGAAGCGCCGGACGTGACGAACATAGTCCTGCTGGGTATGGGAGCCCAGGCCACGCATGAGCATGTCGTGCTGCATGCGCTGGCGAAGCGGAGAGATTGGTGCATCGGTCGACAGAGTAGCCATGGCGAGTTCCTCTCGTTGAAGGGAACTCCATGGTCAGATCGACGCCTCTACCCGCTCAAGGTCTATGAATATCGCGCCATCGCAGAACGAGGCGCCCCTCCCGCGGAGCGGGTTCGTGCA
>NZ_JAMYMR010000096.1:0-2519 GCF_040318635.1 Mesorhizobium sp. M1066
GCGGCGATCGCGCGCGGAACTCTCTTTGGCCTGGCGGGCATCGCCATACTCGCGCTGCTGCCCCTGGTTGTTCGCGACCAGTTGAGAGGCGGGCCGCTCGTCTATGGCACGCTCATGGCCGGCTTCGGGACAGGCGCCGTCGTGGCCGGCGTCTCCAACAGCGTGTTCAGACGGAGCTTGTCTCAAGAACGACTGATGACGCTCGCGTGTGTCGCCTGCGCGGCATGCTCCCTCTCCCTGGCGCTGACCTCTTCGATTGCCGTGGCGGCGATTGCGCTCGCCTTGGGCGGCGCGGGTTGGGTCACTGCCTGGTCCGGGGTTGGCGTGAGCGTGCAGCTGGCGAGCCCGCGCTGGGTCGTGGGGCGTACGATATCGATCTACTATGCTTTGATAGATGGCGGCATCGCGGCCGGCAGTTGGGTATGGGGCACGGTGGCCGAGAATCATTCCCTGACCTTGGCGCTGGAGGGTTCGGCTGGAGCGCTGCTGCTGGTCGCTGCAGCCGGCGTCCTGTTTCCGCTTCGCGAGCGCCGCGAGGCCGAGCCAGATCCTTTGGAGGAATTCGACGCCCCGGCAGTCGCGTTTCATCTGAAGCCGAGAAGCGGTCCGATCGTGGTAAAGGTCGAATATCTGATCAATGAAGAGAACATCGAGGCTTTCCTCGACCTCATGCGGCAGCGGCGGCATGTCCACAGCCGCGTCGGTGCTCGGCACTGGACTCTCCAGCGCAACCTGCAGGAGCCTATAGAGTGGACGGAGACATTCCGCACGCCGACCTGGACCGACTACCTTCGCCTCAATCATCGTCTCACGGAAGAAGACAAGGAACTGGACGAGACAATCCTCCTTCTGCACAAAGGAAAGCATGCACCGCAAATAACATTGTCAATCGAGCGGCCAACAAGTGCCCCGCGCAAGCCCGAGCCATCAACAGCTTTTTTCCCTCGCCATTGAACCGGAGGGAACAAGCGTCAGGTCGAATTTGATGCGCACTGCAGGCTGAATAAAGATACATAAGAAGGAACGTCAATGTAGCTAACAACATCGAGAAGGCCACAAGCGATGGCTGCCGTCGTGTATCTAACAAACAGAATGTAGCGGACCTTGTAAAATGAACAGTCCTTCAACCGTGCCAACATCTCTTGTGAGGGGCTGACGGCATGCGAGTGCCTGGAGCTATGCCGAAGGCGGCCGGCCTCGCCCGTCGAAGTCGTCGATGAATGTCTCAGCCGCATCGACGCAAACAACCCGACATTGAACGCATTTTGCGAGGTGGATCACCTATGTCTGTTGCCCGGGCTTCGGAGGGGCGCTGGATGAACAGCCGAGCCTGGCAGTCGTTCTTCACTCGGCCGGAGCGCAACGTCTTGCCGCTACTGTCCTCCACCACTAGATGACTGTAGGATTGGTGGTAGTCCACCTTCCTACCGATGCTGACGTTGGGAAACGACACTACCCTCTCCGTCCCGCTCGTCGAGATACATGCCGGACCCGGGATGGCCGGTTCATCGTGACCGTTTCCATAGGCCAATACGGTCTGCCCTATCGAGGGGACGTCCAGGAATTGCTGAGAGTTGAAAATGGATACATCCCAAGCCCAGCCCTGCTCCACTGCATTGTGGGCGTAGGCAACGGGTGACGATGATTTTAGCCTTTTCAGGATCGAGGCCCACGGCTCTGAAAGAGACGGGATCCATATAGGAGTACGGCTGGTTTGTGAGGAGTACCTTGATGTTCCCCACCTGAGCCGCAATCCGACGGACCTTCGTACAAGACCGGTACATTCGCACCCAGACTGATAACCTTGCCTTTGGCGGTCACGCTCGGGCTTGCAATGGAGTATTTTCCCCCGAACTTTAGGCAGATCTCACCTCCGATCCCCGCACGATCACACGTTGCAACGGCGTCGGGATCATAGATCGGAAAGTAGGTTTCGACGTTGATCTTGTTTTCCAAGTTCAGAATGTAAGTGCTCCCGCCTGGTCCACCTGCAGCAACCCGGTCTCCCTGATCACCTATAATGATCGGACGATCTGACTGTTCGATGTCCTTCAGTTGCTCTTGGAGGGCCGGATACATTTTTATCAGATCGTCACGGTAGTCCCAGATCATTTTCATGATATCATTTGCAACCTTCCGCGCCTCATCAACTTCGTCGCCCGCAGTAGTGGGTGAAGCCCAGAAGGGCGAAGGTCTCGGGTAAACGCCTGACGCGCAAGCTGAACGGCGCTGCGCCGGGATGCGCTCCGGCTATCACTTTCAGCTGAATTTCGCCAAAATTGGCCGAGTGGTTACAGTAGATACGCCTGGCATGAGTTCGTACTACGTTGATCAGTTTTCAGCACGCGCGGCCGTTCTATCCTGTCGACAAGATCGAGTTCGAGCCACGGCAGTATACCCGCCGTCGCGTTTAACGCCGTCCGCTGCACATAGAGGTCGTGGTCGAGTAGCTCAGCCATTCGGCTTTCGCCCTCACAGATCCGGGCGGGCGGATTTCCCGCACCCGGCTCTTCCCGAGG
>NZ_JAMYMR010000097.1:0-2444 GCF_040318635.1 Mesorhizobium sp. M1066
CCTCCGCCACGCCGGGGACCGGGTCATGGCGGACCTCGTAGGAGAACTTGCCCTTCGGCAATTTGGCGATTTCGGCCATGGCGCGACGTGCACCGTAGTCGAACCAGTCCTCGACGAAATCCAGCAGCGTGTCGCGGCCGTATTTTTCAAGCAGTTCCAACAGACGGCGTCGACCGGTCCTGCAGGCGCCGATCTGGGCGCGCACGTCGCCCAGCCAGATGTCTGGAACACGGTTGCGCATCATGCCGATGCGCAGAATATCCTGCTTCTCCCGGTGCTGTTCGACCACGCGCACGCAGGGAAAGTGGATCCCTTCCTCATAAACGTTCTTGGCGAATGGCAGATAGGTCGAAGGCGTCGGCGCGCCGGTATCGGCGTGATGGGAGAGCGCCACGGCCCAAAACAGCGGCTTGCCATCGAAAAAGATCGGCATCGCCATGATCAGGTCGGCATGATGCGTGCCGCCCGTGTATGGGCAGTTGTTGAGGAAGATGTCGCCGTCGGCGATATCGTCGAACAACTCCGTTATCGGACGGGTCGCCAGATCCATCGACATGACGTGGATCGGCAGCGCGTCCTCGGTGGAAACGAGGCGGTGGTCATAGGTCAGGATCGCACAGCTCAGGTCGCGGGCGTTCTTGATCACCGCCGAGCGGCTGGCCCGCATCACGACCAGCGTCATTTCCCGCACGACCGCCTCGAACCGGCTTTTCAGAACCGACATCAGGAACGGATCGACGCGGCGCGTTGGCGTCTCCAGGCGAATGACAGGTGAATTCATTTTGCGGTGCCTTATTCGGGAAGGTTTGAGTCAATCGACTGTCACGACGATGTTGCCCTGCGGGTCGACGCGCCCGCGGTGTCCGTCCTTGAGGAAGGCGGTGAACGTCGTCGCCTCAACCAGGCAGGGGCCGTCAAGCGCCGCCCCCGCACCCAGCTGGTCCATGTCGTACACGGGCAGAGAGCTCGTCCGCCGGGTTTCGTGCAAATAAGCTGGCCGATGGGTCTTGGCGACCGGCGCCGTCGCCTGGTCGGCCAGCCTGAAGTCCCTCCAGGCGTCCTGATTAGCCCGCTTGCCCACCGCGCGCAGCTTCCAGTTGGTGAATTCGACGACGTCGCGGTCGGATCTGATTGAATAAATGCGTTCGTGCATCTGATGGAACGCTTCGACGAGACTTGGCAGTTTCGCCGCGTCGAGATGCGCCTCATTGGCCTCGAAATGGACCTCGATTTCCCAGGATTGGTACTCGTAGCGACCAAGAAAGGAGAACTCGAAACGCCGCAGCTCGGGCTCAACGCCGGCCTGTTCGAGAAATGCTTCGCCCGACACCTTCAACCGCGCCAGGATGTCGGAGACGCCGGCGGCGTCGAAGCGCCGGGTCGAGGTCAGGAAAACCGCGCTTTCCTCGCGCGTGATATCCGAGATCAACCCGCCGAACGCGCTCAGCCCGGCCATGAAGCGCGGGATCATGTAGCGTTTCAAGCCCAATATGTCGGCCATCTCGGCGATGTGGATGGCGGTCGCGCCGCCGCCGCAGACAAAGAAACTGTCGCGTGGGTTTATGCCCTCGCGAATGGTGATTTCCTCAATGGCCCCGACCATGTTGTGGTTGCTGGTGGTCTGGATGGCGTAAGCCGCGTCGAGCAGCGGGATGCCGAGCCGCGTCGCGATGCTCGCGACCGCTTTCTCGGCCAGTTCGCGGCTGATCTTGATCCGGCCGCCGAGGAAATAATCCGGGTCAATGATGCCGAGCACGACATTGGCATCGGTGACCGTCGGCGCGGTGCCGCCCGCTCCGTAGCATGCCGGCCCCGGCCGCGCGCCAGCGCTTTGCGGCCCGACCCGCAGCAGGCCGCCATCATCGACCCAGGCAATGGACCCGCCGCCGGCGCCGACCGATCTCACATCCACCTTCGCGATCCCCAGCGAATCGTCGTGGATCATGCTGTCCGGGGTGACGATGATCTGGTGGTCGCGCAAAGCCGAGACGTCGAAGGTGGTGCCGCCCATGTCACCGACGATGACGTTGGCTTCGTCGCTCAGCGCCAGCGCGGCCATCGGCGCCAGCGTCGGCCCCGACATGACGCTGTAGATTGGCCGCCGCAGCATCTCGGCGGGAGGCATCATTCCACCGACGCAGTTGGCCAGCAGCAGCTCGCCCTGGAAACCAGCCTGCGACAGTGCTTGCCGCAAGTCCTCGATATAGGTTCGCACGATGGGATTGATCGACGCGTCGATAGCGGCCGCGATGATGCGCTTGTACTCGCGCGACATCGGATTGACTTCATGGCTAAGCGTCACCGGGATCTCCGGCCATGCCTGCGCGATGATTTCGCGCATCGTTGTTTCATGGATGGGATTGACGACCGACCAAAGCAGACCGACCGCTATTGCTTCGACGCCATAGCGTTGGAAGTCGGCTATCGCCGCCTCGACATCGGAT
>NZ_JAMYMR010000098.1:0-2373 GCF_040318635.1 Mesorhizobium sp. M1066
AGCATCGCCAACAGAATCACATCCCAACGCCAGACAACCAATCAAAAGCGAGTCATCCACCTCAAAAGATGTGTGCATCCCCTAGACGAGGGGGGGGAGATCGGCAGCGTCGCGAATACCGCCTCTACCCCTCTGCCCTTGCCGCCTTCTCCAGCGCCGCAAGCTGCGCATCGTCCAGCGTCAGGAACCCCATGATGTGCTGCACCACCTCGGCGCGCGCATTGCTCAAGGCGCTGTGCAATTCGAACCCATTGGGCGTCCTGGTGCGCGCCATCCACTCGCCATAGGACGGACGCCGGTAATAGCCGGTCGTCGCCGCGAGATCGGCCAACACCATCTCGCCATCCTCGCCGGAAAACACCCGGAGATACGCCTTGGCCAGCGCGTCCCGCGCTTTGGCAGGACTGCCGGCCTGGCCGGAATGAGCGAAGCGTTTCCGGCTCATGCGCCGTTACCTGCCGGGCCGACGGGCTGCCCACCACCGCCGCCCAGCATGCCTTGCAGCCCGTCGAGCAGGCCGCTGTCGCGCGCCTGCACCGCCGCCGGCACCGCATCCTTGGCAGCCTTCCCAGCCGTGGCGATCGCCGCCATGCCGGCCTGCGCCTGGCTTGACTTGGCGCGCGCATCGCGCAACTCGTCCACCTCCTCCTTGCGGCGAAAGATGCGCTGCGGGCTGCGGCCGGCGCTCTGCACGATCTTGATCGCCTCGTCGCTGTCGATGTTGTCCATCACGCCTGGATCGAACTGCGCCATCTGCATGGCCGTCGTCACCACCTGGATGGTGTCGCGTGCCTCGGCCGAGCGGCGCAGCACGTCGAGCGGGCCGGTGAAGGTCGGCCGCACCGCCTTGCCGGCCAGGCTCTCCGGCGGCACGAAGCGGCTGTCTTCGTCATAGAGCCCCTTGTCCTCCAGAATGCCGAGCTCGCGATCGAGATTGCTGGCGAAGCCGGCCTGGATGATCGAGCCGGACGGCCCCAGCAGCGCGCCCTTTTCCTCTTGGCGGATCAGCGCCTCGGTCGCCGTCATCTGCGGGTTCTGCACCAGCGTCTGGAACAGGTTGACGAACATCATGTCGCGGATCTCGTCGGCGCGGCTCTGCGCGTAGTTGAAGGCATAGGTCGGGTTCTGCCCGGTGGTGATGGGCATAATGAGCGGCCTGCCATTGTCGTCGATCAGGCCCGGATAATTCTCGCCCGGATTGAGCACCGGCACATAGTCGAGCCGGGCCTTCGAGGCGGTCGCCGGATCGGTGATCTGCTGCAAGGCACGCAAGCCCGAACGGCGCACGGCGTTTTCCTCGCGCACGGTGGTCAGCGCCTCGATAGCAGGCGAAATGCCATAGGGGTCGCCCTCGTAGCGGCGCCAGTTGAAGGTCGACACCGGAAAGGTGCGGAACCCGCTTTCCCTGGCGATCTCCTCCTCGTCCTCGATGACGTGGTAGGAGGCGAAGGCCGTGTCGAGATATTGGTACTGGCCGCCCAGCCGATACATCTTGCGCTCGTCGCGCGGCTCAATGCACTGGATCAGCGAGATCTTCGTCTCGCATTTGGCCGGATCGTCGACCAGAATCTTGATGCGCGCCGGCAGTCTGTCATAGCCGAGCAGCTGTGCGGCCTGCCGCGCCGTGCGCTCGTAGCGGCGGTGGAAAATGTCGACCTGGCCCCAGCGGTTGCGGCTGAGATAGCCCTCGACCACCGGGATCGAGGCATAGCGGATCAGCGTCGCGCCAAACCCTTCCTCGGCATAGAGATAGGCCGGGCCATAGCGCACGACATTGCGCAGGCAGGCCTGCGTCGCCGGCACGAAATTCGAATTGGCTGAGTAGCGCAGCGCAAACAGGAAATCGCGCAAGGCCTCCGCCCATTCCTTTTCCTCGTCGGTCTCCTCGTCGTTCATGGCCGCCGTCGACAGCCCGTGCCATTTTTCCGACTGCGGGATGATCAGGCTTTCCAGCCCGGCGGCCAGCCGGTTGGCGGCCGAGTTGATGGTGTTGGCATAGACGCGGGCGCCGCGCCGCTCCTGCCGCTCGGCCTGCGAGTCCTGGCTGCCGGTTCGGCGGCCGCTCCAGATATCGGGCGCATCGGGGTCGCAGAACTCCGCCACCTGCTCCCACACAGCCTCATACCGACTGCGCTCGCTCTCGAGCTCGGACTGGCGGGACAGGATATTGCGGGCGCGGGTATCGGTCATGATGTTCTCACTTGTTTGGCGCGGCGGAGCTGCCGATTGATTGGAGATGCGGAGGGACAGCACCCCCCTCTGGCCTGCCGGCCATCTCCCCCGCATGGGGGTGTTTGGACCGGAGACATCGCGAACAGGTGTGCGAGGACATCGCGAACAGTTTTGTCACTTATCGTCTGCAGAGGTTGAGGT
>NZ_JAMYMR010000099.1:0-2263 GCF_040318635.1 Mesorhizobium sp. M1066
GCGCCAACGACGTCGACTTCATCTTTGGCCTCGCGCCCACCACGACCCTGCGCAAGCATGTCGCGGATCTGGAGGCCAGCACGACGGCGCGCTTCGAAGCGTCGGCCAAGACAGGCAAGGTCCGCAGGTTCAAGGAGTTCGTTGACGGCGCCGCCAGCTGGAGCCGCGTCGAGCGCATCATCGCGCGGGTCGAGGTCGGCGCCCACCGTGGGGATATCCGCTTCGTCGTCTTGCCGGTGGGAAGTCGAAGGCGCTCTACGAGGATGTCTACTGCCGGCGCAGCGCGGCCGAGAACCACCTCAAGTCGTGGAAGACGCATCTTGCCGCCGACCGCACATCCTGCACCAGAGCGACGGCCAACCAGTTCCGGCTATTGCTGCATGCCGGTGCTTACTGGTTGATGTGGGGCTTGCGGGCAGCGATGCCGAGGCGTAGCTTTGCAGTCGCCCAATTCGACACGCTGCGATTGCGCCTCATCAAAATCGCTGCGCGGGTGGTCGAGATGAAATCGCAAATCCGCCTGCACCTGCCGACATCGTGCCCCGACCAGCGCATCCTGCGCATCGTCCTCGATCGCATCCCCCAACTCGCGACATAACGATGGGCGCAGACCTCCCGAAACAAACCCGTTCGCAACCTGCAAACCCCCGCCTGCCATCACGACGGAGCAATCCCGGCGCCTGACGAGGCGCGTGGAAAAGCACCGCAACGGCGACCACAGCGTCGCTTCAGGCCGTCAAAAGCTTATCGCCGTGCATCAAGGCGGCTAGAGCGGTTCGCGTTTTAGCTGAATCAGGATTCCCAAGATTGAGCAAATCAGATTCGATGTTTTGACCGTTGGAGGTCGGGACTGATGGCGAAGCCTTATTCGATGGATCTACGGGAGCGGGCGCTGGCGCGCCTTGAAGAGGGCGAGACGAGCTACGAGGTAGCTGCGGCGCTGAAGGTGGCAGTGTCGAGCGTGATCAAGTGGGCGGCGCGCAAGCGTCGGTTAGGCAGTGCGGCGCCCGGCAAGATGAGCGGTCATCGGCCCTATCTGATCGACGGGAAGCACCGTGCCTTCGTGCTGGGCGAGGTCGAGCGAGATGCCAACATAACGCTTCATCAATTGACGGCGGCACTGGCTGAACGTGGTCTCACCATTCATCCTGCGAGCGTCGGTCGCTTTTTGAATCGTTCCGGCTCGATTGTCCACCGTTTGCAGATGAACTCGTAGGGCGTGAGGCCTTTGAGGGTCTTCAATCTTCGCCCGAAGTTGTAAGCTGAGACGAAGTTCGCGAGGTGGCGTTCGAGCTGGTCGTGGTCGTCGTAGTGGTAACGCTTGACGGTGGCGTCCTTGATCGTGCGGTTCATCCGCTCGACCTGGCCATTCGTCCAGGGATGCTTGGGCTTCGTGGTGCGATGCTCGATGCCGAGCTGCGCGCATGCGTATTCGAAGGCATGCGCCCAGACGGTCTCTCCCTTGGCCAAGGCCTCGACGATCAGGGGCGTGGCCGAACCGCCGGCGCCTGGCGTGGTGAAGTGCGTGCCGTTGTCGGTCAGGACGATGCTGATCTTGTAGGGAACCGCTTCGACGAGATGCCGCAGGAACTCGCCTGCCGTGCGCCGTTTGGCTTCGCGATGCAGCTCGACGAAGGCGAACTTGCTGGTGCGATCGATGGCGACGAACAGATAGAGCTTCCCCTCGGCCGTCTGAACCTCGGCGATATCGATGTGGAAGAAGCCGATCGGATAGGATTTGAACTTCGTCTTCGCCGGCTTCTCGCCTTCGACCTCGGGCAGGCGGCTGATCCCGTGACGCTGCAGGCAGCGGTGCAGGGATGACCGCGTCAACGTCGGGATCGTCGGCTGCAGCGTATAGAGGCAGTCGTCGAGCGGCAGCAAAGTATGCTTCCGGAAGGCGACGATCACCGCCTCTTCCTCGATCGTCAGCACTGTCGAAGTAGGGTTCTTCGGCCCGGTCGGCACATCGGTCACCGAGGTCCGCTTCTTCCACTTCGCGACGGTCTTCTGATTGATCCCGTAGCGCTTCGACAGAGCCCTCAGGCTCTCTTGACTATGCTGTATCGCTCGACGGACCGCCTCAGTCGTCGTGGCGCTCCCGTGAAGAACCTGGCCCATAGCGCTTCCTTTGATTCGTGCGATAATGATGCACCATCAAAGCCTGGGATCAAACATCTAGCAGGCTGTTGAAGAAGTCAGCCGCGTTCGCAGACGAAGCCTGAATCGTCGGCATTGTGGATGTAGAAGTGGCCGACGAGGC
>NZ_JAMYMR010000100.1:0-2085 GCF_040318635.1 Mesorhizobium sp. M1066
ATCCTCGGCACCGTCACGTCAACCGAATGCCGAAATTACTTCACAGAGGCAGGCTATGCCCAACCTAAATTCATCCCGCTCTAGTTCGCGCATCGCTGCCGACAGTCAGACAGAGCAGGTAGCATCAACAGCGACGAACGCCGTCAAAGGCTGAAGGGCTGCTTGTCGACAACTTCGTTCCGAAACCGGAAGGGCAAGTTTCGTCCCCAATGCTGCCGAACCGGAAGGCCCCTGATGTTGGCCATTCAGAGAGCGTCCTTTGAACGTCATCCAACACTCGGTCAGCGTGACCAGCGCAGTCTCGCGGCTGGCTTCTCCGACCTCGGGCGGTTCGCACATTATTACCGGCGCATGTATGGAGCAACGCCATCCCAGACGCGTCGCAAGTGGGCGGGTCCGAAATTTGCGGATATCAACTAGATTTCGGTTGCCAATATCATCAGCGAGCCAAGGCTCGGTGTGTAGAGGTGAAATAGCGATGCTGGCTTGGTCGCGTGGGATTTCCTGACGCGAGTGATCAGCGGCGTAACCGGAGGACGCAGTGTCGGATCTGCCTCAGCGGCAGCAGCACCCCCGGGTGTCAGGCAGGCCACGATGACGGCCAGTGTCTGGTGGCTCCTCATGCTGACTGCTTGCGGAGGGGGACCGGAAGGCGTTCTGGCGCCCGTAGTGGAAGACATGGTATCGGAGTCAACTTCGAAAGTGACGATGCTGGTCGCCCATTTATTTTGAACGTTTTTCCGACTAAGAGCAGCATAGCTAAACTGAGGAGCAAGAGGAAAGATGCTGACGAAGGACGAGGGCAGTCCAGAGAAATTCTTTTGAACCTTGACATGAACAGACAATATCGAGGTCTTGCTCGCTTGTCGCGCAGGACGCGCCGCGGCGTCGAGGATGCGGGGCACTACGCCTAGCGGTCAACGTAGAACGGCGAGTCAGCATTGCTGTTCGTGTAACAGCAACTTCCGCTTCCATCTGATCGCTGACAGGCTTCACCTTGCCGGCGTCGGCCAAAGGAAGGTCATCAAAACCCTGCAGCCAAGCGTCGGCGTGCTCGTCCCAATACTCCGGCACTGAGCGCTCCGTGCCGTTCTTGCGTGCCTGAGCGCCATACGTCCAGGCATAGGTGATGCGCTCCTGATCCTTCTTGGCAACCGCCATTATTCCTCCTCCCGGTAATCGAGTAGCTTCGCGTGGCGTAGTTGCTCCTCACCTTTCAGGAACTCCACGCGGCCGACAAGACCCGGGTTCAGCCATTCCGCCTTGTCTCTCTTCAGGCCTTTCGGCACCGGTCCGCCGATTTTGCCCTGCACGCGGTCCCATAGCCGCTTGCGTTTGTCGAACTTGACGTTGGCGGTGCCGACATAGCGGCCCTTGTCGGCCATCAGAACCCTTGCTGCCTGACCCGGGTCACGCTGGACGCCGATGATGTCCATCTCCTTTTCATCATAGCACTTAATCTTTCGCCAGTTCATCGTCGGGCCGCTGCGATAGAGACTGTCCCGGCGCTTCGAGACGATGCCTTCCTGTCCAGTCTGGTCCGCGACGTAGTAAACGGCGTCACCCGTGCCGGGCATCGCCTCGCTGAATTGGATGCGGCCGCCGGCCTCGATCATTCCCTGCAGGATCTCGCGCCGGTCCTCGAGCGGCATGCTGCGCAGGTCATGTCCGTTTAGGTGCAGCAAATCGAAGGCGACGAGAAAATAGTCCTGATAGGTCTCGCGGCTGCTGACCGCCGACTGCAGCGCATGGAAATCGGAGCGTCCAGCCTCATCAACCACGATGGCTTCACCCTCAATGATGAAGTCGTCGGCTTCAATCGCGTCGGCCTGGTCGGCAAGGATCCGGTAGCGTGCAGTCCAGTCGTACCCTCTCCTCGTCAGCACGCGGATGCCGTCTTCGTCCTTGATGATCTGCGTGCGGTAGCCGTCGAACTTTATCTCGTGAATCCAGTCGTCACCCTCTGGCGGGTCGTCGACAAGCTCCGGCTCCATCGGCTTGACGAACCTCAAACGCATGAACTGACCCACACCCGCGATTCAATCAGCTTTAGCTAAAATAGTTCCAAGAAGGATGAACGATGTG
>NZ_JAMYMR010000101.1:0-1904 GCF_040318635.1 Mesorhizobium sp. M1066
CGGTCTTCGCCCCCTGGATCGCGCCGCACGGCAATGGCGAAATCGTCGGCGATGTCTGGGAACCGATGTCGGCTGCTCATTTGCTAGGCACCGACAATCTCGGCCGCGACCTGCTTTCGCGCATGATCTACGGCGCCCGCATCACTTTGTTCATCGCGGTGCTGGCCACCGCGCTGTCGTTCTCGCTCGGCGCCATCCTCGGCTTCTCGGCGGCCGTCTTCGGCGGCTGGTTCGATACGCTGCTGTCGCGCCTCGTCGATCTCTTGATGTCTATCCCGACGCTGATCATGGGCCTTGTCGTGCTGTCCGTGCTGCCGACCAATCTGGTGACGCTGATCCTGGTGATGGGCATTCTGGATTCGACCCGCGTCTATCGCCTGTCGCGCGCGGTCGCCGTGGACATCAACGTCATGGACTATGTGGAGGCGGCGAAACTGCGTGGTGAGGGCAGCGGCTGGATCATCTTCCGTGAGATCCTTCCCAACGCGTTGTCGCCGCTGGTTTCGGAACTCGGCCTGCGCTTCATCTACGCGGTGCTGTTCCTGTCGACGCTGTCGTTCCTCGGCCTTGGCGTGCAGCCACCGGACGCCGACTGGGGCGGCATGGTCAAGGAAAACAAGGACGGCATCGTCTTCGGCATCGCGGCCGCACTCATCCCGGCGGCGGCGATCGCCCTGCTGGCGATTTCCGTCAACCTGGTTGCCGACTGGGTGCTCAACCGGACGACAAGCCTCAAGGGAGGACGCGGGTGATGGCCGACAGCAAAGCGAAACCTGGCCTGCTGCTCGACATCCGCAATCTGCGCATCGAGGCCACCGTCTTCCCGCCCGGAGAGCCGCCAAAGAACATCGTGTTGGTGCACGATGTCTCGCTGACGCTTGAAAAAGGCAAGGTGCTCGGCCTGATCGGCGAGTCCGGGGCCGGCAAGTCGACCATCGGCCTGTCGTCGATGGGCTATGGCCGCGGTGGCGTGCGCATCACCGGCGGCGAGGTCATCCTGAACGGCCGCGACATCCTCAAGGGCGGCAAGGACGGCTTCCGCAAATTACGCGGCCGCGAGGTCTGCTATGTCGCGCAGTCGGCGGCAGCGGCCTTCAACCCGGCGCACCGGCTGATGGACCAGGTGGTGGAAGCCACGCTGCTGCACGGTACGGCGACACGCGCCGAGGCCGAGAAGCGCGCGGTTGCGCTGTTCAAGAAGCTCAGCCTGCCCAACCCCGAAACCATCGGCGAGCGCTTTCCGCACCAGGTTTCGGGTGGCCAGTTGCAGCGTGTGATGACGGCGATGGCACTCTGCTCCGAGCCGGACCTGATCGTCTTCGACGAGCCGACAACGGCGCTCGACGTGACGACGCAGATCGACGTGTTGGCGGCGATCAAGGACGCCATCCGCGACACCCATGTCGCTGCGCTCTACATCACGCACGACCTTGCTGTCGTCGCCCAGGTCTCAGACGAAATCATGGTGCTGCGCCATGGAAGGCTGGTCGAATGGGGCGGCACAAGGCAGATCATCAAGGAGCCGCGACAGGAATATACCAACGCGCTTGTCTCGGTGCATGAGATCGAACACCAGGAGCAGAAACCCGGCACGACGCCGTTCCTGTCGGTGAAGAACGTCACCGCCGCCTATGGCCGCAGCGACATCAAGGTGCTGAAGAACGTCTCGGTCGACATCTATCCGGGCCAGACACTGGCCGTGGTCGGCGAGTCCGGCTCCGGCAAATCGACGCTGGCACGCGCCATCACCGGGCTTTTGCCACCCGAAGCGGGTACGGTGACCTTCGACGGACGTCCGCTGGCCAACCGGCTGGCCGACCGGCCGAAGGAGGATTTGCGCCAGTTGCAGATGATCTACCAGATGGCCGATGTGGCGATGAACCCGCGCCAGACCGTCGCCACCA
>NZ_JAMYMR010000102.1:0-1873 GCF_040318635.1 Mesorhizobium sp. M1066
ATGCTAGGTGCCTCGGTGCTGCAGCCGGGTGACTCAACGGCGCGCCATCATGATGCGCCGGATTCGTCAGTGGTTGATCTGAATCCCCCCGCACCGTTCGAGTTGCGTGACCCTGCTCGTTCTGTGCCGGCGGCGGTGCAGCCAGATCCTCCAATAGGGGTCTCCGGTCCCGACAAGCGTCCTCTTTATTCCAACGATGCGACCCTTGTCGAAGGGCTGAGGTCAGCATTGGAGAGCACGGTCAAGCGCCATGTAAATTCTCTTCTCGGCTTTGGTCGTTGGCTCATTGATAATAACAGGCCGGGATTTGCTGCTCGGCTTCACGAGGAGTCGCTGGATCCGGATCTCAAGGAGTACGAGAGCAAGAGTGGCTCCTCGGACGTGGCTAGAGCAGTGGGTCATCTCAAGACGTGGGCGGGCGGAGCGCCAGTGCTGGACCGCGCCGCTGTCCTGAATAATCCCGACCCTGCCGACGCCGCGCTCATCAGAGATTACACAGCGGCTCCCATCAAAGAGTACAAGGCAGCGCCGACCGGGCCGAATCCCGGTACCATTCAGACCTGTGGATCTGCTCCTAGACGTTTCAGTGAATACCTGGTTGAAAACAACAAGCCGGGGATTGCGGCTCGGCTTCACGAGGGGTCGCTGGATGAAGATGCCAGGCGCTATAACAACTCCGGTGGGATCAGTGCACTAGCTCATCTCCGGAGGTTCCCGCCGTACGCCGCACCCGGGCGCGAAATTGCCCTTGCTGCTCGTCCGGAAGACGCAGTCGGCATGGAGGCTGGTGCCATTAGGGACGCCGCTGCGCAGCGCAGCGGGCCGCAGGAGGCATTGGGTCGGCCAGAGAAGCCCCCTGGGAAAGCTAAAGACGGGCGGGTGCTCGGCGCGTTGGAATGGCTAGGCGACGAACATATCCAGAGGGATTACCAGTTCCTGGAGCAGGAGTTGCAGGGGAACAATCCAGATCTCGCCGCCCGGACGCGGTTCGTGGATCCCCTCGTAGCCATTTATCATCTGCGCTTGGGCTCCGAGAGCGACAGGCTAAGCGCATTCCAGCGCATCGTCCATAATCAGAACGGTAACGACACAGCCGACTTCCTGTTCGTGCCAGTGAGCGATGCCGGTACGACTCTTGAGGAGCGCGGCACCCATTGGTCGCTGCTGTTCGTTGATCGCAGCGACCGGGAACGCCCGGTTGCCTATCATTATGACTCCTTCAAGGGATGCAATGACACGCTTGCAGGAGACCTCGCAAAAAATCTGGGCGCCAGCCTGGACACCAGCTCGCTCCGCATCGCCCAGCAGAGCAACGAGCGGGATTGCGGAGTCTACGTGGTGGACGGCACGCGGGCGCTGGTTGGGCGATTGCAATCGCAGCCAGATGACCTGAACCTCAACAACCTCGCCGTCAATCGGCAGGCACTACAAACCCGCCTCAGGGGTGACGATACATTCGGAACGGCAAATAATCTCACGAACTTTGAACTCATGGACCGACAGGCCCGAGACGCGGTTAAGGAAAGCCCCGTTGGGACGTTTCACCAGCAGATCAAGCGGCTCGGCCAGTCAGCGCCAGATGTTGCTCCCGGGGACCCATTTAAATTTCAAAGTCTTGAGAGCAAGGGGGACCCGCAGGAGGAATACAGTTGGCCAGAGTATCTCCCCCCTGGGAAAGCTAATGAAGACGACGCTGTTGTGGCATCGTCTTTCGTGCCAACTGGGCACCATCACCAAGCCTCGGATCCCGCAGAGTCCTTTCGTCCCCTGATCTGGCGCGACGGCGAGCAGCGCGCGCCGGACGAGCGGATCGCTGCACAGGACAGGAGCAACCAGCTATCAAGCGAGGAGGTCCTCATCAACCGTGAGCATG
>NZ_JAMYMR010000103.1:0-1703 GCF_040318635.1 Mesorhizobium sp. M1066
CAACGGCTGGGCACCAGCGTCACGCCTGTGCGAGAGGCCTGTTTCAGGCTCGTCAGCGAGCAGGCGCTGGAACTGCGGTCGGGGCGGTTCATCACCGTTCCAGAGCTGACCCGGTCGCGTTATTGGCAGGTCCGGCTCATTCGCATCGCGCTCGAGGGGCTAGCGGCCGAACTCGCCGTCGAGCATGTTTCGGAGGCGGACATTGACAAACTTGTGGAGATCCATCGCGATTTCGTGGCCGGCGAAACGTCCGGCGATGCTGACCGCGCCCGTCGCGCCAATCGTGAATTCCACTTCGGCGTCTACCGCCTGTCCAAGATGGATATGCTGATCGCCCAGATCGAAAGCCTGTGGGTCTCGATGGGCCCTATCCTCAACGTGTATTATCTGCAGGCCGAGAACGATTACATCGGCGCGGAGGAGCACGAGACGCTGATCGAAGCGTTCCGGACCCGCAACAAGAAGGTGGCGCGTAAGGCGATCGAACGCGACATCGTGCGCGGTGGCATGAACCTGTTGCGGTATTTCGACGAGCAGGACGCGGCCGCCAAGCGGGCGTGATCGAAGCCGCCGGTCATTTGCTGGCGACCTCTCTTCGCGCTGGCTCAGGCCGCCCGAAGGCGCGCGGTGGCATTCTGGTCGACGACCCAGACGCCCTGCTCGGCGTCCAGCACCAGGGCCACCTTGTAGGATTGGCGAGCCGCTTCGCTCGTCAGCCAGCCGCGGTCAACGCTGGCCGCGACACGGCGGACATCGCGCTTGGTCGGGTCGCCATAGCCACCGCCGCCACAGGCAACGAACTCGATGCGCTCGCCGGCGCGACACGCCTCCTCATGGAACGCAGGCAATTCCACCAGCTTGCCGTCCGTGCCGCGCTTGGCGCTGCGACTGGCCTTGGCGTCACCGCCGCCGAGCACGCCGCGCGGCGGAAAGGTTGTCCCATCGGCCGAGTAGACCAGTGTCATCTCGTGTTCGACGGGATAGAAGACACCGCCCACCGCGGGAGCGCCCTCGAACTCGCCAATGCCTTGCGTGTCCGCCACCACGCCGCGCGATTCAATGATGATGGGGTACATGGATTCGTCCACCTCCACGGAATCCAGCGCGATCAGGCCGCCATTCGCCGGCCCGCAATATGTCAGCCAGCCGTCATAGCCGTGACGCGCGCCGCCGCCGGCGTAGCCAATGAAGACCTGATTGACGTAGGGCTGCCCATCCTTGAACGGATCCTTGCCTGAAATCACCCCAATCCCCGCCGGCAGGTGCGAGCCGCTCTCGGCCTGGCCATAAGGTTCTCCCATCGTCGAGAACACGCAATTGCCGGCGATGATCAAGCGGTCGTTGACATTGGTGGTCGCCACCGAGGTGCCTACGGGGTAGCGGGGTTTGCCGACCACGCTTCCCTCCCGCATCAACACCTTGATCCGGCTCTTTGCGCCCTCGTTGTGCGGGATGCCGTCGTCGAGATTGTTGAAGACGCCAATGCGGCACGAGCCCGTGCAGGTGTTTTCCGAAAGGTTGAGACCACCAGGGACGTTATCCATGTTGTCACGCACATCGACCGTGATCTCGCCGGCTTCAGGGTCGACATCGATGGTGATCCGGACCGGGATGCCCTCCTCCGCCACGCCGGGGACCGGGTCATGGCGGACCTCGTAGGAGAACTTGCCCTTCGGCAATTTGGCGATTTCGGCCATGGCGCG
>NZ_JAMYMR010000104.1:0-1560 GCF_040318635.1 Mesorhizobium sp. M1066
CTAGCAGGCTGTTGAAGAAGTCAGCCGCGTTCGCAGACGAAGCCTGAATCGTCGGCATTGTGGATGTAGAAGTGGCCGACGAGGCGACCTGCGGTGCCGATGACAAGCCAGCCGCGGCCAGATGCCGGATCATTCTCATCGTGCCCTTCCCAAGAGAACTCCGCGCATGCCGAACCGTCTCGCGCGCCGTAGCGGACATCGAGGAAGCCTTTCAGTGCGCCGAAGGCGATCTCTCCGTCTGCCGCGCCTTTGAACGTCAGGTGCGCCTCTTCGACGAGATCGAGGAAGTCGTTGTCCCAGACATCCATTTCGACGATACGCCAGCGACCGGCAAAGGCCTTGGCGATGGCTGGAACCTTGGCCATCAGCTGGTCTCCACGATGAGCTTCGGCAAGCGCACCAGATTGTAGGCGGCAGCGCTGAAGGTGAAGGCCCATCCGACGCGGTCGCGGCCACGCAACTTCGTCTTCGCCTGCCCGGCGATGGTCTTGATCCAGCCGAAGGCTTCCTCGATCCGCTTACGGATGCGCTGGCTGACGGCGTAGCCGCCATGCCGCGTCGTGCGCCCGTCGATCGCCGAACGACGACCGTTCGTGTTCTGCGCCACGTGCGGCGTCACCTTCATCGAGCGCAACTCGTTGATGAAGTCCTGCGCATCATAGGCCTTGTCGGCGCCGAGCGTGATCGCCTGCGACCGGTCAGCGCGAGGTTCAATCATGTGCAGGGCGGCCACCCGCTCGGCATGCCCGTCGGCCTGCGTCAGGCAAGCATCGACCAGCAGGCCATGGCGGTTCTCCATCAGCCCATGTCCCATGAAGCAGAGCTTGGCCTCCTTGCCTTGCCCCTTGCGATAGAGCCTTGCGTCCGGATCGGTGGTCGAGACATGCGTCTCGTTCGAACGCTTCTGGCCATGGAAGTCTGCCTCCGTATTGCGCCCACCGCCCTCTGCCGGCGGCTCGCCCGAGCCATCCTTCGGCGCTTCGCCCGAGCCATCCTTCGGCTTCACGCTCTTCATTGATGCCCAGGCCTCGATCAGCGTGCCGTCGACCGAGAAGTGATCCGTGGACAGCAGCTTCTTCACCTTGGGCTGCGCCAGCACCGCGCTCAGGAACTTTGCGGCGATGTCGCCCTCCAGCAACCGGTCGCGGTTCTTGGAGAACACAGAATGATCCCAGGCCGCATCGTCAACGCCAATCCCGACGAACCAGCGGAACAGAAGGTCGTATTCCAGCCGCTCCATCAACAGCCGCTCCGAGCGGATTGAATAGAACGCCTGCAATAGCATCGCCCGCAGCAGCTTCTCCGGCGGGATCGATGGCCGTCCAATCGGCGAATACAGCGCCGCGAAGTCCCGCTCCAGCGCCGACAGGGCTTCATTCACGATCGTCCGGATCGCCCGCAACGGATGATTGCGCCGCACCCGCGCCTCAAGGTCAACATAGCTGAACAGTTCGCCAGTTCGATCATCGCCGCCGCGCACTCGTCACCTCCAAATCCCTTCGGAGCCAATGAATCACGGTCAGAGCCTTGCAGCGAGCGCCTTTTTCAACAGCCTGCTAG
>NZ_JAMYMR010000105.1:0-1469 GCF_040318635.1 Mesorhizobium sp. M1066
CTAGGCGATTCACACATCTCGCAGGCTCCAGCCGTGTGCTATGGATTGGAAGTACTGAAGGCCGTGGCGGAAGGTGATTGGGCCTGGTGGCTTGGACTTGGGATAGCCATCCCAGCCTCCGAGTTTGGCGATGATCCAGGCGGCCCAGGCCAGAGACTTGGGCGGGTGAGGATTTTTCTGGAGAGCGGTCTTGCCTTCCAACTCGGGCACCAGAGCCTGCAAGGTGTCGATCTCGGCGGGCGTAAAGGCGATCTCGGCGGATTGTGCGGATGCTCCGTCGCGGGCCTGGACAAGCTGCATGATGATGCAGGCGGCGCGTGCGGCGATGGCAGTCAGCTTCATCAGCCGCTCGGCGGTTTCCAACTGACTGTCCTCCAGTTGCAGGCCCTGCTGCTTCAAGGTGCGAAAGAACTGCTCGATGGTCCAGCGCATCCGGTACCAGGCAACCACCTGCCAAGCCATGGCCGAATCTTGAACCGTATGGGTGGTCAGCAGGCGCCAGACGATTGGCTCGGCGTCCGCAGGCGCACCCACCTCAAGCACCTCCACCAGGCTCACCGTCACTGTCTTGGCCAGCCCCTTCTCGATGCAGTTTTGTGGGCGCTTGAGGGCGACTTGGCCGAAGCGGGCCGCCAGATGGGCCGTACGCGCCGGCCGGCCAGGACGAGCGCGCAGCTCCACATCGGCTTCACCGGCCGGCTGCAGCTTTGCCGTCGAGAGCTTGCCGCCCTCGATCAAGCGGTCGCTCATGGCGCGGGTCAGGATATGGAAGTTCGGACCCGGCACGCGGTCCCACTTGGCGTAGATGTCGCTCTCGCGATCGCTCACCTCCGTCACCATCGCAGCCCGCACCAGCACGCCCTTGGCCGCTTCGGCCGTGGCCAGCCAGCGCTGCGATTCCTTGTCGGTCGACAACCGTTGGCCATGTGGCGTTTCCACCCGGCCATCGCGCGTCCAGATCTGGCCCGAGACCAACCCGAGTACCTCGCCCGTTCCCGCATCCAGCGCCAGCATTGCATGCAGCAGCGCGCCTCGGACGTTGCCGCCCTTGCCGGTCTCTCCCAGACCCCTGCGATGCTCTGCCGTGGTCGTAAAGTGGATCTCGCTGGTGTCCTGGATCGCCAGCACGTGATGGCCCGCACAAGCCTGCGAACTCGTCGACCCCCAGCCTTCGATCAGACCCTGCGTCGTCACCCGCCCGTTCGCCAGGAACCGGCCAAAGCCAACGATCCGGCCGCGAGAACCTCCCGCCAGCCGCCGAACGCAAACGCTCTGCCGATCCACCATGAGCCCCAGCAACTGGGCCCCCTTTTTTGCAGGCGCTCGTCGCCGAACGCTCCCAACTCGATCTCATTGGCTGACATCGCGACACCTCCTCAATCCGAGCATCGCCAACAGAATCACATCCCAACGCCAGACAACCAATCAAAAGCGAGTCATCCACCTCAAAAGATGTGTGCATCCCCTAG
>NZ_JAMYMR010000106.1:0-1413 GCF_040318635.1 Mesorhizobium sp. M1066
CGAACCGGCTTTTCAGAACCGACATCAGGAACGGATCGACGCGGCGCGTTGGCGTCTCCAGGCGAATGACAGGTGAATTCATTTTACGGTGCCTTGCTCGGGAAGGTTGGTGTCAATCGACGGTCACGACGATGTTGCCTTGCGGGTCGACGCGCCCGCGATGTCCGTCCTTGAGGAAGGCGGTGAACGTCGTCGCCTCAACTAGGCAGGGGCCGTCAAGCGCCGCCCCCGCGCCCAGCTGGTCCATGTCGTACACGGGCAGAAAGCTCGTCCGCCGGGTTTCATGCAAATAAGCTGGCCGATGGGTCTTGGCGACCGGCGCCGTCGCCTGGTCGGCCAACCTGAACTCCTTCCAAGCATCCTGGTTAGCCCGCTTGCCCACCGCGCGCAGCTTCCAGTTGGTGAATTCGACAATGTCGCGGTCGGATCTGATTGAATAAATGCGTTCGTGCATCTGATGAAACGCTTCGACGAGACCTGGCAGTTTCGCCGCGTCGAGACGCGCCTCATTGGCCTCGAAATGGACCTCGATCTCCCAGGACTGGTACTCGTAGCGACCAAGAAAGGAGAACTCAAAACGCCGCAGCTCGGGTTCAACGCCGGCCTGTTCGAGGAATGCCTCGCCCGATACCTTCAACCGCGCCAGGATGTCGGAGACGCCGGCGGCGTCGAAGCGCCGGCTCGAGGTCAGGAAAACCGCGCTTTCCTCGCGCGTGATATCCGAGATCAACCCGCCGAACGCGCTCAGCCCGGCCATGAAGCGCGGGATCATGTAGCGTTTCAAGCCCAATATGTCGGCCATCTCGGCGATGTGGATGGCGGTCGCGCCGCCGCCGCAGACAAAGAAACTGTCGCGTGGGTTTATGCCCTCGCGAATGGTGATTTCCTCGATGGCCCCGACCATGTTGTGGTTGCTGGTGGTCTGGATGGCGTAAGCCGCGTCGAGCAGCGGGATGCCGAGCCGCGTCGCGATGCTCGCAACCGCTTTCTCGGCCAGATCGCGGCTGATCTTGATCCGGCCGCCGAGAAAATAATCCGGGTCAATGATGCCGAGCACGACATTGGCATCGGTGACCGTCGGCTCGGTGCCGCCCACCCCGTAGCATGCCGGCCCCGGCCGCGCGCCAGCGCTTTGGGGACCGACCCGCAGCAGGCCGCCATCGTCGACCCAGGCTATGGACCCGCCGCCGGCGCCAACCGATCTCACATCGACTTTCGCGATGCCGAGCGAGTCATCGTGGATCATGCTGTCCGGGGTGACGATGATCTGGTGGTCACGCAAAGCCGAGACGTCGAATGTGGTGCCGCCCATGTCACCGACGATGACATTGGCTTCGTCGCTCAGCGCCAGCGCGGCCATCGGCGCCAGCGTCGGCCCCGACATGACGCTGTAGATTGGCCGCCGCAGCATCT
>NZ_JAMYMR010000107.1:0-1376 GCF_040318635.1 Mesorhizobium sp. M1066
GGCAAGGTGTCGAACGACGCGCTCGGCGAGATCTACGCCCACGACATCCACGCCCAGGGCGTCGCCTTCGACACCAAACCCCTAGGACGTAGACTCATTACCACGTAGCCAGATGCGGATTGCTACGAGTTTGAGGGCCGCAAGATAGTTCTCGGCCAGCTTGTCGTATCGTGTCGCGATGCGACGGAACTGCTTGGCTCTATTGAAGAAGCGCTCGACGTGGTTACGCGCCTTATAGAGCAAGGGGCTGAAGCAGATTGGGTCCTTTCGGTTGGCCTTGGGCGGGATGTTGGCCCATGCCTTTCGCTTGGTGATGACATTGCGCAAGGCGTTGGCATCATAGCCCTTGTCGGCGAGCAGCATGGCACCCTCGGGCAAATCCGTGATCAAGTCCGCTGCGGAGGCGATGTCACTCATCTGGCCTGCCGTGAGCATCAGCTTGATCGGCTTGCCTTTGGCATCGACAAGAGCATGGATTTTGGTTGTCAGCCCGCCTCGGGATCGACCGAGACAATGATCTCGACCCCCCTTTTTGCCGTCGCACCCTGCTGATGGACGCGAACAATGGAGGTATCGATCATCTGCACCTTGCCGTCATGGGCTTTGGTGATGGCGTCCATGAGGCGGTCCCACACACCTGCTTTTCGCCATCGGACGAAGCGGTTGTAGCAGGTGGTGCGCGGTCCATAACGCCCGGGCAGGTCGCGCCAAGGCGCACCGGATCGCAGCACCCAGAAGATGCCGTTTAGCACCCGCCGATCATCGACGCGCGGCACCCCTCGCGGCTTGTTGGGCAACAGCGGCTCGATCACGCGCCATTCGAAGTGGTTCAGGTCATATCGGCTCATGCGGAGCCTGAATCATATTCCGCCGCAATATGAAAGCCTAAGTCGGAACCTGTTGCGGACGCTCAAGGTTTGTGTCCTGCGCCCTTACGCTGTTTCTTTAAATTGCGGGCAGCGCTGGCGATCAGGGTCACAACGGCCATGAACCAGAAGCCGGAGACGATGTAGGCAGTGGCTGTTGCGCCAATGCATTCGCTTTCAGCAATGAGGCAGCTCTGCTGAACGCCCTCATGAAGAAAATACCCGGCCACCACGAAAACAACGGCATCAAATGGAATGGCGAGCTAAAGGGGGAAACCGAACCGCAAGCCAATAGCGGAGGCAACGATCACGACTATTGGTGCAACGAAGGTGAGAAGTAGTGGGTCTACCATCCTCCATCCCTATAGAAGCGGATGTCCTCTTTCCACACCCATCTCAGTCATACCGCATTTATGAGTTCACGGCCTAGTGGGACAACCACCGACGGCGCGCTCGATGATCTTCGTCACGGCCGATGGCGAGCGCTATATCGGCCTGCATCGAACTCGG
>NZ_JAMYMR010000108.1:0-1273 GCF_040318635.1 Mesorhizobium sp. M1066
GCCCCGACCGCAGTTCCAGCGCCTGCTCGCTGACGAGCCTGAAACAGGCCTCTCGCACAGGCGTGACGCTGGTGCCCAGCCGTTGTGCCAGATCCTGCATCAACAGCCTTTCACCGGGCCGGAAATTGCCCGCAATCAGGGCTTCGCGCAGCGAGATATAGGTTCTCGCCGACAGACTACCTTGCTCGATTGGCTGCATCGTGTTCATGAATCACCGCTGCATGTTGGCCGCACCGAATCGGCAACGGATAGGTACGAGACGCTCTTATATCCTATAATTCCGGTTGCGAAAAAGGCTAAGAGCTGGCGGGTCTCCCAGCAGAGAGCTTGCGCAGGATTGTCTCGATAACATCCAGTGACTTCTCAATCGTGGCCCGGTCATGGCTCCCTGACAGGTAGAGACGCTTGAGCGGAAGCGGCTGACCGATCAGCCGGTTCGCCACCATCTCTTTGCGGAATGCAAGATCGAAGACATCGTCGTTGTGCAGCAAGTCCTGATAGTCGCGGTAAGGCCCGCTGAGGAAATAGATCAGCCAGACCGAGCCAAACCCGGCGCTCTGCGCGGGCAGGCCGAGGCGATTTATGATGCCATCCAGCTGCGTGCGCATGAAAGCGCCGAGGGCAAAGAGACGGTCGTAGAAGCGTGGTTTCGACAGCTCCTCGATCGTCGCCTGCATGGCGGCGAGCGTCGACGGCGTGCCGTTGAAAGTACCGCCCATGAACACGGATCCTTCCCCGGTCCGGCCGACGAGCTCCATGAGATCGCGCCGACCGGCCACCAGGCCGATGGGATAGCCTGACGAGGCCGCCTTGCCGAAGGTCGCCAGATCAGGCGTGACGTCGGCGATCGACTGATAGCCGCCGAGCGCGTGGCGAAAGCCGGTGATGACCTCGTCGAAGATCAGCACGACACCATGATCGCTGGTCAGGCGACGCAGGTCGCGCAGAAAAACATCCGTCGCGATCACCGACCCCATATTGTGAGCGATTGGCTCGATGATGATCGCCGCGACCTCGCTTGGATTGGCCTTGAGATAATCCTCGACGGCCTCGGCATCGTTGTAAGGCAGCACGATGGTGTGACGGGCGGCATCATCGAGGATGCCAGCACTGATGGGATCGTACTTGCCGATCGCCTGCGCGTGCGACTGTACGTTCATGGCGACATAGTCGTGCCAGCCATGATATCCGCCTTGGAACTTGATGATGCGCTTGCGACCGGTGGCGGCGCGGGCAAGGCGCAGGGCGTGATAGGTCGCCTCGGATCCCGAAT
>NZ_JAMYMR010000109.1:0-1273 GCF_040318635.1 Mesorhizobium sp. M1066
TGTTTGGACCGGAGAGATCGCGAACAGGTGTGCGAGGACATCGCGAACAGTTTGGCGTGCTTTGCGCCGGGAGGTTCGCGATGCCATTTGGGAACACCAGCGTGATGGATGGGAAGTTGGAGTTTGTGCGTCTTGCGGTGCAGGATGGCAGCAATGTCAGTGCGCTTTGTCGTCGTTTCGGGATTGGCCGAACCTGTGGTCACAAGTTGATCGCGCGGTATCGCGCCCATGGCGAGGCCGGGCTTGCGGAGCAATCGCGCCGTCCAGCGACGAGCCCGGCGCGCAGCCCGGATGCAGTCGAGGCGGCGGTTCTTGGCATGCGCCGGGCGCACCCGGCCTGGGGCGGACGCAAGATCTCCAAGGTCCTGCGGCGCGAGGGAACCGGTTCGCCGGCACCTTCCACGGTGACCGGGATCCTGCACCGCAATGGCGTCGAGCTGGGTTTGCTCGGGGGTGGAGCCAAGCCGTTCGGGCGCTTCGAGCATGCCGCCCCCAACGATCTGTGGCAGATGGACTTCAAGGGCCATGTCGCATTGCGGCAGGGCGGCCGGCTGCATCCGCTGACCGCGCTCGACGACCATTCGCGCTTCTCCGTCGTGCTGCAGGCTTGCATCAACGAGACCGGCGAAACGGTCAAAGCCCACCTGATTGTCGCCTTTCGCCGCTATGGACTGCCGCAGCGCATGGCTTTCGACAACGGCCCACCGTGGGGAGATGGCGGACGAAGCAACTTCACACGCTTCACCGTCTGGCTGATCGAGCACGGCGTCGCCGTCTCCCATTCCAGGCCTCTGCATCCGCAGACGCTGGGCAAGGAAGAGCGCTTCCACCGCTCGCTCAAGGCCGAAGCGATGGCCGGACCTGCTTTCGAAAATCTCGATCGCGCGCAGAAAGCCTTCGATGCCTGGCGCGACCTCTACAACACCGAAAGACCTCACGATGGCCTCAAGGGTTGCGTCCCCCTCGACAGATACACACCCTCGCCGCGCTCCTTCTGCGAGGCCGTCGAAGCTTTCGACTACCCACAAGGCGCCATCGTTCGCAAGGTCCAGAAGGAGGGCCGCGTCGCCTTGTGCGGCTACATCCTGCGCTTCTCCAAGGCATTTGGAGGGAAAGCCGTGGCCTTCACCCCCACCGGCAAGGACGGCGTCTTCCAAGCCTTCTTCAGACATCAGAAAATAGAAACAGTCGACCTCAACCTCTGCAGACGATAAGTGACAAAACTGTTCGCGATGTCCTCGCACACCTGTTCGCGATGTCTCCGGTCCAAACA
>NZ_JAMYMR010000110.1:0-1273 GCF_040318635.1 Mesorhizobium sp. M1066
TTGACCTTGCCCCCAGTTTCTATCCAGTTTTGAGTTCGTTTCCGGCGTGGGTTGTGCCCTGCTGGGCGGGTGAAGGGACGGGCGCTGGCGCGGAGCCTTTGGCATAGCGCAGCGCGAGCGACCGTCGCGGATTGAAGGTGCCGGCGAACTCGGCCGGTGTCTGCCAGGCGATTTGGGAGTGCGGCCGGGCGGTGTTGTAATCGGCGCGCCACAGGGCGATGGCGACGCGCGCCTGAGCCAGCGAGGTAAACAGCGTCTCGTTGAGCAGTTCATCGCGCAGTCGGCCGTTGAAGCTCTCGATGAAGCCATTCTGCATCGGCTTGCCGGGCGCAATGTAATGCCATTCGACGCGGCTCTGATCCGCCCAGGAAAGGATGGCGTTCGAGGTGAACTCGCTGCCATTGTCGCTGACGATCATCCTCGGCCGGCCGCGCTCGGCAATGAGCCGGTCCAATTCGCGGGCAACCCGCATGCCCGAGAGAGACGTATCAACGATGAGTGCCAGGCACTCTCTCGTGCAGTCGTCGACGACGGCCATGATGCGGAAGCGGCGCCCGTCGGTGAGCTGGTCCGATACGAAGTCGAGCGACCAGCGCTCGTCGGGCCTCAGCGGCACCAGCATCGGCGCCCTTGTCCCGATCGCCCGTTTGCGGCCGCCACGGCGGCGAACGGCGAGCTTCTCCTCCCGATAGAGCCGGAACAGCTTCTTGTGGTTCACGATCAGGCCCTCCCGCCTCAGCATCACGAGAAGACGCCGGTAGCCGAACCGACGACGTTCCTGCGCGATTGCCTTCATCCGCTCGCGAACCTCGCGGTCGTCCGGCCTGCTGGTCTCGTAGCGAACCGTCATGCGGCAACAGCCGATGGCTTTACACGCCCGCCGTTCGCTCATCCCGAAGCCTTCCTTCAGGCGAGCGACAGCTTTCCGCTTGGCCGCGGGCGTCACCATTTCTTTCCCACAAGATCCTTCAACGCGGCATTGTCGAGCATGGCGTCGGCCAAAAGCCGCTTTAGCCGCGTGTTCTCGTCCTCCAGCGCCTTCAGTCGCCGAGCCTCGGAGATATCCATCCCGCCGAAGCGGGCCTTCCAGTTGTAGATCGAGGCGTCGCTGACCCCGTGCTTGCGGCACAGATCGGCAACCGATACCCCGGCCTCGTGTTCCTTCAAAATTCCGATGATCTGCTCTTCAGAGAAGCGGCTACGTTTCATGTCCTGGTCCTCTCGATGGGCCAGAACGAACTTCAAACCGGATTAGATCAGAGGGGCAAGGTCA
>NZ_JAMYMR010000111.1:0-1273 GCF_040318635.1 Mesorhizobium sp. M1066
GCCCCGACCGCAGTTCCAGCGCCTGCTCGCTGACGAGCCTGAAACAGGCCTCTCGCACAGGCGTGACGCTGGTGCCCAGCCGTTGCGCCAGATCCTGCATCAACAGTCTTTCGCCGGGCCGGAAATTGCCGGCGATCAGGGCTTCGCGCAGCGAGATATAGGTTCTCGCCGACAGACTGCCTTGCTCGATTGGCTGCATCGTGTTCATGAATCACCGCTGCATGTTGGCCGCACCGAATCGGCAACGGATAGGTACGAGCAGCTCTTATATCCTATAAGTCCGGTTGCGAAAAAGGCTAAGAACTGGCGGGTTTCCCAGCGGAGAGCTTGCGCAGGATTGTCTCGATGATATCCAGCGATTTCTCGACTGTCGCCCGGTCATGGCTTCCTGACAGGTAGAGACGCTTGAGCGGAAGCGGCTGACCGATCAGCCGGTTCGCCACCATCTGCTTGCGGAATGCGAGATCGAAGACATCGTCGTTGCGCAGCAAGTCCTGGTAGTCGCGGTAAGGACCGCTGAGGAAAT
Source organism: Mesorhizobium sp. M1066 (assembly GCF_040318635.1). NCBI lineage: Bacteria > Pseudomonadati > Pseudomonadota > Alphaproteobacteria > Hyphomicrobiales > Phyllobacteriaceae > Mesorhizobium > Mesorhizobium sp. M1066. Next base: position 527 of record NZ_JAMYMR010000111.1, read on the forward strand.
AGATCAGCCAGACCGAGCCAAACCCGGCGCTCTGCGCGGGCAGGCCGAGGCGATCGATAATGCCATCCAGCTGCGTGCGCATGAAAGCGCCGAGGGCAAACAGGCGGTCGTAGAAGCCTGGTTTCGACAGCTCCTCGATCGTCGCCTGCATGGCGGCGAGCGTCGACGGCGTGCCGTTGAAAGTACCGCCCATGAACACGGATCCTTCCCCGGTCCGGCCGACGAGCTCCATGAGATCGCGACGACCGGCCACCACGCCGACGGGATAGCCTGATGAGGCCGCCTTGCCGAAGGTCGCCAGATCAGGCGTGACGTTAGCGATCGACTGATAGCCGCCGAGCGCGTGGCGAAAGCCGGTTATGACCTCGTCGAAGATCAGCACGACACCATGATCGCTGGCCAGGCGACGCAGGTCGCGCAGAAAAACATCCGTCGCCATCACCGACCCCATATTGTGAGCGATTGGCTCGATGATGATCGCCGCGACCTCGCCCGGATTGGCCTTGAGATAATCCTCGACGGCGCCGGCATCATTGTAAGGCAGCACGATCGTGTGTCGGGCGGCATCCTCAAGGATGCCGGCGCTGATTGGATCGTACTTGCCGATCGCCTGCGCGTGCGACTGTACGTTCATGGCGACATAGTCGTGCCAGCCATGATAGCCGCCTTGGAACTTGATGATGCGCTTGCGACCGGTGGCGGCGCGGGCAAGGCGCAGGGCGTGATAGGTCGCCTCGGATCCCGAAT
>NZ_JAMYMR010000112.1:0-1241 GCF_040318635.1 Mesorhizobium sp. M1066
GCCTCCTGCGATCGACATTTATCAAGATAGGAGAAAGCTGCTCATGCCTACATCTAGTCAACAGGGACGCGTACCTGGATTTAGTCAGCAGGAATACCGCGAGCGCACTGCTCGGCTGCGACAGCAAATGGCGGCGCGCGGAATGGATGCGCTGCTTGTCATGGACGAGAATAATATGAACTACCTCACCGGCTATGACGGATACTCGGATTACGTTCCGCAGCTCGCTCTCGTGTGTCAAGAAGATGAAGATCCGTGGCTGATTTTGCGCGAAATCGACACTTTGTGTGCAACGCCCACCTCATACCTACCGCAGTCGCGCATTCTCAGTTATCCAGAGAAGTACATTGGGTCGAGCCAGCGGACGGCATGGGAGCCGATTGGCGATCTAATCCGCGAGCGCACTAAGTCAAGCCGAATCGGGGTCGAACTGACGGCCAAGACGTTTGGAGTGAAAGACCATGCCGCTCTCGGTAACAGCTTGGACTCATCGAAGTTCATCGATGCCGATGGAATGATTGCTAAACTGAAGAAGGTAAAATCACCAGCCGAGCTTGCCTACATGGAGCAAGCCGGCAAGATTGTGGATAGGGCCATGCAGGTGGGCCGGCTTGAGATTGCTTCTGGAGCGCGCGAATGTGACGTGGGCGCCGCTATAGTGAGTGCTTTGGTCAAAGGCACACCGGAAATCCCGGGGGGAGTTTGCCAATTTCCATATATGCCTGTTGGTTCTCCCGCCAACGCACCGCACCTTTCGTGGTCCGACGCAAGCTATAAGATGGGCTGTCAGACGAATATCGAAATTGGCGCTTTCCGACACCGCTATGTCTGCGCCTTGTCACGAACGGTTTTTTTGGGTGAGCCGACCGCTCGGGCTCGGCACTTACATCAAGCCGCTTTGGACGGTTTCCTCGCAGAGGTCGAAACGATACGGCCGGGAGTTACGTGCTCTGAAGTTTCGCAAGCGTTCCAGCGCGCCTTTAAACCATACGGCGTGCGTAAGGAATCCAGGAGCGGCTACTCCATCGGCCACGGTTGGGTTGACAGCGGAATCAGCTTCCAGGAGGACGACCACACCGTGATTGAACCCAACATGACCTTCCACGTCCTCATCGGCATTTTTGAGAAGAATGACGGCTACGTCTTCAGTGAGACTGTCCGAGTGACCGAGAAAGGCGCGAAGTCGCTAAGCAGCATGTCACGTGACCTGCTGGTTAATTGCTGACTTCTTTCAGGATTGC
>NZ_JAMYMR010000113.1:0-1196 GCF_040318635.1 Mesorhizobium sp. M1066
CTACAAGGGTGGCGCAATTCGAGAAGCTGCCTGCCTGGCCCATCTGCGCCGCAAGATATTCGACGTTCACGACAGCCAGCCGACCGAGCTCAGCACGACGGCCATGGCCGGTATCCAGGCGATCTACCGGATCGAGGAAGAGATACGGGGGCTGCCGCCCGCCGAGCGATTGGCCGCACGACGAAGGCGAACCCGACCACTGGTCCTCGCGCTGCGACGACAGCTCATGCGCCAGGGCAAGGGTTTGTCGCGCCATGCCGATATCGCCAAGGCCTTCGCCTATGGCACCAACCGATGGCGCGCGTTCAATCGCTTCCTCTACGATGGCCAACTCGAGCCCGACAACCTCATCGCGGAGCGGGCCATTCGTGGATTTACGGTCGGAAGGCGCAACTGGCTTTTCTCGGGCAGCTTCGCCGCGGCGGAGCGGTCAGCGGTCGTGCTCAGCATCATCGAGACCTGCAAGCTCTGCGGCGTCGATGCCGAAGCCTACATGGCCGATGTCACCGAGCGCATCCAGAACGACTGGCCAGCCTCGCGATGGGATGAGCTGATGCCGTGGAACTGGGCACGCCGCCAAGCGATGCCGCTCCCGTTGGCGGCATGAGCGCGATCGATGACATGGCGCTGTCGGACGAGGCGCTGGAGGCCTGGATGGCCGTCAAGACCAACCCCCGCCCGCTGGTGCGGACGATGTCGGCGCTGGATGGCTTCGTAACCGCGGCGGTCACCGGGCCGCGGTTCGCGGACCCGCAAGACTGGATGTGCCCGCTCATGGGGTTGCGGCGCGACGTCCTGGCCAAAGGCTCTGCAACCGATCACGCCGTGTTTGCCAGCGTCGCCAGGATCCACAACCGGATCAACGAGACGCTCTTCGACAGACCGCAGGATTATGCGCCCCGATTCGCTACCAAGCCCAGCGGCGGCATCGACCCGCGGCCGTGGTGCCAGGGGTTCTACGCGGCCATCAATTTCAACATCAAAAAATGGAAATCGCTACTCGACCTCAACAACCCCAACCACGGCCTGCTGCTGCCGATCCTGATCTACTGCGTCGACAAAAAGGGCAGGCCCGTCATCGGCAAGCCCAGGCCGGGGCCCGAGACCGCGCGCTTCATCGAGCATGAGGCCTACAAAGACACCGCCCTCGTCATCCCCGCCCTGCGCGAACTCCACTACGTCACCCACTACGATCC
>NZ_JAMYMR010000114.1:0-1126 GCF_040318635.1 Mesorhizobium sp. M1066
AGGATCCTGTGTGTTGTTCCCATGCTATGTCTGAAGTGGGAAGGAGACCGAGGGGATCCTGGTCGTCCTTTCGAGGACAGGCCGTGGCATGGCTCGGTCCCTTCCCACCGGTGAACCATCAACCTGAACAGTTGCACGGGGCTGTAACCAGCAGACCCCGCACCACAGGAAGAGGCGTGGACATGATAATGCAGAACTATGTCGGCTGCGACATCTCCAAGCAGTGGCTCGATTTTTTTGATGAGGCAAGCAGCCGTTGCCAGCGCATCGACAACCATGTCGACGCGATCACGGCCTACGTGGCAGGCCTTCAGCCCAGTCGAGACTTCGTCGTCATGGAGGCGACAGGGGTCCATGACCGGTTGCTGCGCCATGCGTTGGCCAAGGCAGGCGTTGCATTCTCGCGGCACAATCCGGCACACACCCACCACTATGCGAAGTCGACGGCGCGGCGCGCCAAGACCGATCCTCTCGACGCCAGGATGTTGAGCGGCTATGGCCGTCGCTATCACCCTGAAGCCGAGCCGGCGCCACGCGAAGAAGGTGAGCACCTTCAATCGCTTGCCCGCCACCGCGACCAACTGGTCGATATCAGGGCAAGATTGAAGAAGCTTCGCAGCGAGGCCTTCGACGAGATTGTCATCGCCGAACTCGAAGAGCTGATCGCCAGCTTCAACACGCGGATCAAGGCGCTCGAGAGCCGGATCGCCGAAACCATTCGTCAAGTCGAGGATACTGCCCGCGACAACGCGCTGATGGTCTCCGTGCCCGGTGTCTCCAAGATCACCGCGCTCTCTTTGCTGGCCCACCTGCCCGAGCTCGGCCAGCGGTCACCCAAGTCGATCGCAGCACTGGCCGGCCTTGCCCCTTTCGACAACAAGAGCGGCAAGCTCAATCGCAGGAGTCAGATCCAGGGTGGCCGACCGCGCGTGCGCCGTGCCCTCTACATGGCAGCGCTGGGCGCCATCCGCACCTGTGATCGCTTCAGAGCTTTCTACAGCGCCATCGCAGCCCGCTCAGCGTCAAAGAAGAAGGCTATCATCGCCGTCGCAAGGAAGCTCCTCGTCGTCCTAAACGCCATCATCCGTGATAAAAAAGCTTTCGCATGAACACAGTTGCCATGCCG
>NZ_JAMYMR010000115.1:0-1096 GCF_040318635.1 Mesorhizobium sp. M1066
CACGGTTTCACCTATTCCGGCCATCCGGTGACAGCCGCCGTCGCCGCCGAGGCGATCAGGATCTACCGCGAGATCGATCTCGTGAGCCAGGCACGCCGTCTCGGAGATTACCTGCATGGAGCGCTCGCCGAAGTCCTGGGCGACCACCCGATCGTGGGCGAGGTTCGCGGCCAAGGTTTCATCGCGGGGATTCAGATTGTCGAGGACCGTGCCGCTCGTCGCGCTTTTGAGCCTGATCGAAGAATAGGAGCCGATGTCGAACGGCGATGCCGCGAGCACGGCGTCATGATCCGCAACATGGGAGATGTGCTTGCAATCTGCCCCCCCTACATAATCACCGAAAGAGAGATCGACGCGTTAGTCGACGGCATTCGTTCGGCACTCGACGGCGCCGCTGCTGCCAATTCCCGGGTCGGTCAAGTGGCATGAGTCGCGTTTGCCAAGCACATCAGCGCGATCTCGCCAAAGCGCGATCGGCGACGACGCCGGCTGCTCTGTTGCCGGTTTCTTCCGCTGGCTGAAACGTCAGCTACACGGCCCTTTGGATCATGCGATTTCCGATCGCGCCTTCGCCCGGGGCGGAAGGACGACGTTGCGCCTGGTACCTGTGTTTGAATTTGTTCGGATGAAATGTCCCCTTTAGGCAGGCGCTCGTACTCTAATCTCGGGAATCGACCAGGCGGCCTTCTCGGTTGTCGTGCGGCGCTGCACTGAGTTGATCCCTTCAACACGCGGCGGATGCAAGAACGGATCGGAAGTCGTAGTTATAAACATAGGCGCAAGCCTATGCGTCATCGCCTACGCTGCCTGTCCGGTCAAAACGGGTGCGTTCCAGCAGTTTTTGAAGTTCACCCCTTAGCATCACTCGATAACACCCTTGAAGATTGCGTATCGCGTCACTGTTGTGGTCGATTGTCCCCCCGGGGCCATCTCGCTGCTAGATGACCATAATACAAAGACTGCATTTGACGCATCCGACCAGTAATCGGATCGTGTCGCGCCAAGTGGTTTAGCTCGGCGGAAACGATCGGTCGGAGCAATGAGCAGGGCGGCGGACGCAGACGAGGATTCAATTTCGCCAGCGACGTTTGCGCCG
>NZ_JAMYMR010000116.1:0-1046 GCF_040318635.1 Mesorhizobium sp. M1066
TCGTTGCGCGCATCGCGTGCTTTTGCATTGAGGATGACCAGGAGTTTTCTGGCGAGTGCGATGCGGATGAGCATTTTTGGCTTTCCCGCCTGTTGCAACCGTTGAGCGAAAGCTTTGAGATGAGGATCGAATTTGGCCACGATAGCTGCGACGATGAAGAGGATGCCACGCGGCCCGGCGCGTCCGCCTCGCACATGCCTGTTGCCGGTGCGCTTGCCGCTATCGTTGGCGAAAGGAGCCAGGCCTGCCAGCTTGGCGATGGCCTTGTTGGAGATGAGGCCGATCTCGGGCAGTTCGGCCATCAGACGGGCGACAGTGCGTCCGGCTACGCCCTTGAGCGAACGAAAGGCTCGCTCCAGCCTGGCCCACAGCGGATCGTCATCGATCATCGAGGCAATCTCGCCTTCCAGGCGCCGTTGCTCGCGCTTGAGGAAGGCCAGCGTCGCCTCGATGCTGGCGCATACCTCGGCGTCGCATGCGGCACTTCTACGCTGCTTGTTGATGGTCGCATCGCCGACAATCTGGCAAAGCCGGCCAACCAACGCGGTAAGCCGCTGTTGGGCAGCGCTTGGCGGTGGCGTCGGCACCGTGTTCTTGACTGCGCCGTAATGGGCGATGACAGCGGCGTCGATCCTGTCGGTCTTCTCCAGATAGCCCATCGCCTCGGCGAAACGGCGCACGCTCTTGGCATTGACCACGCCGCACGGCATGCCGTGCGCCCACAAGAGCATGAACCCCAGCCGTTCATAGCCGCCCGATGCCTCCATCACCGCAAGGGCTGCGCCATGGCTGCGGCAGAACAGCCAAAGAGCTGCAATCCCCGCCGCATCGTTGGCGAAGCGCGCTGCCGCTCCGCCAGGCCGGACATGCGCGTCCAGCCAATCTTTCGAAACATCAACTCCACAAATAATCCTGTTCACGGTAACCTGCCTTGTGCGTACGGTTGGAACCAAGCGACTGTTCGGTCGTGCGTGACGAAGGCGAAGATCCCAAGCTCTCCCGCGGTTGTAACCTCAGGTGGTACGGGCGACTTCGCCAAGCCAAGG
>NZ_JAMYMR010000117.1:0-1029 GCF_040318635.1 Mesorhizobium sp. M1066
GGTTGTGTGCGTCAAGTTCTGCAAAATGGGCGATCATGAAGCTGGTCATGCGGCTTGGCGTAGAGCGAGCTTCTTGTGCTCGCGCAGGTCGTCCATGTTGATGTATCGGTTGGCCTCCATCCAGTTTTCGTTGGTCTCGACGGCGAGCGCCCTAACGAGGCGCAGGCAGCTTTCGGCGTTTGGGAAGATGCGCACGACATAGGTGCGCCGGCGGATTTCCTCGTTGAGCCGTTCGAGCATGTTGGTGGACTTTAGGTGCTTGTGATGCTGACGCGGCAGCCGGAAGAAAGTCAGCGTCTGTTCTATAGCTTCTTCCGCCCAGGTGGTCAGTCGCGGGTAGCGGGCGGACCATTTGGACAGCCATGCGGCGAGATCGGCCTTGGCCTCGGCGAGATCGCGCCGGTCGTAGAGCCAGCGCAGTTCCTGCAGGCAATCGTCGCCGTGCTTCCTGGGCAGATGATCGAGCGCGTTCCTGAGGAAGTGGACGTAGCAGCGCTGCCATGCGGCTTCCGGGATCACCTCGCCGATCGCCGCGACCAGGCCGGCATGGTCGTCGGACACGGCCAGTTCGACGCCCTTGAGGCCGCGTCGTTTCAAGCCGACGAGGAAGTCCTTCCAGGCCGAGCGGCTCTCGCGATTGGCCATCTCCACGGCCAGGATCTGCCGGCGCCCGTCCCAGTCGATGCCGACCGCGATCAGCACCGCCTGGCTCATCACGATGCCGGCTTCGCGCACTTTCTCGTAGCGGGCATCGAGAATGAGGTAGGGGAATGGCTCCTGAAGCGGTCGTTCGGCAAACGCCTTCAGGCTCTCGTCCAAGCGCTTGTTGATGGCCGAGATCGACGAAGCCGAGAAGGCATGACCGCACAGCTCTTCCGTGATCGCCTTGACCTTCCGGGTCGACACGCCCTGCACATACATCTCCGCAAGCGTGGCCACCAAGGCCCGCTCGGAACGCTGGTAGCGCTCGAACAGCTCGGTGGAGAAACGACCGGCCCGGTCCTGCGGAACCCGCAGCTCAAGCTTGCC
>NZ_JAMYMR010000118.1:0-975 GCF_040318635.1 Mesorhizobium sp. M1066
ACTGGGTGCTCAACCGGACGACAAGCCTCAAGGGAGGACGCGGGTGATGGCCGACAGCAAAGCGAAACCTGGCCTGCTGCTCGACGTCCGCAATCTGCGCATCGAGGCCACCGTCTTCCCGCCCGGAGAGCCGCCGAAGAACATCGTGCTGGTGCACGATGTCTCGCTGACGCTCGAGAAGGGCAAGGTGCTCGGCCTGATCGGCGAGTCCGGCGCCGGCAAGTCGACCATCGGCCTGTCGTCGATGGGCTATGGCCGCGGTGGCGTGCGCATCACCGGCGGCGAGGTGATCCTGAACGGCCGCGACATCCTCAAGGGCGGCAAGGACGGCTTCCGCAAATTACGCGGCCGCGAAGTCTGCTATGTCGCGCAGTCGGCGGCAGCGGCCTTCAACCCGGCGCACAGACTGATGGACCAGGTGGTGGAAGCCACGCTGCTGCACGGTACGGCGACACGTGCCGAGGCCGAGAAGCGCGCGGTTGCGCTGTTCAAGAAGCTCAGCCTGCCGAACCCCGAAACCATCGGCGAGCGCTTTCCGCACCAGGTCTCGGGCGGCCAACTGCAGCGCGTGATGACAGCGATGGCGCTGTGCTCGGAGCCGGACCTGATCGTCTTCGACGAGCCGACCACGGCGCTCGACGTGACGACGCAGATCGACGTGCTGGCGGCGATCAAGGATGCCATCCGCGACACCCATGTCGCGGCGCTCTACATCACCCATGACCTTGCCGTCGTCGCCCAGGTCTCCGACGAGATCATGGTGCTGCGCCATGGAAGGCTAGTCGAATGGGGCGGCACAAGGCAGATCATCAAGGAGCCGCGCCAGGAATACACCAATGCGTTGGTCTCGGTGCATGAGATCGAGCATCAGGAGCAGAAGCCCGGCACGTCGCCGTTCCTGTCGGTGAAGAACGTCACCGCCGCCTATGGCCGCAGCGACATCAAGGTGCTGAAGAACGTCTCGGTCGACATCTA
>NZ_JAMYMR010000119.1:0-949 GCF_040318635.1 Mesorhizobium sp. M1066
CACGTAATCATGCTCGACGTTGTTGGAAGACAGGTGGGTCTGAATGTCTTGGAGAATGGCAACTCCATGGGACATCCCATCTGCTCCGGAGTAGGTCATTACGAGTTGACCGGGTCGTTCAAAGCCGCTTACCGAGCCGCTCCCTGCAACGTTCTCGTAGGTGCCAGACAAATCCGGGGCCGACGTGAATGTCACCTTGAAGGGGGTGCCCCAGGCCGACGGGGGTGACATCCGTAAAGTCGGGACCGTAGTACACCGAGAGATACCATTCGCCCTCTGTAAGAGCGTTGGGGGCTTGCCCGAGCCCAAGGCGAGTGCATGCTCTTGTCGATGACAGTCCGAACGACGTTGGACGTGCCCTGCTGGATGCCTTCGCCGAAGCCGGTCCAGATGAAGGCGCCTACGGCCAACACAGCCACACCAGCAGGCCGAACCTCGCACCTGTTGACTTCGTTTCACGCCCGGGCTCGATTTCCGGCTGGTCCTGCATCCGCCCCTCGCAACGCTCGTCGGGAACAACTTGGGACCCGATTATGGGCCCCAAGGGATCGGTCAGCAGGCTTCCAGATGAACTTTCTTCTTCATGTGCATTCCTCCTCGACTCAAGGGCACTTGCCGTGCGGAGCCGAACACACGCAGTATGGCGATGATAACCCGATTGCGGCTTTCAAGTGTCCTCGCATCCCCCGAGGGCGCCACCTGATCTCTCAGGCAACCTTGTTCGGCGCCGCAGTTATTGAGGCGGCCGGCTTGGAAGCAGTTCCTTATGGCCCTCATGCATAAACCAGAGCACCCGTTTGAGATGACTGCGAAGGGCCTTACGGGCGCGGATTGGCTCTTTGACCGGATCGATACCCAGTACATCCAGCGCCATCTCCTCTTCGCTGGCTCTGTCGGCGCAAGCGTCCATGAGCTTCAAATAGAGCTCGATATGCTTGTCATCATATGC
>NZ_JAMYMR010000120.1:0-866 GCF_040318635.1 Mesorhizobium sp. M1066
TCGGCTGCCGACGGCCCGATGCCGCAGACCCGCGAGCACATCCTGCTTGCCCGTCAGGTCGGCGTGCCGTCGATCGTGGTGTTCCTGAACAAGGTCGACCAGGTCGACGACGCCGAGCTGCTCGAACTGGTCGAGCTCGAGGTTCGCGAGCTTTTGACCAAGAACGAGTTCCCCGGCGACGACATTCCGATCGTCAAGGGTTCGGCTCTGGCTGCCCTGGAAGATTCGGACAAGAAGATCGGTGAAGACGCGATCCGCGAGCTGATGGCTGCGGTCGATGCCTACATCCCGACGCCGGTTCGTCCGCTCGACAAGCCGTTCCTGATGCCGATCGAAGACGTGTTCTCGATCTCGGGCCGCGGCACGGTCGTGACCGGCCGCGTCGAGCGCGGTGTGGTCAAGGTCGGCGAGGAGCTGGAGATCATCGGCATCCGTCCGACGACCAAGACGACCTGCACGGGCGTGGAAATGTTCCGCAAGCTGCTCGATCAGGGCCAGGCCGGCGACAACATCGGCGCGCTGCTGCGTGGCGTTGATCGTGAAGGTGTCGAGCGCGGCCAGGTTCTGGCCAAGCCGGGCACGGTGAAGCCGCACAAGAAGTTCGTGGCCGAAGCCTACATCCTGACCAAGGACGAAGGTGGCCGTCACACGCCGTTCTTCACCAACTACCGTCCGCAGTTCTATTTCCGCACGACCGACGTGACCGGCATCGTGTCGCTGCCGGAAGGCACCGAGATGGTGATGCCGGGCGACAATATCACGGTCGATGTCGAGCTGATCGTGCCGATCGCCATGGAAGAGAAGCTGCGCTTCGCCATCCGTGAAGGCGGCCGCACCGTCGGTGCCGGCATCGTCGTCACCATCAA
>NZ_JAMYMR010000121.1:0-815 GCF_040318635.1 Mesorhizobium sp. M1066
TCAACTGGTCGCGAACAACCAGGGGCAGCAGCGCGAGTATGGCGATGCCCGCCAGGCCAAAGAGAGTTCCGCGCGCGATCGCCGCCTTGATTTCCGATGACATCGCCGTGAAGCGCAATCCATCATAGATCGCCGTCCTCATCGACTCACGCGGGAGAGGTGAGGAGCGAACCTTCCACTTGCAGCGCCATATGGTGCCTAGGGGGACCAAATAGGTGAGGGTGGTCACGGTAAAAGCTGTCAAAAGCCCGAACGAGGCAACGACGATGCCGCCGAGGGCCGGGCCCACGGTCCGTACAGTGTTGAACCCGACGGAGAGCAAGGTGACGGCAGCGGGAACATCGCGTCGGTGCACCATATCGCCAACCGAGGCCTGCCACGCCGGATCGTTGAGAGCACCGCCGCATGCGATCAAGAAGCTGAAGCCGAGAATCATCCACGGACTGACAAAGCCCAGCGCCACGGACGCAGTGAGCATCGCAGAGGCTATCACCATAAGGCAGCGGCCGGCGATCATGACCCGGCGCCGACTGTAATTGTCAGCGAGAACCCCGGCGAAGACGGACAAAATGAAAGCGGGCAGGTTCGATGAAGCCTGCACCAGCGCAACCATCAGATCGGAAGACGAAATCGTTGCCATCAGCCAGCTGATGGCAACAGTCTGCATCAGCCAGCCGAGGGAGGAGACTTGAGAGGCCAACCAGATCGAGCGAAACGTCGGATTCCTGAGCGGCGCAAACGTCGCTGGCGAAATTGAATCCTCGTCTGCGTCCGCCGCCCTGCTCATTGCTCCGACCGATCGTTTCCGCCGAGCT
>NZ_JAMYMR010000122.1:0-800 GCF_040318635.1 Mesorhizobium sp. M1066
AGACAATGATCGTGGCTTTGGCGCGCAAGCTACTGATTGCCTTCTGGCGACTTGTCACGACCGGCGAGATCCCGACGGGAGTAGCGCTCGCCGCCGCCCATAGCATCTACAGCGCTACTAACGGCGCGCTCGCGAGCGGCTTCGTAACCGCCGAGCTACACCACGCCGCGGGAGTACGTCATGCCAAGCTGATGATTGCTTGTGGGTGCAAGTCCCATCCGGCCAAAGCCGTAGCGGGCAAGCCGGGACCGAGTCTTGCGGGCGTCACGGCAACGCGGGGTCTGAAGTGTAGACAGGAGTCATGCGGGGTGCGGGAATGAGCCTCGAAAGGTGGATGTTCGCGGAGGCCGAGTGTGTTCCCTAGTCACGAAGGCAATATGAGCATCGTCGTTACGCGAGACGATGCCGCTCCGTCGGGGTCGATGGCCGGATCACGCATGGAAGGTAATCATCGGAACATGAGAGGCCCGACCGGGTCCGCTGGATTGGTCTCCAGCGGGGGACAGCAGGAAGGTACTGCCAGAGCTGCCGTCCGAGCTGAGGTCGGGAGTCGGACTGGTTCATAGTACCCGTGAAGCCGTCGAAGGAAACGAGGCGAGTGGAGGGAAGGGACCAGCCTGAGGGGAGCCTGCGCGAGGAGGCCAAGGTCCGGACACAGAGCCGGGTTGCCTTGCCGCTGAACCTCGAGCGGGTGAACGCGGCGGCCAGGCAGGCAGCCCAAACCCGGTTCACGGCCCTGCTGCATCACGTCGACGAAGAAGCCCTTTACCGGGCGTTTCGGCGACAGAAGCGACAGGCGA
>NZ_JAMYMR010000123.1:0-778 GCF_040318635.1 Mesorhizobium sp. M1066
GCGGCGATCGCGCGCGGAACTCTCTTTGGCCTGGCGGGCATCGCCATACTCGCGCTGCTGCCCCTGGTTGTTCGCGACCAGTTGATTAGGCCCTAAGTCCGTTGAGGTGCCTCGTTCACCGTTGGAGCGACGGCTGATCGCGGAAGTTTCACCCGCTTAGGCCGCATGGCTGCGAGGTGGAACAGTGGATTACACCGTGTCGACCTCGTAGAAATCAGGTTATTGAACCCGTCTGCGCCAAATTGCCGGGTCCGTCTGCACGGACCTTTGATGTGCTGATCGGACGGTGTCATGACTTGCTCAATTGGGGCCAGTTGCTTTGGGCTAAGCCGCAGCGCAGCAGCACGGCGATGGCCTTCCAGCTTTTCAGTCGCGCTCTGACGCACGGCAGCCGGAGCCACCGCGGCGACGCCGCGCTCTTCCAGCCACTGGTGGGTGGCGATCTTAACGTAGGAACCAACCCAAAGACCGCCGGTGTAGCGAGCTGCGGCCATCGTCGGTAGGGCGTGGTTCGTACCGCAGCACTTGTCCGAATAGACGACGCTTGCGAGTTCACCGATGAAGAGCGAGCCGTAGTTTCGAACCTTCTTGGCGGTTGCCTGCGGATCGCGGGTGTGGACCTGCAGATGCTCGGTCGCGATGGAGTCTGAATACCCCTGTCCGTCTCTTGCTTCTCGCCGCTCTCAAGGACGCCAGCCCGCAACCACAGCCCAATGAGCCGTAGGATACGACGATCAGCGATCCTGTGCGCCACCATCCGCAGCAGCCACTCGCGTGG
>NZ_JAMYMR010000124.1:0-752 GCF_040318635.1 Mesorhizobium sp. M1066
TGCGCAGCGGCGTCCCCAATGGCACGAGCCTCCATGCCGACTGCGTCTTCCGGACGAGCAGCAAGGGCAATTTCGCGCCCGGGTGCGAACTTCCGGAGATGAGCTAGTGCACTGATCTCAGCGGTTTTCATATAGCGCTTGGCATCTTCATCCAGCGACCGCTCGTGAAGCCGATCCGCAATCCCCGGCTTTTTGTTTTCAACCAGGCATTGACTGAAACGTCTAAGAGCAGACCCATAGACCTCAACGGTACGGGGTTTCGGCCCGGTCGGCGCTGCCTCGTACGCTTTGATGAGAGCCGCTGTGTACTCTCTGATGAGCACGGCGTCGGCAGGGTGGGGATTCAGGGCAGGGCGGCCCACCGCTGGCGCTCCGCCCGCCCACGTCTTGAGACGACCCAGTGACCCAGCCACGGCCGAGGGGCCGCCACCCCAGATCTCGTACTCCTTGCGATCCCGATCTAGCGACGAATCGTGAAGCCGATCCGCAATCCCCGGCTTGTTATTTTCAACGAGCCAATGACCAAAGCCGAAAAGAAGATCTACATGGCGCTTGACCGTGATCTCCCCGATCTTACCGGCATAGAGTGCTGACCTCAGCCCTTCGACAAGGGTCGCATCGTTGGAATAAAGAGGACCCTTGTCGGGACCGGAGACCACTTTTGGGCGATCTGGCTGCACCGCCGCCGGCACAGAACGAGCATGGTCACGCAACTCGACCCGTGCGGGGGGATTCAGATCAACCACTGACGA
>NZ_JAMYMR010000125.1:0-715 GCF_040318635.1 Mesorhizobium sp. M1066
ATGAAAACCCGCGCCGCTGTCGCTGTCGCCGCCGGAAAGCCGCTGGAGATCATGGAGGTCGATCTCGACGGCCCACGCGAGGGCGAGGTGCTGGTCGAGATCAAGGCGACCGGCATCTGCCACACCGACGAATTCACGCTGTCGGGCGCCGATCCCGAAGGCCTGTTTCCAGCCATCCTCGGGCATGAGGGCGCCGGCGTCGTCGTCGATATCGGCAAGGGCGTCACCTCGCTCAAGAAGGGCGACCACGTCATCCCGCTCTACACGCCCGAATGTCGCCAGTGCCATTCCTGCCTGTCGCGCAAGACCAATCTGTGCACGGCGATCCGCGCCACCCAGGGCCAGGGCCTGATGCCCGATGGTTCATCGCGCTTCTCGATCGGCAAGGACAAGATCTTTCACTATATGGGCTGCTCGACTTTCTCCAACTTCACCGTGCTGCCCGAGATCGCGCTGGCCAAGGTCAACCCCGACGCGCCCTTCGACAAGATCTGCTACATCGGCTGCGGCGTCACCACCGGCATCGGTGCTGTGATCAACACCGCCAAGGTCGAGATCGGCGCCACCGCGGTCGTCTTCGGCCTCGGCGGCATCGGCCTCAACGTGATCCAGGGCCTGAAACTTGCCGGCGCCGACATGATCATCGGCGTCGATTTGAACAACGACAAGAAGGAGTGGGGCGAGCGGTTCGGCATGACGCATTTCGTCAATCCGA
>NZ_JAMYMR010000126.1:0-691 GCF_040318635.1 Mesorhizobium sp. M1066
TAGAGCGGGATGAATTTAGGTTGGGCATAGCCTGCCTCTGTGAAGTAATTTCGGCATTCGGTTGACGTGACGGTGCCGAGGATTTGGCCGATGGCGTCACAGACGGTTTCGACTGTTCGCTTGGCAGCCTTGCGCAGCCAGTGCTTGAGCTTGGCGAAGAGCTTCTCGATAGGATTGAGGTCGGGCGAGTATTTCGGCAGCAAGAACAGCCTGGCGCCGGCTGAGCGAATGGCGCGGCGCACGGCCTTGCCCTTGTGTGAGCCGAGATTGTCCATGACGACGATGTCGCCTGGCTTGAGGGTGGGGACGAGAACCTTGTCGACATAGAGCTGGAAACGCTCGCCGTTGATCGGTCCGTCGATGAGCCATGGTGCATCGACACGGTCATGGCGCAACGCCGCCAGGAAGGTCATTGTCTTCCAATGGCCGTGTGGCACCTTGGCTTTGATCCTCTCGCCGCGCGGCGCCCATCCCCTGAGCGGGGCCATGTTGGTTTTGGTCCATGTCTCGTCGATGAACACCAGACGGGAAGCATCGATGCGGTCCTGATACTTTGCCCACTGTGCCCGCCGGCGCGCCACATCCGGGCGATCCTGCTCAGCCGCGATCAGCGTCTTTTTTTGTGACTGAGCTTCTCGGCGTGGACGAACTCCCACACCGAGCGGTAATCGACCGCAAGGCCGCGCTCGGC
>NZ_JAMYMR010000127.1:0-622 GCF_040318635.1 Mesorhizobium sp. M1066
CTCAATAGGGATGCCGTTGTCGATCATCCACTTGTGGACGCTCTGGGTTTTGCCCTGCGCGTCCACAAACGTGCCATATTCGTTCTCTTGCTTGTCGTCAGCGGGCCGGTTGACGCGTAGCTCGGCCAAAGCGGAGTTCGCGCTCTTCAGCCAATCGTTCAGCTTCTCCATGTCCTCGAATTCATCTGTGAGTTGATGCTCGAGATAATTATATCGTTCCATCTGGAGCAGCTGTGCCAATGCGGCCGCCCGGCCCCGTCCCCCGGCAATATTGGCATACGTCAGAGTTGGGAAGCTTACGTCCGACATTCCTCATTCCTTTTCCTGCGCAGGTTTAACTGGTTCCAAAGCTCATCCCATGTTGGCGATTTTGCTCCGCGTCTCAGCATCGGCGCGTCTCACTTCAGAAAGCGTTTCCAGAACATCGTTGATCATCCTTTCATATGCCGACTTGTATTCGGTTTCATCCTCGGCGCGAGAGCGTATCTCGGTGTCCTCCGCGTCCAGCTTCGCCTTTTTCTCCTGCTCTATCGTTGCTGCCATGTTCAAGCCGGCACCTGCAATCTTGCCAAGCTCGGATATGCCCGTGGCGACGCCGCTCCAGGTCATCGTCGTTTGTTGC
>NZ_JAMYMR010000128.1:0-616 GCF_040318635.1 Mesorhizobium sp. M1066
GTGGCGGAAATCCTGGCTGAGGCGGGCAGCCCGGCGCGGTTGATACGCCATGGCATCCGCGACGAATACAGCCTGATCGCGCCGCCAACGCATCTCTACAAGCACTACCGGCTGGACGCGGCGGGGATCGAGGCCACCGTCCGCGAGGCCCTCGGCTGAGCGGCGGACAACCATAGCCATGCACGGACATAACGATGATCGATCAGAATAACACAGCCCGACTCATCGAGCGCGCCGGCGCGGTGATGCCGGGCGGATTGCTCAGCCCGAGCCGCAGGCTCGGCGCACCGCATGTCTTTGCCCGGGCGCAGGGTGCGTTTCTCTACGACGTCGAGGGACACCAGTACACCGACTTCCATTGCGGCTTCGGCGCCAACGTGCTTGGCCACTGTCATCCGGCGGTGCGTGAACGCATCGCTGCGGTCACGCAAGACATCGATCTTGTCGGTGCGGGAACGATGCGGCTGGAGATCGAGGTGGCGGAGGCGCTGGTCGACTGCATCCCTTGCGCGGATCTCGTCGCCTTCTGCAATTCGGGATCCGAGGCGACCTATCACGCCCTGCGCCTTGCCCGCGCCGCCACCGGTCGCAAGCGCATCATCAAGTTCCAAGGCGG
>NZ_JAMYMR010000129.1:0-604 GCF_040318635.1 Mesorhizobium sp. M1066
TTGAACTCCGTCACATCGGTCACCCATTTATGGTTGGCGCTGTCAGCGTTGAACTGGCGTTGAATGAGATCGGGAGCCGTCCTTCCGATGCCGCCTTTGTAGGAGCGATACTTCTTCGGCCTGACCAGCGACTTCAATCCCATCTCCACCATCCGACACTGCACCGCCTTGTGATTGACGACATGACCGAGCCGGCGCAGTGCAGCAGCCACCCGGCGATAACCGTAGCGGCCCTTGTGGCTGTCGAAGACGGCTCTGATCTTCTCCTTGAGACCAGCATGGCGGTCGACGCGGGACGCCTTCTGTCGATAGTAGAACGTGCTGCGGGAAAGCCCTGCCAGTTTGAGCAGACCATCGAGCGGATAGAGCAGCCTTAACGCTTGGACAGCTTGCGCTTTTTGGGCGCGTGTCCCTGCGTTAAGGCCTCCAGTTTTTTTAGGTAGGCGTTCTCCATGCGCAGATGGTTCAGTTCCGCAAGCAGCTCTTCGCGGCTCTTGGTCTCATCACTCTGCGCCACGGGCGGCTCGCCAGGCGACGGCGGGTCTGACATCGATCGCGGCCTTCCTCTGCGGCGCGGCGCGAGCGCCTCTATCCCACCGGCTTC
>NZ_JAMYMR010000130.1:0-596 GCF_040318635.1 Mesorhizobium sp. M1066
GTCGTGCTGGCCTCCAGATCCGCGACATGCTTGCGCAGGGTCGTGGTGGGCGCGAGGCCAAAGATGAAGTCGACGTCGTTGGCGCGGCACCAGTCGATGACCTGCGGGTTGCAATAATGGCCGCGGAGCAGGATTCGAATGTTCGGCCAGTTGATCTGGATCGCCCGCACCAGACGGCGCAGGTGGGGGCGGATCTCAGCCCCACTCGGCCGCTTGGCCGGTCGCAGGATCGCGCTGACGAACCGTCCCGCACCATCGAACACGACGATCGGCTGGAAGCCGTACTCGTCATGGTGGGCATTGAACAGGCGAAGCTGTTGGCCTCCGTGCACAGCGTCGAAGGTGTCGTCAATGTCGAGTACGATCCGCTTCGGCACTTGCCGGAACGAGGCGCAATAGAGATCGAGCATCGCCCGTCCCATCGCGACCAGCTCCCGCACGCCGGGTAGGTTCTCCAGCCGGCACAGCGTCGATTGCGACGCCAGGTCCCGACCCGACGGCAGCGCATCCTGGGCCATCTTGAAGACCGGATCGCGGCGCAGCCGGTTGGCGTCGTTGCCGTCCTCGTAGCCGGCGGCGATCATCTTCATGCGAAA
>NZ_JAMYMR010000131.1:0-581 GCF_040318635.1 Mesorhizobium sp. M1066
CGGCCGAAGGAGGATTTGCGCCAGTTGCAGATGATCTACCAGATGGCCGATGTGGCGATGAACCCGCGCCAGACCGTCGCCACCATCATCGGCCGGCCGCTGGAGTTCTATTTCGGCATGCGCGGCCGCGAGCGCGACAGGCGCGTTACCGAACTGCTCGACAAGATCGAGATGGGCAAGGGCTTTTCCGATCGCTACCCGGCCGAGCTTTCCGGCGGCCAGAAGCAACGCGTCTGCATCGCCCGGTCACTTGCCGCCAAGCCCAAGTTGATTATCTGCGACGAGGTCACCTCGGCACTCGATCCGCTGGTGGCACACGGCATTCTCGAGCTGCTGCTCGAGCTGCAGAAGGAAGAGAACGTCGCCTATCTGTTCATCACGCATGACCTCGCCACTGTGAAGTCTATCGCCGATTCGATCGCGGTTATGTATCGCGGCGAGGTGGTACGCTACGGCCCCAAGAGCAAGGTGCTGAGCCCGCCCTTCGACGCCTACACCGACCTGCTGCTCTCCTCGGTTCCGGAGATGGAAATCGGCTGGCTGGAAAAGGCAATCAAGGGACGGCGCATGGCCAGCGCGGG
>NZ_JAMYMR010000132.1:0-544 GCF_040318635.1 Mesorhizobium sp. M1066
CCTGTTGCGTGAACAAATCCACGAGATCGAACAGGAGCGGCTGCGGCAGCTCTCGGTGGTTCCGGACACGGAGAAGGGTCCGCTCGCGATGGTTCGCCTTCTTGCGCGGATCATCGGTGTCGGTATCGAGACTGCGGACATGCTGGTGAATGAGATTCTCTCACGCGGCCGCCGACGCCATTGGTGGGCCCAGAGATCGAGGATGTAGTGCAGGAAGATATTGGCGAGGAGCGGACTGATGCCGTGATCGGCGAGCCGTCGCCCGCTATGCCGGACTTACCGGGGCGCCGGATGAGAGCGGCCAACGCAGGCGCGAGAAAGGTCTTGCGCGGGCCGGCAACGCTCGCGTCCGCTACGGCATGATCCTATTGGCTTGGCGGTTCCTCCAATTCCAAAAGAACAGCGCGCTGGCGCACTGGTTTTGCGCGAGAACGGCCGATGGCCGTGGCGGTACGCGCAAGACAATGATCGTGGCTTTGGCGCGCAAGCTACTGATTGCCTTCTGGCGACTTGTCACGACCGGCGAGATCCCGACGGGAGTAGC
>NZ_JAMYMR010000133.1:0-532 GCF_040318635.1 Mesorhizobium sp. M1066
GCCCAAACCCGGTTCACGGCCCTGCTGCATCACGTCGACGAAGAAGCCCTTTACCGGGCGTTTCGGCGACAGAAGCGACAGGCGAGTGCTGGGGTCGATGGGATGACCGTGGCGAAGTACGAAGAGGGGCTGACGGATAACATCCGTGATCTCTGCGAACGGGTCCACACCGATCGCTACCGGCCACAGCCGGTGCGGCGGGTCTACATTCCCCGATGGCGGTAAACGGCCTTTCGGGGTGCCGGCGCTGGAAGACAAGATCGTCCAAAGCGCGGTGGCCGAGGTGCTGAGTGCTATCTACGAGGTCGACTTCCTGGGGTTCTCCTACGGCTTCCGGCCGGGGCGGAGCCCCCACATGGCGCTTGATGCCCTGCATACAGCGATCATGAGCCAGCGTGTGAACTGGGTGCTCGATGCCGACATTCGCAGCTTCTTCGACTCGGTCGACCACGCGAGTGGCTGCTGCGGATGGTGGCGCACAGGATCGCTGATCGTCGTATCCTACGGCTCATTGGGCTGTGGTTGCGGGCTG